>DASQHA010000222.1:0-14835 GCA_035632335.1 Terriglobales bacterium
GGACAAGAGTGTCCGCCCCACATTATAGTGACTTTGTGCCCCCCGTCTCCGACGCCAGGAAACGCGACGTTTCGCTGTATCAGTTCTTCGCCCCGGGCGGTGTGCTTTCGCGCACCCACCCCGCCTACGAGTTTCGCCGGGGACAGTTGCAGATGGCGCAAGCCGTCGAACAGGCGCTGGAAGAGAAGCGTCACTTGATCGTCGAAGCCGGCACCGGCACGGGCAAGACACTGGCCTACCTGGTCCCGGTCATTCGTTCCGGCAAGCGAGTCATCATTTCCACCGGGACCAAGAACCTGCAGGAACAGCTCTTCCATAAAGATATCCCTTTTCTCGAACAAGCGCTTTTTCCCCATGGCGAAGACAAGCTCAAAGTCTGCTACATGAAGGGACGCAACAACTATCTCTGCCGCAAGAAGCTCTATGACCTCACCGACCAGCCCGTGCTCAGCGGCCTGGAGGAAATCGAGCATTACCGCGCCATCGCCGCCTGGGAAAAGGTGACGAATACCGGGGACCGCGCCGAGTTGGCATCGCTTCCAGAGGCCAGCGCGCTGTGGCACAAGATTGACGCCCGCTCCGATACCTGCCTGGGACAGAAATGCAGCGCATGGGACCGCTGCTTCATCACCGAAATGCATCGCAAGGCGATGGAGAGCGACATCATCATCGTCAACCATCACCTGTTCTTTGCCGACCTTTCCATCAAACAGCAGGCCGAGTACGCGCCCGATGCCGGAATCCTGCCGGAGGCCGGCGCCGTGATTTTCGACGAAGGCCACGAACTGGAAGATGTTGCCGGAAGCTATTTCGGGGTCTCCGTGAGCAACGGGCGCTTTGAAGAGCTTTGCCGGGACATCGAAGTTTCTCTGCAACGCAACCACATGCTGTCGGCTTCGCTTTCGGGGGCATTGAAGAGCTTGCGCGAGCGGGCGCTGTTTTTCTTCGCCCTGCTGCCGCAAGGCGATGGCCGTTTCGCCTTCGAAAGCCGCCGCGAATTTATGGAGGAAAACGGCGACGAGTTTCTGGGCCTGCAGCAGGCGCTCACGCGTTTGGGATCGGAATTGGAGAATCTGCCGTCCAAGCCGGAAGAAGTGTTTAACTTCGCCCGGCGCACCCAGGAATTGCAGGTGCAGCTCGGCTTTCTGATGGAATCGGAAGATCGCAACACCGTCTTCTGGATCGAGCGCCGCCGCGGCGGACGCGACAAGCAGAATGTTTTTCTCCAGGCTACGCCCATCGACGTGGCGCCGATTCTCAAGACTTGCCTGTTCGACAAACTGGAATGCGCGGTTCTGACCTCGGCGACGCTGGCTGTCGGCGGCAGTTTCGAATACATGCTCCAACGGCTCGGACTGGAGCACGCCCGGGAAGCCGTCCTGCCTTCGCATTTCGACTATGAAAATCAGGCTCTGTTCTACGTGCCTCCGGACCTTCCCGATCCGCGCACCCCGCAATTCGCGGCGAAAGCGGCCGACCGCATCCGGCGGCTGCTCGAAATCACACGCGGGCGCGCTTTCGTCTTGTTCACCAGCTATGCGCAGATGAACGACGTCTACCAGCGCCTGCTGGGGGAACTTGAATTCCCCATGCTGTTGCAGGGCGACGCGCCCAAAACCGCCCTGCTGGAAGAATTCCGGCTGACTCCCCATGCCGTGCTGTTTGCCACTTCATCGTTCTGGCAGGGCGTGGACGTGCAGGGCGAGCAACTGAGTTGCGTGATCATCGACCGCCTGCCGTTCGCGGTGCCCAGCGACCCGGTGGTGGCTGCCAGGGTCAAGTCGATCGACGCCGAGGGCGGCAACGCCTTTTTCCAGTACCAGGTCCCGGCCGCGGTGATCACGCTGAAACAGGGCTTCGGACGCCTGATCCGCTCGCTGCATGATCGCGGATTGCTGGTGCTATTGGACAATCGCATCCTGAAGAAGCAGTACGGAAAGGTGTTCGTGGAAAGCCTGCCGCCCTATCGACGGACCACCGACTTGAAGCAAGTGGAAGACTTCTTCGGATGCGGCACGTGTGGGGCGGACACTCCTGTCCGCCGCCTTTGACTTTAATCCTTTGACGTGGAATCTTCTGGTTTCACAAAAGAGCCACAGGCCGCTGAATCAAGGTCAAAAGCGGCGGACAAGAGTGTGCGCCCCACATGGCCTGAAAGGGCCACCGATCGGGTTAAAATGGGAAGTTAGAGAATCCGTTGCGGTCCGGCTTGTATTCATGCCGGTCGCCAAGAGGGTCCATGTACGAGGTTACGGTCGAAGATTCCTTTGCCGCGGGCCACTACCTGCGCAACTACAAGGGCAAGTGCGAGAATCCGCACGGGCACAACTACAAGGTGCGGGTGACCCTGGCCGGCAAGGAACTGGACAAAGCCGGTTTGCTGCTCGATTTCAGGGAACTGAAAGAGGCGATGAAACCCGTCATCGACCGGCTGGACCATCAGATGATCAACGATCTAGATCCTTTCAAGGTGTTGAATCCCTCGGCGGAAAATCTGGCCAAATATTTTTACGATGAGACCAATGTGAATCTGGATCGCGTCACCCAGGGCCGGGTGCGAGTCAAGAATGTCACTGTATTCGAAACTGATGTGACCACCGCGACTTATTCGGAGTAGGCGTGTAGGCGGCCTTCGACTCGGGTCGCTCGGGATGACAATGGAAAAACTGAGAACCGAGAACTGACAGCTGACAGCTTCTTCATCATGCAGATTACGGAAATCTACAAATCGATCCAGGGCGAGTCTACCTACGCGGGGCTGCCTTGCGTTTTTGTGCGCCTCACCGGTTGCAATCTGCGTTGCTCCTGGTGCGACAGCGAGTACACTTTCACCGGCGGCCATCGTCAGACGGTGGAAGAAGTGATCGAAGAAGTCGAGCAGATGAGCCCGTCCGGCGGGCTGGTCGAAATCACGGGCGGCGAGCCGATGCTGCAGGAGCGCGAAGTGGTGCCGCTGATGCAGCGCCTTCTGGATGCGGGTTACACCGTACTGCTCGAGACCAGCGGCGAGCGTCCGCTGCAGCGCGTGCCGCGACGGGTGGTCAAGATCGTGGATGTAAAATGCCCGAACTCGGGTGAGCCTGACACTTTTCACATGGAAAACCTCGACTGCCTGAATCCGGAAGACGAGGTCAAATTTGTGCTGAGCGATCGCAGCGATTATGAATTTGCCCGCGACTTCGTGGCCCGTCACCGTCTCGATCGACAAGTCCATGCGGTGCTGTTCTCGCCCGCTTTCAGCAAGCAGGCCGGCGGCGCCCGCGACTCTGCCTGCTGCCTGCTCGACCCGCGCGAACTGGCGGAATGGATGCTGGCGGATGGTGTCTCCGCGAGGCTTGGGCTGCAACTGCATAAGTTTATCTGGGATCCAGCGATGAAAGGGGTTTGAGTAGCGCCGGCGTCCCGCCGGCCCGATGGGGAGGGCGGGACCCCTCCCGACAGCCGGCGATACGCCGGCGCTACTTTTATGGGCCGCGGACGGCGGTTCAGTCCGCGACGACATCTAACTCATGGTGAAACCTGCCCAACGCGCGGTCGTCCTCTTGAGTGGCGGGATGGACTCCTGTGTCTGCGCCGCTCTCGCGGCACGCGATTACGACGCGGCCGCGGTGCACGTCAGTTACGGACAGCGCACCGAGGAGCGCGAACGTCAAGCTTTTTTCGCCATCTGCGATCGCCTGGGGATTCGGGACCGCCTGCTGGTCAGGAACGAGGCGCTCTCTGCCATCGGCGGTTCGGCCCTGACCGACCGCAGCATTGGGGTTCCGGAATCGCACAGCATGGGAAAAGATATTCCGGTAACCTATGTGCCGTTCCGCAACGCTCATTTCCTGTCGGTGGCCGTGAGTTGGGCGGAGGTGCTCGGCGCCGGAAGGATCTTTATCGGCGCGGTGGAACAGGACAGTTCGGGATATCCTGATTGCCGCCCCGCCTATTACCAGGCGTTCAATGAAGTAATAAAGCTGGGCACGAAGGACGGCGGGATCGAAATTGTTACGCCCTTGATTCACTTGCGCAAGTCGGAAATCGTGCGCCTGTGTCTTGAACTGGGCGCGCCCTTCGATTTAACTTGGTCGTGCTATAGCCGGGAGGACAGCGCCTGCGGCGTTTGTGACAGCTGCGTTTTGCGCCTGCGCGCCTTCCGGGATGCGGGCAGCGCCGACCCGATTCCTTATGTCGCGCTGGCCGAGAGAGCTTAACTTTGCGCCGGCCCTGAAGCCGGTATGCGATATCGAGAAAAGTTTGTGAGCCGGGAGGCCAAAAAAATGAAGCAACGTTTGCTGATGGTGGTGCTGGTGGTGGCGGTGGCGGCGCTGTGTGTGCCCCCGGGGTTCGCCCAGGCCACCGGAACGGTGAAGGGTGTCTGCAAAGACGCGCAAGGCAATCCGATCGCGGGCGCCAACCTGGAATGGACGAACACCGACAACGGACGCAAGTACAACCTCAAAACCAACAAGAAAGGCGAGTACTTCTCGCTGGGCATCGAGCCCGGCAAGTACAAGATCATCCTGAGTCAGGATGGCAAGCAACTGGACATGGTAAACGGCTTTCCCGTGGGCCTGGACGAAGCCAACCTGGATTTTGACTTAAAGAAATCGATGTCCGAGGCGGCCGCGCAGAAGGGCATCAGCCCGGAGCAGTTGAAGGCCATGCAAGAGCAGCAGGCCAAGGCGGCCAAGGAGACCGATACGGTCAAGTCGCTCAACGAGAAGCTGTCCATTGCCAACCAGGCGATGCAGGGCGGCGATTTTGAAACCGCGATCACCACTCTCACCCAGGCCACGCAAACCGATCCCACCCGGGACCTGTTGTGGGCCCGGCTGGGGGACGCTTATCTCAGTTCGGCTCCCAAGCAGACTGATTCGGCGGAGAAGGCCAAGCGCTACGGTGAAGCGGTTTCCGATTACACCAAAGCCATCGACCTGAAAAAGAAAACCATGGAAGCCGGAGCCAAGCCCGATGACCCCAAGATTCTGGCCGCCTACTACAACAATCTCGGCCAGGCCGAAGCCCGGACCGGTCAGCTTGAAGAGTCGGTCAAATCGTATGACCTGGCAGCGCAGCAGAATCCCCCTGGCGCCGCCCAGTATTACTACAACCAGGGCGCCGTGCTGACCAATAGCGGCAAGGTGGACGAGGCCAATGCGGCCTTCGACAAGGCGATTGCCGCCGATCCGACCAAGGCAGACGCCTACTATCAGAAGGGCGTAAACCTGATCAACAAGGCCACCACTGACCCCAAGACGGGCAAGGTAATTCCCGCGCCCGGCACCGAAGAGGCCTTGAACAAGTATCTCGAGTTGCAGCCCAACGGGCAATTCGCCGACGGGGCCAAGAGCATGCTGCAATATATCGGGAGCAGCATCGAGACCAGCTACGGCTCGAAGAAGAAGGCCCCCACGAAGAAGTAAGCTGATTCGATTTCAGCTTTAGGGCGGCCCGGTGGCCGCCCTTTTGTTCGTGTGGGCGCTCGCGCCCCCATGGCTCCCGGCCACATTACTAAGGTCTATGTCCGTCACGTTCTTCGTGGAATGCCGCCATCGTTTTCGCTAGAGTGAAGTGAGATTCGGAAAGAAAAGCGGCAGAACTTCTGCCCGCGAGGCTCGCAACCCCCTTCGAGCTCTTACTTCCTGACTCCACGAAAATGGCCGCGCCAGGCACAGCACCGCTTCGGGTCACGCTCGATCCCGCATCGCACTCCGGTGCGGCGGCGACGCACGCGCTGCTGGCAGCCATGTTGCATGCGACGGAAAACGTCAGTGACCTCATTTTCTCCCCCGGCCGCCCGCCGCAGGTGGAGGTCTACGGCCAGCTGATGACGGTTCAGGGGCAGGGGCTACGGGTGCTGACCGCGGACGATACCCGCCGCATCGCTTCCGATCTGATCGGCGACAATAAGCCGGCCATCAACATGCTGCGCGAGCAGGGGTCCTGCGATATCTCTTTCGGCCTGCCCGGGCTGGCCCGCTTTCGGGTGAACGTCTTCATCCAGCGCGGCAGCTGCGCCGTGGTAATGCGCGTGATTCCGACGACCATTCCGCAGTTCTCCGCCCTGGGCCTGCCGCCTCAACTGGGGGAAATAGCGGGCCTCCGCGATGGCGTAGTCCTGGTGACGGGCGCGCGCGGATCGGGGAAGTCTTCCACCCTGGCCGCCCTGCTCGACCGCATCAACGAAAAGCAGACCTGCCACATCATCACCATCGAAGATCCCATTGAGTTTTTGCACAACCACAAGCAGTCCACTATCCATCAACGGGAGCTGCACAGCGACGCTCCCAACTTCGCCCTGGCTTTGCGCGCCGCCCTGCGGCAAGCTCCGAAGGTGATCCTGGTGGGCGAGCTGCGCGACCATGAAACCATGGAAATGGTCCTGGAAGCCGCCGAAACCGGTCACCTGGTGCTTTCCAGCCTGAACGCACCCAATGCCGCCAAGACGCTGGAGCGCATTGTGGCTTCGTTCCCGGCGACCGAACAGGCATCCTTGCGCGGCCGTCTGGCCAAGACCCTGCGTTACGTTATTTCGCAGCAACTCATCCCGCGGAAGGGCGGCGGCCGGGTGGCCGTGCTGGAAGTCTTCAAGAACACGCCGCGTACCGCCCACTTCCTCGATTGCGAAGACCCTTCGGGCGCCAGTCTTCTCGATGCCATCAGGAACAGCGCCTCCGAAGGTATGGCAAGCTTTGACCAGGAAATTGAAAAGCTGATCCGCGCGCAGGTGGTCGACCAGGATGTGGGGCTAAGCTACGCGTCCGACCCCCAGCAACTGCAGCGCGCGTTGAGCCAGTAAGAGCCGAGCCACGGATCTCACGGATAAACCAACCCACAACCAGATCAAGAGATTGATCCGTGAAGATCGGCGAAAATCCGTGGCGTCTTTTGAGTTGCGTCTTTCCGCAAGCAACCCGTTCCTGATCCGGGCCATCCACTAGCTGATCGAAAACAAACAGATTTTGCCGCTGAATCTCCAGTCGCGATACCATCATCTGACACTGTTATAGAGGAGAAAAACTTATGGCTTTCGAATTACCCCCCTTGCCCTACGACTATTCCGCGCTTGAACCCACCATCGACGCCGCGACTATGAAATTGCACCATGACATGCATCATGCGGCTTACGTCAAGAACCTGAATGCGGCTCTGGAAAAACACCCCAATCTGCAATCCAAGAGCGCCGAGGACCTGATTCGCGACCCGAACGCGCTGCCGGAGGATATCCGCAGCGCCGTGCGTAATAACGGCGGCGGTCACGTCAACCACAGCATGTTCTGGAAGATCATGAAGCCCAAGGGCGGCGGCGATCCCCGCGGCCCGGTGGCGGAGGCCATCCAGAAGGCTTTCGGCAGCTTCAAGGATTTCCAGGCCAAGTTCAACGATGCCGGGGCCAAGCAGTTCGGCAGCGGCTGGGTTTGGCTCGCCGGCAAGAAGGGTGGCGACGTGCAGATTCTCAGCACCCCGAACCAGGACAGCCCCATTTCCCAGGGCTTGTTCCCCATTTTCGGAAACGACGTCTGGGAGCACGCCTATTACCTCAAGTACAACAATCGCCGTCCGGAATACCTGGCGGCGTGGTGGAACGTGGTCAACTGGGACGAAATCAACAAGCGCTACGCCAGCCTGAAGTCAGGCCAACCGGAAGCCGCACTGGCCCGGTAACAGGCGCACGACCCTGTAGCGCCGGCATCTTGCCGGCTGTCCCGAGGGCGTCTCGCCCTCGGCGGTGCGGGCGGGACGCCCCCACGACAGCCGCCGGGACGGCGGCGCTACTTTTGCGCTGTGGTTTCGATCTGGAGGACGGGCGTCCTCGCCCGTCTTTGCCGGGACGGGCGAGCACGCCCGTCCTGCATCGAACTCGATTCGACTCCCCCGGAAATAATAGATAAAATTCTCCGTCGGCTGCTTACCGCGCCCAACCCGGAGTTTGCCTATGAGGTCCCTTTCCCTGCTGGCTGGCGGAGTCGTCTTTCTAGCGGGAGTGTTCGCCGTTCCCGCCGTTTCGGCCCAGTTCCAGGTCGCAACCGCCGGTAGAGACTACTCGTTCACCATTTCCACCGCGCAGCCCTGGACTGATACGGGGGTAGACTTGCAAGCGGGAGACGTTGTGCAAATCCACGCAACGTCGGCGGATAGCTGCGACCCGGCGGGAGTGAGCGGCGCCAGCAGCGCTGGACTTCCGGTAGTTTCTGCTCCTGCCGGAGCCTTGATCGCCAGGCTGCAGGCCCAGGCAGCGCCGGTGCTGATCGGCAGCGGCAAGCAACTCGCGGCGGAAGGCCCCGGCCACCTCTTCCTGGGAGTGAATGCGTCGGGCGCGCCCCCTTGCAGTGGCAGCTTCGCCGTCAAAGTGCACATCGCCGCTCCGGCGACTCCCGCGGCCGGCAACTCGCTGACCGCCGGTTCGCCGTCCGCCACTTCACCGTCAACCGCTTCGACCTCCACCCCTTCGCAGCCCGCGGCCTCATCGACCGGGGCGCAAAAACCGGTGCAGGATATGAAGTCGAAGCTGGCCAGCGCCGCCCAGGTTTTTCTCGCCGGACAATTCGGCGGCGGCGCCTCGTCCACCGCTTCTTCTTCCTCGGCGGTCGCGCCCGCCGGGAACGACGTAGTCTCGCCGACCTCGACCACAACCGCGTCAGCCTCAACCCCGGTTGCGTTGAAGGTTTCGTCGACAAAGCTGGATTCTGCCCTGGAGAAGGACATCGACAGCCTGCCCCGCCGCGTGAATGATCAGTTCAACAATCAGGGTGACATGGTGAACTTCGTCCTGGTCGGCTCGGAGCAGCAGGTGAAGGACGCCCTGGACGCCGCCGGCTGGCGCGTTGCCGACACCGATAACAAGGAAGCCGTCCTCAAAGCCGTGCTGGAGACTTACCAGAAGAAGGACTACCTGCAGATGCCCATGAGCCAGCTCTACCTGTTCGGGCGCAAGCAGGATTACGGTTACGAATTGGCCCAGGCGTATTCCGTCGTGGCCAGCCGCCACCATTTCAGAATCTGGAAGGCGCCGGTGACCTGGAACGGGCAAACCATGTGGGCGGGCGCTGGTACGCATGATATCGGGTTCGAAAAAGACCAGCGCAACGGCAGCGTGACCCACAAGATCGATCCCGCGGTGGATGGCGAACGCGATAACATCGGCCAGACTCTGCAGGCTTCCGGCAAGGTGAAGAGCCTCTCCTACTATCTGCCGCCAGACCCGGTGCAGGGAGCCAAAAACGCCACCGGCGGCGGCTACCACTCCGATGGACGCATTCTGGTCATTCAGCTGCAGTAGCGGGCGTCGGACGTCAGGCGTCGGACTTCAGCTGAATTTGAAATGCAATCTCGAAGTGGCGTCATCCTGAGGGACTTTAGTCCCGAAGGATCTTGCGCTCAGCTGCGAAATTGCCGGCTCTCTTTCCTCTGAGCTCCACGCCAGATGCTTCGCAAGCTCAGCATGACGTCCTCGCTGAAGGAAAAAGGGCACAAATTCAGCCACTACCCTGTTCCCTCGTGGCATTGACTGCCCCCAGTGCGTGGTCCTAAGATTGCAGCCCAATGATTGCAGCCCGAATGATCGCCACCAAATGATCGGCCAAACTGTCTCGCACTACCGAATTGTCGAGCGGCTGGGCGGCGGGGGCATGGGCGTGGTCTACAAGGCCGAAGACACGCGGCTGCATCGCTTCGTCGCCCTCAAGTTTCTGCCCGACGAGGTAGCCCGCGATCCGCAGGCTCTGGCCCGCTTCCAGCGCGAGGCCCAGGCGGCGTCTGCCCTGAACCATCCCAACATCTGCACTATCCA
This sequence comes from Terriglobales bacterium, assembly GCA_035632335.1. Classification (GTDB taxonomy): domain Bacteria; phylum Acidobacteriota; class Terriglobia; order Terriglobales; family Acidobacteriaceae; genus JAIQFF01. The sequence goes on from DASQHA010000222.1 coordinate 9,779, forward strand.
CGATATTGGCGAAGAGAACGGGCAGGCGTTCATCGCCATGGAGTTTCTGGACGGCAACACTCTGAAGCACCTGATCGGCAACCGCCCAATGGATCTGGAGGCGCTGCTCGCCATTGGAATCGAGATTGCCGACGCACTCGACGCCGCCCACGCCGAGGGCATCGTTCACCGCGACATCAAGCCCGCAAACATCTTCGTCACCAAGCGCGGGCATGCCAAAGTTCTCGATTTCGGTTTGGCCAAAGTCGCTCCGAGTAGCAGCCGAAAAGAAATGGCCGGCCTCTCGGCACAGGCGACGGCCGCGGAGAGCCTGGATCACCTCACCAGTCCGGGCTCCACCATGGGAACGGTGGCCTACATGTCTCCCGAGCAAGCCAAAGGAAAGGAGCTTGATGCGCGCACCGACCTGTTTTCCTTTGGCGCAGTGCTCTACGAGATGGCGACGGGCACGCTGCCGTTTCGCGGCGATACAACCGCCGTTCTGTTTGATTCAATTTTGCACAAGGTGCCGGTCGCTCCGGTGCGGCTGAATCCCGATCTTCCCGCCGATTTCGAACGCATCATCAATAAGGCGCTGGAAAAAGACCGCGAGCTGCGCTACCAGCACGCCGCGGACATTCGCACCGACTTGAAGCGGCTGAAGCGAGAGACCGAGTCGGGCCGAGCCGGCGCTGCCAGCGTGGTAGAAGAAGACGAAGCACCAGCCGCGGCCGTGTCTCCCGAGGGCCGACAGCCTTCGAGCCAGTCCGCGCGCCAATCCTCAGGCCAAGCTTCAGGCCAGGCCTCAGGCCCATCCTCAGCCCAATCATCAGCGAAGTCCCGCGCCGTTTCGTCCGGGCAAGCCGCGGCGATAGAGCAGTCCGCACGCCGCCCCTGGAAGATTCTGGTTCCAGTTGCCCTGGTGGCGCTAGCCCTCCTCGTGGCTGGCGGTCTTTTCTACCGCTCCCACAAAGCTCAAGCCCTAACCGAAAAAGATTCCATTCTGCTTTCCGACTTCACCAACACCACCGGCGATCCGGTGTTCGACAGCACTCTCAAGAAGGCGCTGGCGGTGAGCCTGGGCCAATCGCCTTATCTGAATGTTGTTCCGGATTCCAAGGTGCAGCAAACGCTGAAACTGATGGGCAAGCCCCCCGATACACGGCTCAGCAGCGACATAGGGAGGGAAATTTGCCAGCGCGCCCAGATCAAGGCCATGCTCACCGGATCCATCGCGCAACTGGGAAGTGAATATGTAATTACGTTGGAGGCGATCAACGCCGGCACCGGCGATTCGCTGGCGCAAGTACAGGAGCAAGCGGCGAGCAAGGAGGAGGTGTTGAACGCTTTGGGGCTGGGCGCCAACAAGCTGCGCGGCAGCCTGGGCGAGTCGCTGGCGTCAGTCCAGAAATTTGACAAGCCCTTGCAGGAAGTCACCACCTCGTCGCTTGAGGCGCTGAAGGCCTTCACTCAGGGGGATGAGTTGCGGGAAAAAGGCGACGCCCTTCCCCCGGTTGCGATGTACAAACGAGCCATCGAGCTCGATCCCAACTTTGCCATGGCCTATGCCCGCATGGGAAATCAGTATTTGACGGTGGGGCAGCTGGACCTTGCGCGCCAGAATTTTCAGAAGGCCTTCGAGCTGAGAGAGCGCGCCAGCGAGCGGGAAAAATTCTACATCACCGAAAAATATTACGATGGCACGGGCCAGTTGGAGCAGGCCATCCAGGCGATGGAGCTTTACGCCCAAACCTATCCCAGCGATCAGACGCCGCGCGTCAATCTGGCTGTCGCGTATCAGTTACTCGGCGAGTTCGACAAAGGCTTGACCCATAGCCTCGAGGCGATTCGAGTGGAGCCGGATTCGTGGTACGGATACGTGAATGCGGCGTATTGCTACACCGCGCAGGGAAGATTCGACGAAGCCAAAGCGGTGATCAACACAGGTCTGCAAAAGACCAATGGCGGGGTCGTCCTGCATGCCAGTTTGTATTACGTTGCGCTGGTTCAGGGCGACCAGGCGGCGCAGGACCGCGAAGAAGTTTTCATCAAGGACTCGCCGGCGTTCGAAGTGCAATGGGTTTTAGCGAATAAAGCCGGATTGGCCCTGGCGCGCGGCCAGCGTAAAAACGCCCGCGAAATCTACGCCCTGGAGGCAGAGCTGGCCAAGCAGATTGGTCTTACGGAGAGCCAGGCCGCTGCCATTCAGATTCCAGCTGAGTTCGATTTGCTCTTCGGGGATACCGCCGCTAAGAACGCGTCTGTCACCCAGGCAACCGCAGCTTTGGCGCTGGCTGACAGTCCCGATGTTGCCATCGCGTCGGCTGAAATTGCAGCCCTCGCGGGTGCTGAGCCCCAGGCCCGTCATTTAGTCGAAGATGTGAACCGCCGCCGGCCTCTGGACACCAGGTTCCAGACCATGTTCATCCCCGTGGTGCAGGCCGTTCTGTTCCTGAACCACGGTGACGCCGCCAAAGCCGTTGATGTGTTGAAACCCGGTGAACAGTACGACAAGGGTACAACCGACATTCATTTTGTCCGCGGTCGCGCCTACCTGCTGAACCACCAGCCAGTTCAAGCCGCGCAGGAATTTCAGGCCGTGATGAGTTTGAGAGGCGCGTACATCGGGGATCCGCTGATGGGCCTCGCCCAGCTTTACCTGGCTCGCGCCTACGCCCAGCAGAACGATGCCGGCAAAGCCCGCGATGCCTATCAGGATTTCCTGGCTCTCTGGAAAGATGCCGACCCCGACATCCCCATCCTGAAGGAAGCCAAGACAGAGTACGCCAAGCTGCAGTAGCTGTCCGAACGGAGAGCCGGGGCCACTGCCCCCACGTGGTTCGTATTGATTGACGCGCCCCAGTTCGTGGTCCTAAGATTGCAACCCAATGATTACAACCCAATGATTACAACCCAATGATTGCCACCCCATGATCGGCCAAACCATCTCGCACTATCGCATCGTCGAGAGGCTCGGTGGCGGCGGCATGGGTGTCGTCTACAAGGCCGAAGACACGCGGCTGCATCGCTTCGTCGCCCTCAAGTTTCTGCCCGACGAAGTAGCCCGGGATCCTCAGTCTCTGGCCCGCTTTCAGCGCGAGGCCCAGGCGGCTTCCGCCCTGAACCATCCCAACATCTGCACTATCCACGATATTGGCGAAGAGAGCGGGCAGGCGTTCATCGCCATGGAGTTTCTGGACGGCGTCACCCTGAAGCATTGCATCGCCGGCAGGCCCATGGAGATCGAAGTGCTGCTGAGCCTGGCGATTGAGATTGCCGACGCACTCGACGCCGCTCATTCCCAGGGAATTGTTCACCGCGACATCAAGCCTGCGAATATCTTCGTCACCAAACGCGGCCATGCCAAGATTCTGGATTTCGGCCTGGCGAAGATAGGCAAGAGTGGAATGAGGTCGCCGGCCGAATTGACCCAAACCGCCGTTCTCGAAGAGCATCTGACCAGCCCGGGCACGGCCATGGGAACGGTGGCTTATATGTCACCCGAGCAGGCGCGCGGCAAGGAACTCGACGCGCGTACGGATTTGTTTTCTTTCGGGGCAGTGCTTTATGAAATGGCCAGCGGCACGTTGCCCTTCCGGGGGGACACCTCGGCCCTGGTGTTCCAGGCCATTCTCGACCGCGCTCCAACTCCCCCGACCCGCCTGAATCCTGACCTACCGCAGGAGTTGGAGAGAATCATCAACAAGGCATTGGAGAAGGACAGCAATTTGCGGTACCAGGTCGCCGCCGAGATGCGAGCCGACCTGCAACGTTTGAAGCGGGACACGACTTCGAGCCGCCAGGTCGCAGTAGCCAGTGGGGAGACGCAGGCCTCGACGCCAACACTAGTCCAGACAACAAGCGGCAGCAGCAGTTCGGTTGTGGCCGTGCCGGCACCGCCTAAGACGGGAGTGGGGAAAACTGCGATTGCAGCCGTGGTCGTGGTCGTCCTGGCCGCGGCCGGTATCGGCGGTTACTTCCTCCTCCACCGGTCCGCTCCCGTTCCTTTCCAGGATTTCTCCATCACCCAGGTCACGAACTCCGGAAAGTCGGTTCTGACCGCCATATCTCCGGACGGAAAGTACGTCCTCACCGTGATGGACGAGGGCGGGCGGAGCAGCCTGTGGCTGCGCAACATCGCTACCGGAAGCGATACCCAGGTGCTGCCTCCGGCGGCCAGCATCGCCGCCATAGCATTTTCGCCCGATGGAAATTACATCTACTTCCGCAAGGCCGAAAACGCCATCAACAGCGATTTCAGCGTCTATCGGGTCCCCATCTTTGGGGGCACTCCTCAACTGCTGGTGGTCGACGTGGATAGTGCCATCACATTTTCTCCGGACGGCAAGCGCATGGCTTACATTCGCGCCAACGATCCCGAACCCGGAAAGTATCGCCTGCTCAGCGCCAACCTCGATGGCAGTGATGAAAAGATCCTGTATATCGCGCGGCTCGATAACCTTGCCCGCTGGCTGGCCTGGTCGCCGGACGGGAAGCAGATCGCTTTTCCCGAGGCTTCAGTCGGAAACGCGCTCGGCGGAATCAATCTTTTCGAAGTGGACACGGGCAAGATTCAAACCCTGGTGTTTGCCGACAAGTCAATTTTGCAGATGGCGTGGTCCCATGGCGGCGGTGGTCTATTCGTCATCTATCAGCAAAAGGGCCCGAATTTCAATCGGCGTCAGATCGGATTCCTCGGCCTTGCGGACGGGAAATTGCGTCCCATTTCTCATGACGTCAACAGCTATGAGACGTTAACCACCTCCGCCGACGGCAAGACTCTGGCCACGGTACAGCAGAAATTCGTGAGCCATTTTTATGTCCTGCCCGCCGAAGGCAGTAAATCTGCCGAGGTCACTCCCTTTGCTCCCGCCGGAGAGCACGTCCAGTCTTTTAATTGGACAGCCGATAATGCGCTGCTGACCTCCGACCTCACGCAACTTGTGCGCATGGATGCCAACGGCAGCAACGCCCGCCAGCTGATCAGTGATCCGGCGGCCAACATTCTCAGTTTCTCTGCCTGCGGTGCGCAATCCATGGTTCTGACCTGGAGATTCCACGACGGCACCAATTCGGAA
>DASQHA010000223.1:0-24633 GCA_035632335.1 Terriglobales bacterium
GGGACAGATCGCGGGACGCCGGCGCTACGCAACCCCTAGCCCGCTAACACCTGTTGCGCTGCGATCTCGCCGGAATGGACGCAGTCGGGCACGCCAATCCCGCGATAAGCGTTGCCGGCCAAAGCCAGGCCGGGCGCTTGCTTCAGCAGGCCCTCGATTCGTCGCAAGCGCTCGAGGTGCCCCACGGTGTATTGCGCCATCGCTTTCTTCCAGCGATATACCCGGGTGAAAAGGGGCTCCGCTTTCAGGTTGAGAATTTGCCCAAGTTCTTCGCGGACGATAGTCAGGATTTCATCGTCTGGAAGTTGCAGGATCTGCCCGTCGCGGCTGCCGCCCAGAAAGCAGCGAAGCAATGCGCGGTCAGGTGGAGCACGATGGGGGAATTTATTGTGCACAAACGTCGCGGCCAGCATGCGCTTGCCTTCGCTGCGCGGCACCAGAAAGCCAAAGCCGGGCGGCAGCGCGGCCCGTATATCTTTGCCGAAGCCCAGCGCCACCGTCATTGAGGAACTGTACGGAATGGCCTTGAGTTCGGAGGCGAGGTTGGGGCAGGTGATATCCAGCAGAAGCCCGGCGGCCGGCGCCGAGGTCGCCACGATCACGGCATCAAAAGTGTCGGACGCGTACCCGGCAGAGATGACCCATCCCCGCTCCTGTTGCTGCACCGCCTCAACCAGAGTGTTTGCGCGCAAGGCTTGCGGCGAAACCCTGGCGGCGAGAGCATCCGACAGTTCCTGCATTCCGTTCTTGAGCGAGGTAAAAATCGGCGTCCGGGAGGGCGCGGATTTCAAGTTCTTGCGCGCCGCCAGCATGCCGCGCCCCAGGCTGCCATACTTCGACTCCATCTCGACGAACCGGGGCAGTACTGCGCGCACGCTGAGCTGCGAGGCTTCGCCGCCATAGACGCCGGAAAGCAGGGGATCGGCCAGGCGATCGACCATCTCCGCGCCGTAGTGGCGGTCCACCAGTGCCGCCACGCTTTCATCATTCTCCGCCTGGCGCGGAGCCATTCGCCATTCGCGCACCATGCGGAACTTTGTGGCCGACGAAAAAAGCGGGGACAAGAGCGACGGAGCCAGCCTGGTGGGAACCATGAACATCAGTCCGTCGGGCAAGGGAATCAGCTTGCCCTTTACCAGAATGTAAGTTTTGCGATCGCCATCGCTTGATCCGATGAGTTGGTCTGCTATGCCGAGGCGGCGACAGAGATCGGCGGCCCACGGCTTTTCGGTAAGAAAAGAATCAGGGCCGGCCTCGACCAGGCAGCCATCCACCTGCTCGGTCGCCAGCACGCCGCCGAAACGCGGACCGGATTCGTACACCGTGTAATCCAGCGCATCTCCCGCCTGGCGGCGTTCTTCAAGCGCAAACGCCGCCGCCAACCCGGAGATGCCGCCGCCGACAATGGCGATGCGTTTCATAAGCTTTCAATCGCGCGATCGATGGGGTTCGGCCTTGTCAGAGCATCGTCGGAATGCGCCGCCCGGTCATTTTCCCATGCGCGACCGCGCTACATCGGCCAGCGCGGCCGTCAACAACCGCGAATCATTCAGCGATTCCGCCCGCCACAGCCGCATGCCTTCTTTCCCGGCAAACTCCTTGAACCCGATGTCAATGTCGTACAGCACCTCGACGTGATCGCAGAGAAATCCGATGGGCTGCACGAAGATCCCGCGATGGCCTTGCTCTTTCAATTCGAGGATCGTGCTTTCGACCGTGGGTCCAAGCCACGCTCCGCCCGACATCCCCTGGCTTTGAAAGGCAAACCTCCAGTCATCCGCGGCGAGACCTGCCTCAAGAGCCACCAGCCTGGCGGTTTCCTTGGTCTGGGTTTCGTAGGGATCGCCTTCGGCGATGGTGCGCTGAGGAACGCTGTGCGCGGTGAAGATGACCGGCACTCGCGCCGCCATATCAGCACAGGCTCGATTCCATCCCGCGCGGAACTTTTCGGCAAAGGCTGCGATCAGGAGCGGATGATCATGCCACGACTCGACGAATTCGACGGCAAACGGCGTGCCGCCTTCGACATTCAACGCCGCGCGATAAAGTCCGACGCTGGTGCGCGAGTTCTGCGGGGCCAGGCAGATGACCACGGCGCGTCCCACGCCATCCGATTTCATGGTGGCAATCGTGTCCGCGATAAACGGCTTCCAGTTACGCATTCCAACGTACACCGGCAGCTTCAGTTCTTCGGCCAATAACTCACCCTGCTGCAACGTGAGCACCGTCAGGGGAGACCGCCCGATGAGCCCGTAGCGATGCTTCACTTCCTCGATCACTTCCGGTGGGACGGGCCGGCCGCGCGTGATCTGGCCCAGAAATTCTGGTATCTCGTCCACTGAATCGGGACTGCCATGGGCCAAAAGCAAAACTGCGTTCTTTCCGTCAGCTGTCAAATTCATAACTCCGATCGTTTGGTGCGGGCATCCTGCGGGCACTGCTTTTGTGTGGACGCGGGCGATTCGCCCGCGAGACGCCGATTTCGCCACGGCCCAACGCCATCACTGCGAGCCGTTCCGGTACTCCTGCACGAACCGGGCAAGCGCCTTCACGTTCTCCACCGGCGTCTCCGGCAGAATGCCATGCCCCAGATTAAAAATATGTCCAGGACGTCCGCCGGCGCGGCGCAAGATCTCTTTCGCGGTAGTTTCTATTTCCTTCCAGCCGGCAAACAGCAGCACCGGATCCAGGTTCCCTTGCACCGCTCCCGATCCAACTGCCTTCCAGCCCTGATCCAGAGGAATTCGCCAGTCCAGGCCAATCACCTCGGCGCCGGTCTTTTTCATCGAAGACAAAAGCGTGGCGCTGTCGGTGCCAAAGTAAATGATGGGAGCACCTGTTTTCTGCAACGCCTTCACCAGTTCGGTTGTTCTCGGCAGCACGTAGCGGCGATAGTCGTCGACGCTCAGGCATCCCACCCAGCTGTCGAATACCTGGATCACGTCCGCGCCTGCCCGCACCTGTTCCGCTGCGTATTCCGAAACCACCGCGACCAGCTTGCCCAGAAGTTCATCCCAGGCGGCGGGCGAGGCATACATCATCTTCTTGGTGTTCACGTAATTGCGCGAGCTGCCGCCTTCGATCATGTAGCTGGCCAGCGTAAACGGCGCTCCACAGAAACCAATGACGGGCAGGCGCGGACCGAAATGTTTGCAAACCTGCCGCACCGCCTCGGAAACGTAGCCCAGATCAGCGGCGTGGTCTGTGCGCAGACGAGCAATATCGGCCTGGTCGCGCACCGGCTTTTCGATCACCGGGCCTTCGCCGGGCGAAAAATGGAAGGGCAAGCCCATGACCTCAAGCGGAAGGAGAAGGTCGGCAAAGATAATCGCCGCGTCCACGGCCAGGGCTTCCGCGGCCGTAATCGTCACCTCGGCCGCTACTTCCGGGCGCTTGCATATCTCGATGAGCGAGTATTGTTTGCGGACAGCCCGGTATTCCGGCATGTACCGCCCCGCCTGGCGCATGAACCAGACCGGCGTCCGGTCCACCGGAAGCGCCCTGCACGCCTTGACGAAGCGGGATTCGGGAGCAGACATTGACTCTTTAACTGTAGCATTTTGCCGCCGTCGCTACCCGGCCGTGAAAGATTTGAGCAGACCGGTGTCATCCTGAGCGGAGGATTGCGTTTCGCTTGCGAAACGCTATGCGCAGTCGAAGGACCCCTACCTTCCGACCGCACCGGCGGCGGACGAGTTCTCGCGAGAAGACCCATTACCTTCGACCCGTTAAGCTCATAGGGGTCCTTCGACTGCGTAGCCGCTTCGCGAAGCGAAGCAGCGACTCCGCTCAGGATGACAGCTCTGGGGTTCGGGACGTCCGCAGCGTGAGGCCCGGGTTGAGCTTAGAATCAGGTTTATGGCAAACCTGACACTGGTTTACGGTATGCGGCTGCTGCCCTCGGATGAAGTCGCCGAAGTCGGCGACGCAACGCTTAAGCTTAAGAACGGACACGAGGCCCACGTCACCATGCACGTCCTCGAAGGCAGCAAGGAAGAAATCGAGAAGCAATTGAAGACCAGCCTGGAGGCTTTCTTCGATTTCTACCCGGAGATCTAGGGGCGGGCGTCGGACCGCGGACATCGAACCTCGGACTTTGGACGTCGGTCCCCGGACGTCCGGCTACGGACCATGGCGTCCGGTTCCGGTGCGCCATACATTGAATCCTGAAGGGCCCTTGACGGGGAGAGTCTTGCAGAGCTTCTCAACCCGACGCCACACGTCCGATGCCTGAGGTCTGAAGTCCGAAGTCCACTGACGTCCGAGGTCTGAAGTCCGAAGTCCACCGTCCGCTCTATAATCTTTCTTGCGCATGGACCTATCTCCTCGCACCCTCCGTTTTCGGCTTCGGGCGGCCGGTATGTTGCCCCGTACCCGGCTGGCTCGCGCCGCCTGCTACCTGCTGGGTCTGGACCTGCTTCTGTTCGCGCTGCAAAGGTTCTTCGCGATATTCAAAGTCTCCTACGGCCAGGCGCTCCGGGGATGGGTAGGCATTCTCAGCCTTCTCGCCGCAGTTGCGCTGGCCCTGCTGGCCTATCGCTGGCTCAAGGCCAAGCTGCTCTGGCGCCTGCGCAACCGGCTGATCGTGACTTACGTGTTCATCGGCGTGATCCCGGTGGTTCTGCTGATGGCCATGGCATTTATCACCCTGTATTTGTTTGCCGGGCAATTCGCGAATTTCGTGGTCACTTCCGAACTGGATTCCCGGCTGCACAGCCTGCAATCGGTGAACGCCGCTATCGCTCACGAACTGGCGGCGCGGCTCGAGCATAAGCAGCCCGCGATTGCGGAATCACTGGAAGGATTGAAGCGGACCGACCCGGCCTGGGCGTCCCGCCAGATTTGCGCCTGGAAAAGCGGCACCCCGCTGGCGGTGTGCAGCTCAGCCATCCCGGGAAAAACTCCCTTTGCGCTCCCGTCTTTCCTGACTCCCGGCTTTCGAGGGCTGGTGCGCGACCAGGGCCAGTTGTATTTGCGTACGGGCACCGAACTCGGCACCGGGCCCGAGAAGCTGTCGGTCGTTTCCAGTGAAGCCCTGGATCGAAACCTGCTGGAGAAACTGGCGAAAGATCTGGGCGAGATCACGCTGTACGCGTCCGAGGCCAAGGTCAATCCCGCGGCCGCCTCGCCTCCCCTCATCGCCCAGCAGGCGCCGGATAAACAGTACATCGCGCTCCGCCAAGACAAGGAAGGCACAAATACCTACGACCATGAAGATCTTCGCCTGGTCTTCACCGCGGGCACCCTGTCAGAGCCGGGCAACAGCCTTGACCACCAGATCACCTTCGGAACGCCTCTGACCGTGGTGGACTGGGCCACAGGCGAGCAAAAGCAGGCTGGCGCCGTGCTCCGGGTCGAGACCCGGCCCTCGGTTCTCTATGCCCGGCTGTTCGCTGCCCTGGGCGACTTTGCCATGGGCGTGGAATACACGCTGCTGTTCTCGGGAGTCGTTTTTGCCATCATCGAACTGCTGGCGCTGCTGATCGGGACGCGCCTCACGCGCACCGTGACCGGCGCCGTGGCCCAGCTCTACAACGCCACCGAACACATCAATCGCGGGGATTTCAGTCATCGCATTGCGGTGCAGTCGCGCGACCAGCTGGCGACCCTGGCCAACTCGTTCAACTCCATGACCGCGTCCATCGAGAACCTGATCGAGGAGCAAAAAGAGAAGCAGCGGTTGCAGAACGAACTGACCATCGCGCAGGAAGTGCAATCCCAGCTCTACCCGCAACACCTTTCGCAACTGGCGTCGCTCGAAGTGTTCGGCTTCTGCCGTCCCGCGCGCACGGTAAGCGGCGACTACTACGATTTTCTCGCCCTGAATTCGGACCGCCTGATCCTGGCGGTGGGTGATGTCAGCGGGAAAGGCATCTCGGCGGCGCTGCTGATGGCAACGATTCACTCCGCGGTGCGAGCTTACAGCCTGGAAAGCGTGCCCACGAAGGAACGTTCGCGGGAGCCGGTCGCGGCAGGCGGTACCGGACTCCTGCTGGCTTCCGGCCTGAACGGAGGCGAGGTCTCAGCCGGCGCCATGCTTTCGCTGCTCAACCATCAGCTTTACCAGAGTACTCCGACGGAAAAGTACGCCACGCTCTTTCTGGGCATCTACGACGGCCACCAGCGCCAGCTGACCTACAGCAACGGCGGCCATCTGCCGCCTATCATCCTGAGCGAAGACGGATCGGCGCGCCGGCTGGAACAGGGAGGCACGGTGGTGGGACTGTTCCCGCACCGGACCTATCCGGAAGCGTCGGTGGCATTGCGGCGGGGAGAATTATTCGTGGCTTACAGCGACGGCGTGACCGAGCCGGAAAATGATTTCGGAGAATTCGGCGAGCAGCGCTTGATCGATCTGGTCTGGGAGCATCGCGACCAGCCCCTGGCCCGGATCAGCGAGATCGTGACCGCCGCGGTGGCCGACTGGATCGGCGCCAACGAGCAACCCGACGACATCACCCTGGTGCTGGCGCGCGGAAGATAGCGACTGCCAAAATGTGGGCGTGAGCGCCCCGCTCGTGCGGTTCCTGACAAACGGCAAGAAGTCGAAGACCGGTTTTCGGAGCGGGCGGCAGCCGGCCCGTCAAGGCCCTCCGCTATGGTCCTGTCCCGGACCGCCGCCGCCTTCCCCCGAAGCTCCGCGGACCCGCGAAATAGCACAGGCACGCCCCTCGCGGAGCAAACTTTTACAGAACTTGCACAGGGGTGAACGGGAAAGCGGGCAGGACTAGCAGATCAGAACGCACAGCCGTGACAGCCGGGAGTGGACCGCGGGCGGAGCAGGAGCATCCAGAATCTCGCCGCTCAAGTGGGTGAACGGTTCAGCCGCCAGAATCCGCGGCGCAACCGCAATTGCGGCTGCAGGCGCCTGGCCGCAAACGCGGGCATGCGCTGCCACCGGCGCCGTCCCTTCATGAAAGGTAAAGTCGGGCAACGCCACCTGAGGCAGGACCAGGATGACGGCGAACAACGCCAGCTCGAAAATCAGGATGGAAAACTGCCAACGCTTCATGGAACGCGACTCGTGCTGATCCAACAATTACTCCTCGACTTGCTGCCTGTCAATTGGGAACCTTCGAAAGTGGCCTCATTTTGCCTTACCGGCCTTGGGCAGGATAACCACCCGGGACGTCACCTGCTGCCCCTTCTCCATGCCTCCAATAAGGACTAATCCGTCCGGCATAACCAGTAATCCGCGATGATCCATGGTTGGCTGCGGCGTGTGCTCGTTGAGGGTCTCCCATTTGCCGCTGCGCAGGTTGAACGCAAACGTCACGGGCGATGGCTCCGCCGGCACTCCGTTGTATCCGATGCCGTTGTAGTTGTACGGATTGTCCGTCCCGCCGGAGAAATAGATTTTCTCGTCTTTTTCCGATCCTCCCGCCGCGATGCGGTAGCGCGCGGTCCCGGGATGGCTGGGCAGCTTGGTCCATTGAATTTTCGAGCGGTCGTGGTGGTCGATCTTGCCCATCCAGCATTCGTCGGAAGGGACATACCTGGGTTGGCCTCCCGCCGGGTTCTTGTGCGCGCCGTCGATGTAAACGATGGTATCGCCGACGAGCGCGCCGGCATGCCCGAACACCGGCGTTCCCGGGATCGGAGTGGCCTGCGACCAGGTATTCTTTTCGGCGTCGTATACCTGGACGTCGCGCACCGTGTCGGTCTTCGACCATCCGCTCACCAGGTAGATGTAGCGGTCGCGATAGACGCCGGCGACCGAATCGTCCACCGCCACCGGCATGTCTGCGGCGCGAAACCAGCGATCGGTAAGCGGTTCGTAGGCGTTGACATCCGGCAAGGTCGTCTCTCTGTCTTGCCCATCCACGACATAGCCGCCGAACAGAAAAATATGCTCGCGGGCGCCGACCGCCGTGGCCGCCAGCCGTCCCGCGGTGCCCGGAACCGAATGCACCTCAGACCATTTGCCGGTATCGCTCTCGGAATCGATCATGTATCCGGTATTGGAAATCGCGTCCCAGGTCTTTTTGGGCCCCATGCCCATCAGCGAGTAGAGCAGCAGGGATCCGCGGCTCTTTACGCTGGCAACCGCATTGTTGGAAAGCGGAACCGGCAGCGGCTCGAACTTGGGCTGGTCAGCGGCCGACAAAGACGCGCCCAGAAGCATCAGGAAAATCAACCCCGCGCACTTTTTCATCGCAGGAGATTCTAGAACGGCTGGGGTGTTAGTAGATAGCGCTTAAAATTCATGCTCCGTTATCAGGTCCGGTGGCGCATGATTCTCGTGAGTCATTGAAATGCCGGCCTGTGCTAGTCTGACAAGCGTGAGGGCCGCCCGGATATTGACTCTTTTCTGGCTGGTGGCCGCTTCTCTGGCGGCCGGACAGGCGCAGAAAAGGGCAGCCCAGCCCGACGTTTTCCTGATCACCATTGACACCCTTCGCGCCGACCACGTGCACTGCTATGGCGACGAAAACATTCAGACGCCGGCGCTCGACGGGCTGGCGAAAGACGGCATTCGTTTCGCCGCGGCCTTCACCCCCAGCCCGATCACCAACACTTCGCACACCACGATCCTGACGGGCTTGCTGCCCAGCACCCATGGCGTCACCGATTTTGCCGTGCCGCTGGCGCCCAGCCATCCCACCCTGGCGGAGTTGCTGAAGAGGAATGGATATCGCACCGCCGCATTCATCGGCGCGGTCATTCTTGACAGCAATACGCTGGCTCCCGGCCTCGACCGCGGATTCGATTTCTACGATAACTTTCCCGCGCGCCCGCAGACCAAATCCCGCTGGGGCCGGGTGGAACGCCGCGCGGCGGACGTGGTGCAGCATGCGGAGACCTGGATGACCGCGCATCCCGCCGGACCGCGTTTTGTCTGGATCCACCTCTATGATCCCCATGATCCTTACGAACCGCCCCCGCCCTACTCACAAACCTACAAGGATCGCTTGTACGACGGCGAGATTGCTTATGCCGATTCCGCACTGGGAGGATTCGTCGGGTATCTGAAAAAGACCGGCAGGTACGACAATGCCCTCATCGTCGTGGTCGGAGATCATGGCGAAGGCCTGGGCGAGCACCACGAAGACACCCATGGACTCTTTCTCTACGACTCGACGACTCACGTGCCCCTGATCCTGAAACTTCCCGCGCAGGATCACTCGGACCGGGTAGTGAAGGAGCAGGTCCGGACCACGGACATTTTGCCCACGATCGTCGACTGGCTGCGAATCCCGCCGCCGGAACGCCTGGATGGCGCATCCCTCAGGCCATACGTCGAGGGCGCGGAAGCGCAGGACCGCGCTGCCTTTGGCGAAACCGACTATCCGCTGCGCTTCGGCTGGGCCCCTTTGCGGTCGGTGCGCACGGAAGGCCTCAAGTTCATCGAGGCGCCACGGCCGGAGTTGTACGATCTGCGTGCCGATCCCGGAGAGCTCGAAAACCGCTATCAGCCGTCGGATCTCGCGGTGCAGAAATTCCGCGGCATGCTGGCCAAAATCAATGCCGAAGCACCGGCGCCGCCGGCTGGGGCAGAGGCACAACGTTCCCAGGGTTCGAGCGACGCCCTCAAAGCATTGGGGTATCAGGGCCAGTCCAGCGCAGCCGTTTCCGCGAGCGCAGCTGAGACGTCGCGGCTGCCCGATCCCAAAGACAAGATCGAAGAACAGAACCTGTTGCACATTGCCATGATCGCGGCGGATGACAATCGCACCGACCAGGCGCGCCAGGCTCTCGAAAAAGTCCTGCAACTGGATCCCAAGTCGCCCACCGGGCTGCGGCAACTGGGAGAGCTGGAACTTCACGCCGCAGACTACGTCCGGGCGGCTGAACACCTGAGACTGGCCAGGGAAGTCCGCCCCGACGACGCTACAGCAGCCTTCTATGAAGGCCAGGCCCGGGAAAAAATCGGCGACCTCGCCGGAGCTCGCGACGCGTTGCAAGCCAGCCTCAAACTCGCCCCCGAACAATTCCCGGCGCGGCTGCTGCTGGGCCAGGTGTATCTCGGCCTCAAAGATCCCAAAAACGCTGAAGACCAGTTTGAAGCAGCCCTGCTGCTGCAGCCGCAGAGCGCAGAGGCGCAGCTCGGCGTCACCCAGGCACAGCGGCTGGAGAAGGCGGAACACTGAGGGGCGACACGCCCGAGTTCCGCCGGGCATGGATTTCGTGTTTCCTGTCCCTTTTACAAGGGCGTCATCCTGAGGGACTTCAGTCCCGAAGGATCTGGCGCACAGCGGCACCAAACGTTTCCGCCCTTGGCAAACCCGATAAAATATGATATACTTATATAGGAACGTATGTCTCCAAGCTAACTAACCCACTGTACGAGCTGTCCCCCGGGAGAACCGATGATCGAAGAGAAAATTCAGGTTTCCACCTCCGCAGGAACGACCGAAGCTATCATCTATGCCCCCGAGAAAACAGGCCGCTGGCCCGGCGTCATTCAATACACCGACATCGGAGGAATTCGCGCGTCGCAAGAGGAAATGGCGCGGCGGCTGGCGGGCGCGGGCTATGTCGTCCTCATGCCCAATGTTTTCTACCGCACGAGTGGCCTGCCATTATTCGATTTCCCGCGGAAGTTTGGCGACGAGCGCACTACCAGGAGGCTGGCGGAACTTTCCGCACCGCTCACTCCCGCGGCCATCATGAGCGACGCGTCGGACTACGTAAACTTTCTGGCGCGGCAGGATTCCGTCAAACCCGACCCCATGGGCGTGGTGGGATACTGCTTCACCGGCAAGATGGCGCTGTACACCGCGCTGTCCCGGCCGGACAGGATCGCGGCGGCGGCTTCGTTCCATGGCGGCGGACTCGCCAGCACCGCTCCCGACAGCCCGCATCTTGTTCTAGGCCCGTCGATTAAGGCGCGGCTCTACTTCGGACACGCCACCCAGGACAAGAGCATGCCGGCCGACGCCATCGAGCGCCTCAACCAGACCCTCGAAGCCTGGGGAGGCAAATACGAAAGCGAAGTCTACGAAGGAGCTTTTCATAGTTGGACCGTCCCCGACAGCCCGGTCTATAACCAGCCCCAGGCCGAACGCGCTTTCGAAAAGCTGACCCAGTTGTTCGCGGAAACCTTGGGGGATAAGTAGCGCCGGCCGGACCCTGCCCTGAGCGGAGTTGAAGGGCCGGCGCTACCCTCCTACCACTTCTTTGCGATCTTCTCCACCTGCTGCAGGTGGTTCAGGTCGTGACCCGCAATCAAGCGCACAATGTGGTCGATAGTTTCCTTGCCGCGTTCCTGATGCTGGCCGTAGTTCTTCCACAACCGCCGAGGCACGGAACTCAAAAGCCGCAGATTGTTTTCGCGGAGCGCGCGGTATGTTTCCAGCGATGTCTTCGGATCTCTCTGGCTGTAGGCGAATGTCCCAGCCCACGCGTCCTGGTCAAAAGCCTGAATCGCGGTGCCATTCGAGGCCAGGATCAGACGCAGACGATAGCCGATGACCAGTTCCGCGTCCGCCAGGTGGGCGAGGATTTCGGCGATTGACCATTTCCCCGGCGCGGGGCGGCTGGACAGGTGCTTCTTGCTGAGCCCCCGGGTGAGGGCGGCAAACTTCCGCGGAGCGGCCTGCTGCAAGCGCATCGGGTCCTTCCCGCGACTGTGGCTGAGCATGCGTTCGGTGTACTGCTGGGGCGTTTCCGGCATCGTTCTCCTCCTGCGAAAAGACAGTAAGACAAATGTTAAGCCAACCTTAAAAAGCGAAAGAGCGCCGCGGACGGCGCTCCTCTGGACTGCGAACTCCAGTGTAGATCAGCTACCGGAATATACTCCAGAAAATAGCGGCCATCATAAAAATTTCTGTGTGCATCATAGCTACGAGGCTACGAGCCTGTGCTTCAAAAAGCAGGCATGGGCGGATGAAGGGCTTCACAGCGGGCGTATGGAATCGTCCGGCGTTTCGGTTTCTTGCCGTCTTCGAGGTAAACTTTCTTGGTTTCGGGAGGTTGGCGTGGTCAGACTATTTAGCAAGCTCTCACTTACGCTTCTGCTCATCGCGGGAATGCTGGTCCTGGCGGCTTGTCCTACACGCACCAGCATCGGGAAGATCCTTCGTGACCCGGGGCGGTACGCCGGACGGGAAGTTGCTATCGGCGGTCGCGTGAGCAGTTCCTTCGGGGCGCTGGGCACGGGCGTGTACCAGGTCGACGACGGCACAGGTCAGATATGGGTGTATAGCCAGAGATACGGCGTGCCCGGCAACGGCGCCAGGGTGGGGGTCCGAGGGACGATCTCGCAGGGATTCAGCTTCGGCGGCCGCAGTTTCGCCGTGGTTCTGAGAGAAACCGAACGCCGCCACTAGAACAACCCCTCGATGGGGCGTCCGGGCTTGCGTGGCCTGGGGCTAGTTTTGACGCGGAGGGTTGGCGACCGACATGGGGTCGGGTTGGGCCTGTGATTCTCTGATTTCCAGCTTCATCTGCCGGAGGTTGGTGGCTTCGGCGGGATCCATTCCGGCCTTCAGGTCGGATTTCTCTACAAAGTAGCGCCAGCCGGCGTGACGGTCTTCCGAACTCTGTCCGGTTTCGAAGTGCTTGACTTTGACTTCGGCGTTTTCCTTGCCTTTGACCACCAGCACCACTCCTCCGGATTCGTAGGTCCGGATGTTATGGCGAATGATGGCATAAGAAGCTTTGGTTTCGTCGCGCGTCAGAGACACCCCGCTTATGGCTGATGGAAAATTTGGGTTTCGGTCGGTCGGAGAGCGTGCCCGGAGGGTGGTTCCCGCTACGGGCACGCTATCTTTTATCTAGAGTTTCCGCTCTGCTTACAGCGGACGGACGTTCTCAGCTTGCCAGCCCTTCGGCCCCTTGGTCACATCGAACTCCACACTCTGGCCCTCCTGCAGGCTGCGAAAGCCTCCTGCCTGGATCGCCGAGAAGTGCACAAATACATCTTCGCCACTCTGACGGCTGATGAAGCCGTAGCCTTTGGCGTCGTTAAACCACTTTACTGTTCCTTGTTCTGCCATTTTGTTACTGTTTCCTTTTCAATCGATTTACGCTGTGAGATCGGAGGTACTAAGGGCGGTTCTAGCTGGTATGCAAGAAGCTGCTCAACAACCGATTCTAATCAAACGCACTTTCAGTTTAGCAGAAAAGTCCGGATTTAGGTGGACAAAATGGCCATCCGTACCCCTGCGGCCCACTCCTCGGTAACCGTAACCGCCTCAGCGCGGCTTCCTTAAGCCACGAACGGCGTGGGGACAGCCGCCTCGGCTGTCCAGTCGAGCGAAGCTCGACAAGTGCTTGCAAACCGGCTGCGGAGCTCGGCTCCGCCGGACAGCCGGGGGTCGGCTGTCCCCAGGCGGTGCCCCTGGGACTCGCAAACGGCGCTTTATCAGTATTTTCTCTCGGTTCCAAGTCCAACAGGTATAATCCTAAGACCAAGAAGTTACTTGACCACGAAGACACATCGCATAACCATCCTGCGCCTTCGCGATTGAGAGAACCAGCTTCCCTGCAGGCGCGACAAGCTGTTCAGTCCAGTCCTTGCAAGCACGGTCGGCTTTGCAGATCTGTAGCGTATGCTCACGACCCTACGCCCATGGAGGGGCGCGGCGATGTCGCAATTCAACGGAGACAAGGCCCGATTTAACCGGGAGCGGAAACAGAATGCCGCGAAACGGCTGCGCACCCGCGTGCTGCTGGAGGCGGCCGGACTGAAGGTCAGCCCGTTGCAACCGGGCAAGAAGCCGCGCGGGGTTGGCGAAAAAACCGCATCCTGAAATTTGAGATACACTTTAGCTGGCAGCACGAGGAACCATCATGAAGAAGCTGTTTGTTGGCAACATCCCCCACAGCACCACCGAAGCAGAATTGCGGACGCTGTTCGAGCCCCACGGGGCCATCGAGCAAGTCAGCATCGTGACCGATCGCGACACCGGCCGTTCGCGCGGATTTGCGTTCGTCGAAATGACCGATTCCGCCGAAGCGGAGAAAGCCATCGCCGCGCTCAACGGCAAGGAACTGGGCGGCCGCGCGTTGAACATTAACGAAGCCCGGCCCAAGACCGATCGCGGCGGCCCGCCTCGCGGCGGAGGTGGCGGACGTCCCGGCGGCGGCGGTGGGCGCCCCGGTGGCGGCGGACGTTCCGGAGGCGGGGGTGGGCGTGACGACTATCAGGGCCATGCGCGTCAGCCTCGAGAGCCGCGCTGGTAAGGAGCAACACTCAATAGTGCGTTGCAGAGTTTTACGAGCATTGATCTGCCAAAAAAATGTCCCTTGGAGGTGTCTATGTCTGGTCGAGGCCGTTCCAGCTTCACCAAGCGTCAGAAAGAGCGCTCACGGCAGGAAAAGCAGAAAGAAAAGGCTGAGCGCAAGGTCCAGCGAAAGCTGGAAAAACCGGCAACTGGATCCGATACCTTTGAACTCTCCGAAGAAGACTTCGCGGCCGCGGCCGCTCAGATGGCCCTTCCGGGGGATTCGCACCTGGAAGAGTAGCCGGACAATCATCAACTCGATAGCATGGAAAGCGCGGCTTTGAGCCGCGCTTTTTCATTCTCCGGAACCTTCGGCGGATCGGCAAAAATGAACCCTTCCGGCGGCCGTCGAAGTCTAAGTACAGAAGTGAGCCCCACTTCCCCAACCCCACCCAAGCCCGCCATGACTGCCCAGCGGCTGCGGACCGTGCTTCCCGCCGTCTGGGAGCTGATGCGCCCGCGCCGGGGCCTGCTGGCCCTGGGCTTCCTGCTGATGGTGATCAACCGCGTATCGGGACTGGTGCTGCCGTACTCCACCAAGTTCCTGATCGACAGCGTCATCGCCAAACATCACGTCGAATTACTGCGGCGCCTGGTGACGGTCGTGCTGGCTGCGACCATCATCCAGGGCATCACGTCCTTTGCCTTGACTCAGCTGTTATCGAAGGCGGCCCAGCGCCTCATCGCGGAACTTCGCCAGAAAGTGCAAGCCCACATCTCTCACCTTCCCGTCGCGTTCTACGATTCCAATAAGACCGGCACGCTGGTTTCGCGGATCATGACCGACGTCGAAGGCGTGCGGAACCTGCTCGGAACCGGACTGGTCGACCTGGTCGGCGGACTGCTGACTTCCGGCATCGCGATGGTTGTGCTCTTTCGCATCAGCCCGGTCATGACCCTGCTGGCGTTCAGCTTTCTGCTGTGCTTCGCCATCGCACTGAACAAGGCATTCACGACTATTCGGCCTATTTTCCGCCAACGGGGAAAGATCAATGCCGAAGTCACCGGCCGGCTGGCGGAGTCGCTGGGCGGGGTGCGAGTGATCAAGGGATATCACGCGGAAGAACGCGAGGAAGCCGTTTTTGCCGGCGGGGTTCGGCGCCTGCTGGACAACGTGATGAAGACCCTGACCGCCACATCCGTGATGAGCCTTTCCGCCAGTCTGCTCATGGGAGTGGTAGGCGCAATCATCATGTATATGGGCGCGCACCAGATCATGGCCGGCACGCTGACCATCGGCAGTTTCTTTACCTACACTCTTTTTCTGGGCTTTCTGGTCGCCCCCATCGTGCAGATCGTGAACATCGGGACACAAATCACCGAGGCGCTGGCGGGGCTCGAACGCACCCAGGAAATCCTGCACGAGCGGCCCGAAGACCAGGACCCAAAACGCACGGTCACGCTGGACGACATTTACGGCAAGGTGGAATTCGACCACGTCAACTTCAGCTACGATGGCAGCCGGACGGTGCTGCACGATGTCAGTTTCCTGGCCGAACCGGGAACGGTGACCGCGCTCGTGGGATCATCGGGCTCAGGCAAGTCGACCATCATCGGGCTGATTTCGGCCTTTTACGTTCCCACCCAAGGTCGCGTCCTGGTCGATGGAGTCGATCTCAGCACGGTGCGCCTCGACTCATATCGCACCCGCCTCGGAGTGGTGCTGCAGGAGTCATTCCTGTTTGACGGTTCGATTCGCGAGAATGTGGCTTTCTCCCGCCCGCAATCGAGCGAGGACGAAATCATGCGGGCCTGCCACATCGCGCGCGTGGATGAGTTTGCCGAAAGCTTTCCGGAAAAATACGACACCATCGTCGGCGAACGCGGGGTCAAGCTCTCCGGAGGACAGCGCCAGAGAATATCGATTGCCCGGGCCATCCTGGCCGAGCCGCGTATCTTAATTCTCGACGAGGCGACCTCCAGCCTCGACTCAGAGTCGGAAGAGATGATCCAGCACGGGCTGTCATACCTGATGCAGGGCCGCACTACCTTTGTGATCGCCCATCGGCTTTCCACCATCCGCCGCGCCGACCAGATTCTCGTGGTCGAGCAGGGCCAGATCGTTGAGCGCGGCACCCACGAAGAGCTGTACGCCGCGCAGGGCCGCTATTTCGATCTCTACACTAAGCAACAGGGACTGCAGAATAATCTGTTCCTGGCGCCCGGCGAGGGTGACGTCCCGGTAACCGCCGAAGATGGCCTGCCAACAAAAAATGGCGATCGCGACGTCAGTTCAGCCGATGCTTTGCGTCTAATAAGAGGAGAGGTGCGGTAATTAACTCTGTCATCCCGACCGGAGCGCAGTGAGCGCGGTGGAGGGACTTGCGTTTCGGGTGGGTTTCCAAGAGCAAGGTTTGAATCACAAGGGACACAGACTACACAGAGATATACCACTCAATAAATGACCGTCGACCCCAACCAGCCAAATAGTCAGAATGGCGCGCCTGCAATCCGGATCGTCGATCTCTGCCGCCACTATCAGATGGGCGAGGCGCTGATCCGCGCCGTGGACGGGGTGTCCCTCCAAATTCAGCCGGGAGAATTTGTGGCCCTGCTGGGCAGCTCCGGATCCGGAAAGTCTTCCCTGCTGAATCTCATCGCCGGGCTTGACCGTCCGACTTCGGGGGCGGTCATCGTCGAAGGCCGCGACCTGGCCCACCTGTCGCGTGAAGCATTGTCCAGACATCGCCTGCGCACGGTGGGCATGGTTTTCCAATCATTCAACCTGGTTTCACGGATGACTCTGGCCGAGAATGTTGACCTACCGCTGCGCTTTGCCGAAGTCGACCGCGGCCGGCGGCAGGCGCTCACCCGGCAGGCCCTGGAACGCGTAGGGCTGGGCACCCGCATGACCCACCGGCCCAGCGAACTTTCAGGCGGCGAGCAACAGCGCGCGGCGCTGGCCCGGGCCTTGATCAATCAGCCGAAGCTTCTGCTCGCTGATGAACCCACCGGCAACCTCGACAGCCATACCGGCACTGAGATCATGAATTTCATCCGGGAGTTCAACCAGTCTCTGGGAATGACCATCGTGATGGTCACTCACGAGCGCACCCTGGCCGAACGCTACGCCCGGCGCATGATCCTACTGGCCGATGGCAAACTGGTGGACGATCAACCCAATCCCATGTCGGCCGCCGCCGGACAGCAGGAGGGGGGCCGATGAAAACTTACGATCTTTCCGAGCTTGCTTTGCGCAACCTGCGCGAGTCGTCGTTGCGCAATTCGCTGACCACGGTAGGCATCTCGGTCGGAGTGGCCTCGCTGGTTGCCATGCTCTCGCTGGGTATCGGTTTGCAAAAGCTGGCCACGCGGCACCTGGCCAAATCCGGCCTTTTCGACACCGTGGTGGTGACCTCGCGGCGCGAGTTGCGCGGCTTCAGTCGCGATGATGAGCAACGCAGCACTGCTTCTGCCGCCGAAAGCCGCGCCCTGGATGAACCGGCAAGGCAGGAAATCGAGCGCCTTCCCGACGTGCTCGAGGCCTATCCCGACATTCGCTTCATTACGGAACTCAGCTACCAGGACAAGCCGCATCTCACCATGGTCTCCGGCATTCCCGACTCGGCGCGGTCGAACGACGCTTTTGCCGGAATTCCCGGCAGGTTTTTCTCTTCCGAAACCGCGCCTGAGGTCATTCTGCAAAAGTCCTTCGCCCTGGAGTTGCTGGGTAAAACGCCGCCACCGGGACAGGAAGACGAAATCCCGGTCAATGACCTGGCAAAACCTTTGTTGGGGCAGGAACTGATCATGCGCTATGCGCAGCGGGTTGCGGCCTCGCCATCTTCCGCGGACAACGCTCCTGCGAAGGCGGGCTTGGCGCCCCCGGCTCAGACCGAGTCAGACGCCGCCTATTCCGTGGTCTCGCGCGAGCAGAAACTGAAAATTGTCGGCATCTCCGATCTCGACCCGGACAGCATGCGCGGCGCGGCAAGGGCGCGAGTGTTCCTGCCTCTGAAGCTCGCCCAGGATCTGCGCGTCATGCAGCCCTCGGACGTGCGCGACAGCATGCGTGGCTTCAACAAGCAGCCCAGCTATTCCACCATCAGCGTGCGCGTGAAGAACCCCAAGCAGGTGGAAGCGGTCGAGCAGGCCATCAAGAAACTAGGGTTCAACACGTTCTCCATTCTGGACGCCACGCGCAGCCTGCGGCAATTCTTTGCCGTGCTCGATCTCTTTCTTGGAATTTTCGGCAGCCTGGCGCTGGCCGTGGCTTCGATCGGCATCGTAAACACGCTGGTCATGGCCATTCTGGAGCGACGCCGCGAAATCGGGATCATGAAAGCCATCGGCGCCAGCGACGGCGACGTAAAGAAGCTTTTCTTCGCCGAGGCCGGAGCCATGGGCCTCTTGGGCGGAGTAGTGGGAGTAGCGCTGGGCTGGACCATCGGCCACATCATCAACCTGGGGACAAATATCTACCTGAAGCGCCAGTCATTGCCACCCGAGAGTTTCTGGGCAGTACCCTGGTGGCTGGTCGGCGCGGCCATCGTTTTCGCTTTCATCGTGAGCCTGGTTTCAGGTTTGTACCCGGCGGCGCGTGCTGCCCGTCTTGATCCCGTGCAGGCGCTGCGCTACGAGTAAACTCGAATCCATGCTTCGAAGTTTCCGGCTGCTATCGGCTCTGATCATCTTCATTCCGGTCGCGGCACGAGCGCAAAGCCGAACGGACTGCAACGTCCTCAATAGCCGCACCCTCAAGCAGGCGGTTCACTATTGCGTGCAACTACCCCCGAACTACGACACCAAGGCTTCTCTGCCCCGGCGCTATCCCGTGCTGTACTTCCTGCACGGCCTGGGCCAGAACGAGCAGACGCTATTCAGCACCGGGGGATGGAGCGTAATCGAAGACCTGCGCCGCCAGCACAAGATCGATGACTTCCTGGTGGTGGCGCCGGACGGCAAGCGCAGCTTCTACATCAACTCGCCCGGCGATTCGTTCCGCTACAGCGATTTCTTTCTGGAGGAATTCATCCCCTACATCGAAAGGAAATATCGCGTGCGTCCGGGACGGAAAGGAAGGGCCATTACCGGCGTCTCCATGGGCGGCTACGGAGCGCTGCGTTTCGCTTTCGCCCATCCCGAATTATTTTCCGCCGTCAGCGCGCAAAGCGCAGCCTTGATCACGCAAACTCCGGAAGAGCTCTCTGCCGCCGGGCAATCCAGTTCGCCCTTAGGCCGCCTGATGGGACCCGCCTTCGGAGAACCGATCAACGTGGCGCACTGGCAGCAAAACAGCGTTTTCGTTCTGGCCAGAAAAAACCAGCCGGGCCTGCGAAGTCTGGCAATCTATTTCAACTGCGGCCAGCAGGATGACTTCGGATTTGAAGATGGCGCGGCCGCCCTGGACCGGCAACTCCGGGCAGAAGGGATAAAACACGAGTATCACTCCTATCCCGGCGACCACAGCCTGACTTACTTCCTCTCCCACATGGGCGAAGTGATGGAGTTTCACTCCCGTGTTTTTGAACAAAAGTAGCTGCACACCATTCGACATCCCTCGAATAACTGTGATCCCGAAGCGCGTACTCTCACGCGAGGAATCTCCCGCTCCTTGTGGTTCATGAATTTCAGAATTCTTCCTGCCAGTTGTTGCCTTTCGCCCTTTATGCCATCCTTCTGAACGAACCGGCCCCGGCCCACTCTACCTGACGAGGTGATCGATGGCGTGCAGCCCAGAAATGTTGAAGCGTGTTCCCCTGTTTGCCCTGCTCGACGACGAAGAGACCGCGGTGCTGGCGGGTCAGGTCGAAGTCAGGACCTTCATGAAGCGCCAGCGTATATGGAAGATCGGCGATCCGGGCGGCCAAGCTTACGTCCTTGTCTCAGGCGCGGTGCGGGTCACGACCGTGGATGAAGACCAGCAGGAAGTGATCGTCGACCAGCCGGCAGCGGGCGAGTTTTTTGGTTTTGCCTCGATGCTCGACCAGACCGCCCATCAAACCGAGGCGGTCGCCGTTGAAGAAAGTGTTTGCCTGGAAGTGGACCGCAACGACATCGCCACCCTGCTGCAACGCAAACCGCATGCCGGGATGGACATGCTGACCGTGCTGGGTCGCCAGTTTCACGCCTCCCAGCAGCTGGTGCGGGTGCGCGCCAGCCGCAATCCCAACGACGTCATTGAAGAGGACATGACCTTCGGCGAACGCATCGCTGACCGGGTAGCCGCCTTTGGCGGATCCTGGACATTCATCATCACCTTCGCCCTGGCGATCAGCGCCTATACCGCCGTCAACGTCGTCCTGCGAGGACAGGCCTGGGACCCGTATCCGTTTATTCTGCTCAACCTGTTTCTCTCCATGCTGGCCGCCATCCAGGCGCCGGTCATCATGATGAGCCAGAACCGGCAGGACACCAAAGATCGGTTGCGCGGCGAGCTCGATTACGACGTCAATCGCCGCGCCGAGTCGGAGATCCAGGGGCTGGCGCGCAAGCTGAATTTGCTGGGAGAGAAGATCGGCGATGTAGAGGACTTGTTACGCAATAAGGTGTAACCACGAACCACGTCGGGACAGCCGCCCTCGGCTGTCCGGCGGAGCGAAGCTCCGCAGCCTGTGGCCGGAGCGACGCTTCTTTCGCCCCGTTGGGGCTCGAAACACTCTGCCAGCCGAAGCCGGGCTTGCGCCCGGGGCTTTATTCTCGCGCCGCTCCGCGGCTGAGGTCGTACAGAGCATTAGGTCAGGAAATGCTACACCGTTTCCGGAGCGGCACCGGAAATTGTGAAATCCACTTGCTGCTTCCCCAGCACCGGATGCGTCGCCGTCAGCCGCACCGTTCCAGCCTGCTCTTTGGATCGGATCCAGATCGCTCCCGTGCCGCCGATCAGCGAAAACGGATTGTCCCCGATAAGCTCCGCCGGGCCCTCCAGTTCAAACTTGATGGGATCGTTGGCAAATGGCCGGATGGCGTCAAACTCATCGGTCACGCGCAGCACCACGCGCGTGGTGTCGGCGCCGTCGGCGATCAGGCTGGTGTCGTCGGGCAAAAGTGTGAACTTCTGGTCGATGCCTTTGCCGGAATATTTCTTGACGATGACCTGTTTTCCCTGAATGTAGCCCTCGAGACGCAGGTCGCCCCATTTGTGAAAGAGCTCGCCCAGTTCCACGACGAAGGGCGCGTATTGCAGATGCTGGAAAGTCTTACGGTCAGGCTCCACATCCGCGACCAGTTCATCCGCGATGTACAGCTTGATGTGGTCGCAATTGGAACAGATGACAGCATTTGAAAATCCGATCGACGCATCGCCCCGCGCCCAGTGGAATGCCGGTTCGAGAACCACCTCTTCCGCGGGATCGCACTGCGATTTATAGAATCCAGCCGCCGGTTTGGGCTCGCGGAAAATGTCGGTGACCCCGTGATAGCAGATGCGATCGCCGGAGCCAAAATCGCCGTGGGTGTTGTAGTCGAAGGCGCACCAGCCAATGCCCCCCGCGTATTGCGGATTAGACGCCAGCTGGTCGTGGATGCGGGCGTGGCGCATGGTGTGTTCGGTGAGCCGTTCCACCTGGTCGATGGTTTTGGTGGGATAGGTGTGCCCGACGAACTCGGTATTCAAGTAGCGCGAGTGATTGGGCGGCTTCAGCGGAAAACCGAAGTCGTTCATGGTGAAAACGTCTTCGAGAAATTCCGATTCCTGAAAGTAGCGAATCCCGCCGGTCTGACGCGTCGGGTCGAGCTTGTGGGCCATCGCATTGGTACGGACATAAAAGCTGTGGTCGTCCTTTGATTCGTTGATCCGCACCCCCCACAGGATGATGGACGGATGGTTCCAGTCGCGGCGGATCATGCGGCTCACGTTGTCTATCGAAATCAGTTTCCACGGTTCGTCGCCGATGTGCTGCCAGCCGGGAATTTCCTCCAGCACCAGCAGCCCAATCTCGTCGCAGGCATCGAGAAAGTGGCGTGACTGCGGATAGTGCGACGTACGCACGATGTTGCACCTCAGCTTGTGGCGGAGAATGTGCGCGTCCCGGCGCTGGGCGCGGCCCGGCATGGCCTGGCCTACGAAGGGAAAGGTCTGATGACGGTCCAACCCGCGCAGCTTGATCACTTTGCCGTTGAGTTCAAAACCGTGATCGGTGAATTGCGCTTCCCGGAACCCGATGGTGCGCGAGACTTCATCCACCGGCTGCGTCCCGCGCAGCAGGCGGACCTGCACGCTGTACAGATTAGGGTGCGACAGGTCCCATAGTTTTATGGCGCCAAGTTTGTCGACATGGACCGTGTAGGCAACCGGATCCGGCGCAGCCGGGGCCGCGGGGATGCGCTGCGTGCCCTTGGCCAGCACGCGATCGCCCTCGCGCAGACTGACTTCGATGGTCAGCGGTTCTCGCGACGCCTCCGCGAACTGAATGTAGCAATCGACATCCAGGCTGGGATGGTCGGTCAGAACGTCTTTGGTTCTGGCGAAGACGTTCTCAATGAATGTTGCAGGAACAATGCGCAGCGAGACTTCACGGTAAATGCCGCCGAAGGTCAGGTAGTCGATCTGATAGCCGAAAGGAGGAATGTCAGGACGCTCGGTGGAATCAAGATCCACCGCCAGCACGTTCTCCCCGTCGAAATCGAGATGCGGCGTAAGGTCGAAGGAGAAAGGGGTGTAGCCGCCCTTGTACTCGCCCAGCCGCTGGCCGTTGATCCAGACGGTGGAAGCGGTCATGGCTCCTTCAAAATCCACGAACACGCGGTGGCCGCGGGCCTCGGCCGGCAGTTTGAACCGGCGGCGGTAGCTGGAGACGAACTCGTAACTCTTCTCGTCGAAGCTGTGCCAGGGCAGGCGGATGTTGGTGTGAGGAATCACGACGCGCTCATATCCGGAGTCGTCGAAGTCGCGCGCGTGCGCACCTTCCACGACGGTGCGGCTATATCGCCAGTTCCGATTCAGGGGCAGCACCATCCGTCCCGCAGCACCGGGCTCAGTCGCGCCATTGGCTAATGCCGAGCGGGCAATGGTCGCGCCCGCGATGAAGGTGCCGGTAGTTTTGAGAAAATTGCGTCGGTCCATGGTCCCCCCGGGTTTGATGCGCCAGTTGTGGATGGCCGGGCTGAATTATCTAACATCGCGGTATTCCTGTAAACGCTTACAGGGAAGCCGGTGTGTGGTGCGGACACTCTTGTCCTCCCCCTTTGAAGTTGCTTTTCAGTCTCTTTCATTTCTTCCCGGACGTGGCGAATGAGAGAGAAGAGGGTGGTTCGGACGACGGCATCAAAGTCAACAGCGGCGGACAGGAGTGTCCGCCCACACACCACCGAATTCCTTTGCCCGCCAATCGTTGCTAAAATAGAGCTTCCTTCCGGGTCTTCCTCGTGGACTTGCATGAACATTAAAGAAGTCGCCAAGCGAGCCAAAGTCTCAACCGCCACCGTATCTCGCACCATCAACGATTCCGAGAAGGTGAAGCCGGGGACAGCGGCGCGGGTACGCAAGGCCATCGAAGAGCTGAACTTTTATCCCAACACTCACGCGCGCACCCTGGTTTCGGGCAGAAGCCGCATGCTGGGGCTGATCATCTCCGATATCACCAACCCGTTTTTCCCCGAACTGGTAAAGAGCTTCGAAGACCAGGCGGTGGAGCGCGGCCAGGAAGTCATCATCGGGAACACCGACTACAATCCCAAGCGCATGGCAGGATGCATACGGCGCATGGTCGAGCGCAAAGTTGACGGCGTGGCCATCATGACCTCTGAAGCGGACCCCGCGCTGGTCACCGAACTCACCCGCCGCAACATTCCGACCGTGTTCATGGACACCGGTAAAACTGGCCTCCACAGCGCTAACATTCGCATCGATTACGCCCAGGGCATTCATGAGGCGATGCAACATCTTTATTCGCTCAATCACCGGCGAATCGCCTTTATTGCCGGCCCCATGAACCTGGAGTCGGCGCGCACGCGGCGCGATGCCTACCTGTCCGGGCTGAAATCCAGGGGGCTGTCTGACCAGTCCATGATCGAAAAAGGCGACCACAGGATCGAAGGCGGTGCCATGGCGATGCGCAGCCTGCTGAAATTGCCGCAGCCTCCAACCGCCGTCATCGCCTCGAACGATCTCACTGCGATTGGGGCCCTGGGCGCGATTCTCGATGCCGGGTTGCGGGTTCCGGAGGACATATCGCTGATCGGGTTTGATGATATTTCGTTTGCCCACCTCACCCAGCCACCTCTGACGACAGTAATCCTGTCGCGTACCCAACTCGCAGTCACCGCTTTTGCCGCGCTCGAGGCGCTGATCCGCAAAGAAGACAACCCCCACCTCGACTACTCCATCCCGACCCACCTGGTGATGCGGGGTTCCACCCGGGCGATCTAGCGCGGCGTGATCGAGTTCAAATCCGCGCTTGCGCCATTGGCGGCGGAGCAGACGTAAACGTCGGGCTTAATCCCGGTGGCAGCCTGATATCTCTCCGAGATCTGCGCCGCAAACCGGGACGCATCGGCGGCCTTCACCAGGTTTACCGTGCAC
>DASQHA010000224.1:0-78806 GCA_035632335.1 Terriglobales bacterium
TCGCGGCTCATGGCCTTCAGGGTTTCGGGCAGCGCCGATTCGTACCACACCTGCAAGGTGTATTTGCCGCTGGGAACATTCGGAATGACCACCTGGCCCCGCACGTCCGAAACGCCGTAGTAGGGTGTGTCCAGGGCAACCACTACGGCGCTCATCTCGGGATGGATGTTGCAGAAGATGTAGGAAATTCCCGGCTTGTCAAAGTGCACATCGCGAGTGCTGCCGGCTTCATACAACCCGAGATCGAAGCGCTTGCCTTCGAACAGCGAGAACACGTTGTGAAAGAACGGATCGTGATTCGGAAACGCCACCACCGAGCCCACCGGCACCACCAGCACGTGCGGTTCGAAGCTTTTGTTGCGCTGGATGAGTCGCGGGTGCGGAGCCGTATGATGGGCCGCAGGCCTGACCTCTCCGGCAGCCGGATCCAGCCACACTACAACGTTTCCCGCTTCCTGCGATTTTACGGGCTTGTCGCCGTTCAACAACTCGACTCGCGCCGTCAGCGTGACTTCCTGAGCCGCGGCGAAAGCCACGAGCATCAGGGCCAGGCCGAGCCATCGGCAACCCAACTTGGAGAGTTTCCCGCTCAAAACAGAATTCCCATCATCAGATTCACCTGGTCGGCGGTGGGGCTCCCCGCATCAATGTCGAACGTTCTGAGGTGGCGGTACTCTCCCGAAAAAACCAGGTCCGAGCGGGGGCGGTAAATCACGTTCACGAGCGAGCTGCGATTCTGCAACAAAGGAGCGGGAAAGCCCCGACTCAAGGTAAACCCGCGCACATCCGCGGCGAACGGGCTGTCCACACCGAAAGCCCCGTTGAACTCCAGTTTATTCGTAGCCGATATCTTCAGTAGAGACCATCCTCCCACCGAATTAAGAGGACTGACCTGGCTGGAATCGCTGCTGAACAGCACGCTCCGGCCGACGCCGCCGCCCAGGCCGCCGATGGCGCGGCCGCGATAGAATTCGCCGGTCAGGCCTATCCGTTTGGCCAGCGGAACACTCCAATCCGTCATGCCAGCCCAGCCATCCACATTGTGGCCGAGGCCCCAGTTCTGGCGGCTGTAGTAAGCGGCCGCCCCCAGGGTCAAGGGCATGCCAAAAATATCGCGGGACCACGCCAGGCGGGTTGCGTAGGACGGCTGCCCCGAGCTTTGCCCCGCCTGGGCGAAGGGAGCGAAAGCCGAAGGCAGCTCGCTGGTCACGTTGTCCATGATGCCGCCCTGCAGCGTGATGGTCTGCCCATCCGAAAGATTGAAGCGGTGTTCAATGCGAACCTGCGGAATCCATCCCCAGAGGTTGCCGGCGTAACTGAATGCGGGCAACGCCAGCGACGCAAATGACGAGGGCGAGAGTGGAGAGAAAAAAGCGTTGTCCTGTCCGGCCACGATGGAAGTTTGGTTCCAATCTATGCGCATGCTGGCGATACGCAGGCGGGCCAGGCCAAAGTTGACTCCATTGGGGAGATTCGGGGAACCGCCCGCAAAATCGAGTTGCAGGTTTCCCGCGGTCCTGGCTCCGAGAAGATGCGGTCCAAACACTTCAAGGCCGATCTCCGACTGCCGCATGCTTGCGCCCAGAGTCTGGCCGGACACATTGGGAATCTGCGGAATCGCCCAGGTGGGAACATCCTGGCTGTCGACGATCCCGTGGTTGCTGAACAGATTCAGCAGCACGATACCCGAAAGTCGGAGGCGATACTTTGATGCCGCCTCCACTTTGGTCTGGTATTGGTCGTCCAACTTGCTGGTCAGCAGATCGGAGGATTCCTCGAGCGAGGCCACTCGTTCTCCCAGCGTTGCCGGCTGCGATGGAGAGGACGCACCTGCAGGGTTCGTCTGGCCTGCTTCAGGGGCCGGCCCGCGGGCCTCAAGCTGCTTTCGCAGTTGCTCAGTTTCGGCGCGGTACTGGCCGGCCTCCGTGCGCAATTCGACGACCGCGTTGCGCAGTTCGCGCACTTCGTCCTGAAGCTGGCGGACAGCGTCGGTCATCGCGTCCGGCGGCGGCGATGCCGGGCCGCTGGCTTGCGTCCAGCTATAAATGCTGGCTGCAAGCAGAAGCAAAACCGTCGAGCCGAATTTTCTGATCCGGCCGAGCCAAATATTCTTGTGCTTCACAATTCGCCTCCGCAGATAAAGAGTACCTGGAGTTCTGCCGGACCGCCCCATTGAACTCTGGGGCGGCGGCCGGGCGGTCTGCCCAAGAAATGCTACTCCGATTGCGACCGCTCGGTGCGGGCCAGGGGCGTGCGACCGGGCTTTCCTTCCTGCCCGGGCTCCAACGATGACGCCAGGGGAAGCAACAGGCGGAAGACGGTTCCCTCGGCCGAGGTTTTTTCGACGATCACGTCCCCGCCATGGTCCTGGATGATTTTCTGTACCACCGTCAGGCCCAGCCCAGTGCCATTCTCCTTGCCATGGCTGATGAAAGGCTCGAACATCTGGCCGCGAATCATCTCCGGAATGCCGTGTCCGTTGTCGGTCACGCGAATCTCCACTCCACCCGGCACCTCGTTTAATCCCACGTGGATGCGGCCGGTCTCGGGCGCCACCGCTTCGCAGGAATTCAAGAGCAGGTTGTACAGAGCGCGCTCCAGCTTCCGGGAATCGAACCATCCCGAACTATTGCCTTCCTGACTGGTGGTGATGCGAACGGGGTGGAAGTCGGGATGGGACCGGACCGCCGCCACCACACGCTCCACGGAATCCCTGACGTTGCCGAAAGTCGGCCGTAAGGATTCACGCGTGCGCGAAAACTCCAGCAGCGAGTCGATGAGGTCGGTCATCTGGTTCACCGCGACCCGAACTTCCTGGTAGAGCTCTTCCCGCTGTTCCGGAGACAACCGGCTCTCGCACAGGAATTCCGCGTTGGCCACGATGGCGGCCAGCGAGTGCCGCAAGTCATGCGAGATCGAACTGGCCATGCGGCCGATGGTGGCCAGCCGCTCAGCTTCCAGCAGTTCCTGTTGGGTTTTTTGCAGACTGTCACGCATCCGGCGGAAGGCCCGGGTCACTTCAGCGACCTCATCGCCGCCGCGCGCATCCAGCGCGTAACTGAAATCGCCTTCCTGCAACGCGCGTACGCCCGCAACCAGGTTTCCCAGCGGGCGGGTGAAGGTGTGCGAGATAAGAAATACCAGCGCGCTGCCGCCCAGCACGGCGGCCAGTCCCAGCGCCAGCAGAAGGCGGTTGAGACTGTCGAGAAATGCGGTTGCCTGATCGTAGGACTTGAGCACGACCAGGCGCACCGAGGAATTCCTGGCGCCGGCCAGCTCGAGCGCCGTGATGAGATAGCGTTCCTCCCCAAGTTGGATCTGCTCCGGCCCGGACACTCCCGTCTGAGGCTGGAGAACGCGCTGCCGCGGCAATTCCGATTCCTGCACCGCCGACAATGTGGTTTTCACCACCGTGTCGCCGTAATAAAACGCCACCTGGCTGGCCGCGATGCGCCCGACCTGCGAGGTCAGCCGGTCGTCAATTTCGTATCCGATTACCAGGAAGCCCAGCAGGTGGTTCTGCTCGGCGGGGCCGAAATAAACCGGCTGGAGAAACACTTCGTACAGATGCTGTCCGCCAAACCACCAGTGGCCCGAACTTTCGTCATTCAGGCTGCCGGACAACGACTGTTGCGCCATCTCCCGGGTCAGCCCCGGGGACGCGGTATGTAAAGCGACCACCCGGCCCGTCCGGTCCGCCAGCAGAAAAAGATCGCTTCCCGCCAGCCGCCACAGGCCGCTGGATGCGTCCTGAATGGTGGCTTCATGCTGCGTCGTCATCAACGCCCGCAGGTCGGGCAAGTCCGCCAGAAGCTCGGCGGAGTGAGTCAGCGTAATTTCACGTTCCCGCTGAAAGTTCTGGAAGGTGCTGACGGAATTGCGCAGATCGGCGAAAATTTCCCGCCTTATCTGCTGCTGCACGCTGTGCCGCACCAGCAGGAGGCTGGTGCAGGTCAGGCCGGCGGAAATCAGCAGCATGGAGAGCAGAAACTTGGTGCGCATGCGAAGTTTCAGCATGAGGATCTCCTGCTGCCAGCCAGCCGGTTCGCGCGTCGACCCGAACTAACGCACAAACTTGTAGCCCATACCGTGAACCGTCCGGAAGTGTACCGGATTGGCCGGGTCTTTCTCCAACTTCTGCCGCAATTTCAGAATGTGATTGTCCACGGTTCGCGTGGAAGGATAATTCTGATAGCCCCAGACTTCATTGAGCAGTTCGTCGCGCGAGATCACTCGCTCCGCATTCTGCATCATGAATTTCAAGGTCTTGAATTCCTGGGCCGTAAGTCCGATCGGCTGGCCATCACGCGTGACTTCCATGCGGACGAAATCCACGGAGATGCCGTCGAACCCGTTGACGTCCGAGGTGGCAGAGCGCGAACTGCGGCGCAAGGCGGCCCGTACCCGCGCCAGGAGTTCACGCGGGCTGAACGGTTTGGTCACGTAGTCGTCTGCGCCCAACTCCAGCAGCAGCACTTTGTCGGAAACGTCGCTGGCCGCGCTGAGAATGATCACCGGCAGGGCCGGCGCTTGTTGCTTGATCTCGCGGCAAACATCCCGTCCCGACATGGCGGGCAACCGAAGATCGAGCACGACCGCGGCGGGAGTTGCCACCCGATAAGCCTCCAGCGCCGATTTTCCATCCGCGCTGATCTCGACTGCGAATCCTTCGGCCTCAAACAGACGCTTGAGCGCCTTCTGGACCGCCCGGTCGTCTTCAACCACCAGAATCCGTTCCATCAGCCTCCCGGAATATGAAGCCGCGAAGCGCGGCACCACCTCATCACGCTGCAGGTCCGCACCGCGGCTGGGTTCCAGTCTCATCGCTCGTTCTCCGCACCACGCCAGCAAGGCAATACCAGTCAAGCTTACTACCACTTAGGTGATGTCAAAGCTGGGCAAGGCAGTGTTGACAATTTTTTTACAAGCGGGGAAACGGGGGTCTGGCTGAGGCTGGAAAGGCGGGAATGGCCTTCAGGCCTGAATGGAAGGCCGCAAGGAGGCTGGCTTTAACCGCTGACGTTCTTCTTCGACCGTGGCAGCAGGAACCCTATGTACCTCAGCGGGTAAGTCCCCTTTCACCGGGGTCCCGCTTTGTGCCTTGAGGCCTGCTCCAGCGACGGCTATTGGGCCACGAAGAGGTTCTCAGCGAACGGCCATTCCTGGTCAATCCACTGGGCCGTGCAGACGAAGCCGGCATCCTGGGCGATCCGCGACATTTCTTTGGCTGAATATTTGTGGCTGCTCTCGGTCCAGATGGTTTCCCCTTCCAAAAAGGGGACGGCCAAGTCCGCCCGAGGAATGGATACCGTCTGGCTCCGCCGCGAGCGCAGTCGCATCTCCACGCTGCGGGCCTCGGGATTGAACCGGGCCAGGTGCTCAAATTGCTCGAGGTCGAACTCCGCTTCCAGGTCCCGGTTGATGCGGGCCAGCAGGTTCAGATTGAATGCCGCCGTGACTCCCAGCGGATCGTCATACGCCGCCAGCAACTGCGGAACCGGTTTTTCCAGGTCGGTGCCCAGCAGCAGCGAATCGCCGGGCTGCAGAATGTAACGCATTTCCCGGAGGAATTTCGCCGCCGCCGGCCGGTCGAAATTTCCGATGGTGCTGCCCAGAAACAGCACCAGCAGGTTCTGCCCCGGGCGACGCCGCGCCGCCACCTCAACCAGCCCATCCAGATATTCGCGTTCGAAGCCCACGATGCTGATGGAATCGATATCGCCCAGTTCGCGCTCGCACCTAGCCAGAGCGGTGGGAGAAATCTCGATGGGAAAATACGAAACATGCTGGCGCCGGCCAAGCGCCTGCAGCAGCCAGCGGGTTTTCTTGCCGCTGCCGCTGCCCAGTTCCGCCACCGCCACCGGGCCCGGAACCTGCTCCACGATCTCATGCGCGTGACGCCGCAACAATCGCTCGTCCGCCCGCGTCAAACCGTATTGCGGAAGCACGCTGATGACTTCAAACAACGCCGACCCGACGTCGTCATATAGATATTTGGAAGGCAATTCTTTCTGCGGGTATTGCGTGAGCCCGGCGCGAACCTCGGCGGCAAACTCCAGCGTTGGATCGGCAGTGATGGCATGCGTCAGCATGAAGTGTCCCTTGTGCTTCATCTAATTCCTCACACAGCGGAATCCCGCGTAGACATACTGGTAATGCGGCTGGAACCAGTTTCGGAACGACCGGCGCAGCATGCAGGCCGCGGTGCGCGCGCTGCCGCCTTTAATCACATAGTGCGCGCCATCGAAGAAATTGGCGGAATAGCCGGGATAGAACTCGAAGGCCTGAAAGCCGGGAAACGGCGCAAACAGCGTGGCGGTCCACTCCCATCCGTTGCCCATGAGGTCGGCGACGCCGAAAGCGCTCTGGCCTTGCTGAAAAGCTCCCACCGGCGTGGGGTCCCAGCTGTCGAAATCAAAGTTTCCAAACCTGCGATCGGGCGCTTCCGTCCCCCAGGGATACGGCCGTTCCCTCCCCTCGGGCGTGCCATAGGCCGCGCGATGCCACTGCGCCTCGGTGGGCAATGCCTTCCCTGCCCAGCGCGCGTACGCGCTCGCCTCCGCATGACTCACATACACTGGCCAGTCCGGCGGCAAAGGGACATTTTCAAACATGGTCCGATACTGCCACTGCCCACCGACCTGGCTCCAAAAAACCGGGTTCGAAATATTGTGCTGCGTCTTCCACTTCCAGTCGTCTTCAGACCACAACAACCGGTTCTGATAGCCGCCGTCATTCATGAATTGCAGATACTCGCGGTTGGTAACTTCGTATTGATCGATAGCAAAGGCAGGCACTGCGAAGGTATGCGCTTCATACTCGTTGTCCCAGCCAAAGACGTTTGTGTCACGGCGTGAAATGCCCAAAGTTGCGTTACCCGCCGGAATCTCGATCAAGCGCGGCTCCACTGGAGGCAGCACCAGTTCGGGCAGGCGCGGTTTCCGGACCTTGGCATCGAACGGCAACTGGTGCAGCATGTAGGCCAGCGTTTCCGCATGCATCAGCCGGTGTTCGATGGCAACGTTAAGCAACTGGTTTGCGGAAGTCTGATCCTGCGCCGCTTGTCTGGACAGGGCCTCTCCCAGCCCCGCATCGAGAGCCCGCCGGATCTGGTTCACGTACTCGCGCACCTGGGAAACAGAAGGCCAGTCCGAGGGCTGGTCGGACGGCAGCCCGCCATCGACCGGATCGATGCCAAAGGCAAAAAGATTGTCGAATTCCGAATGGAAACTGGTCTGCCCCAGAAGCCGTTCGCGCAGCAAGTTCCAATCGAAGGCTTCCAGGTGCCCGACGTAAAAGATGATGCGGTGCCGTTCTGGAATCGGCCGCTCGTAGAGAGACTCCGGCTTAACATGGTCGAACAATCGGTCACTCTCGGCGCGCGCCAGCTGGAGACGCGCCAGCAATTCGTGCCGGACCTCGATTTGCGCTGCGAGCATTACGGACCTCCGGGTAGATCAGCATCGACACCCCGCCCTGGGCGGTGGTCTTACCGGTAGACATACTCAGATGATTAAACCGGGAGAAAGTTGCTCACTAAATGTGGACAGAAGCTGCCGGGGGGGCGAGGCAGCCGAGCGATGGCTTACGACAGAGAGGTGGCCTAGACGGAAACCGACTGGTATTCCTCGTAGACCCCTTTGAAATCTGTTATCTGATGGTTGCCTTCGAAGTGCCAGATGCGGGTGGCCACTTCATCAATCAGGTCTTCGTCGTGGGTACAGAGCAGCACCGTTCCCTGATAACGCTGCAATGCGATATTGAGGGCGTTGATCGATTCCAGGTCCAGGTGGTTGGTGGGCTCATCGAACACCAGCACGTTCGGCTTCTGCAACATCAGCTTGCAGAAAATCAGGCGCGCCGCCTCGCCGCCGGAGAGAACTTCGGTCTTCTTGTCGCCATCCTCGCGGGGAAACAGCATCTGCCCCAGGAGGCCGCGAATCTCTTCATTGGCGGCCCCGGGCTCCCACTGATGGAGCCATTCGAAAGCCGTCATCCCAGGCTGGATCAATGCCTTGTGGTCCTGGGCAAAATATCCCACCGCAGCTTCATGCCCCCAGATGACTTTTCCGCCGGTGAGAAAAGGCCCGTCATATCCGCTGGTCTGGCGCAGCTCGGCTTCGGGAATGGTGGGAGAATTCGCCAGCAGCGCGTTCAGCAGCGTCGTCTTGCCGGCGCCGTTCCGGCCCATCAGGGCGATCTTCTCTCCGCGCACGATGCTTGCAGTGAAGCTTCGAATCACCTCAGAACCGTCGTACGACTTGGT
This sequence comes from Terriglobales bacterium, assembly GCA_035632335.1. GTDB lineage: Bacteria > Acidobacteriota > Terriglobia > Terriglobales > Acidobacteriaceae > JAIQFF01. Next base: position 8,267 of record DASQHA010000224.1, read on the forward strand.
TACGCCCTCCAGTTCCAGAATGTGCTTTCCGGAGGGCCGCTTCTGCTCAAACTTCAAATAGGGACGTTGAATGTTCGATCTCGCCAGTTCCGTCACCTGCAAGCGCTCCACTTCCTTGCGCCGCGACTGCACCTGGCTGGAACGCGTACCGGCGGAGAAGCGCGCGATAAATTCGTTCAACTGCGAAATCTTCTTCTCGCGCTGCGCATTCTGCGATTCGATCTGCGAGCGAATCTGGGTTTTCGCCACCACCATGTCATCGTAGGTGCCGGTATAGGTGATGATGGTCTGATAGTCGATATCCGCGATGTGAGTGCAAACCCGGTTCAGGAAATGCCGGTCGTGCGAGATGACGATCACCACGCCGTCATACTGGTTCAGGAAACCCTGCAGCCAGTGAATTGAGTCCAGGTCCAAATGGTTGGTCGGTTCGTCGAGCAGCAGCGCCTGCGGATGTCCAAAAAGCGCCTGCGCCAGAAGGACGCGCACTTTCTGTCCGCCCTGCAGCTCACCCATTTTTCGTTCGTGCAGCGCATCGGGAATGTCCAGACCTTCGAGCAGGATGGCCGCATCGCTCTCGGCGGTGTAACCATCTTCCTCGCCCACCACGCCTTCGAGCTCGCCCAGTTTCATGCCGTCGGCGTCGGTCATCTCCGGCTTGGCGTAAATCCTGTCACGCTCTTCCATGGCGGCCCACAACCGCTTGTTGCCCATGATGACGGTATCGAGCACGCGATACTTGTCGAAAGCAAATTGGTCCTGGCTCAACACGCCCAGTTTTTTCGGACGCACCACAGTTCCCTTCTGCGGCTCGAGCTCGCCGGTCAGAAGATTCATGAAGGTGGACTTGCCGGCGCCGTTCGGACCGGTCAAGCCATAGCGCTTCCCCGGCGTGAAAGCCGTAGATACTTCGTCAAACAGAACTTTTGCGCCGTAGCGCATGGACACGTTACTTACTGAAATCATGGTATTTACGGGAACTGCGGGAATTGCCCAAAGGGCGGGGGCGCAGCTTCTGTATTAAGAATATCACGAGGAATGCAGGGGGACGACATTTCCCGCGTGATCGCTGCGTCGAAAGTAACGCACCGAGAGGAGTAACGGACCAAGGTGCCCCATCCTCTTCGCGGACTTCGCAAAAAGGGTGGATTCCACGTTCTATCCCGGCTGAGGTTTGAAGGCAGACCCACGGATCAGCCGCGCAGCCAGCCACACCCCAAAAGCCACATCGAACGTCATACAGAAACCCGGCCACCAATCAGGCATTCCAGGGTTGTGAATAAACCGGTGATGGACGAGGTCAAAAACTCCATGACCGATAATGGCGGCAGCGGCGAACCAGAGACTCCTCTTGAAACCCAGTACGGCAAAAACCAGGAATGCAGTGGCCACACCAATTTCGGAGAAGAGCGCCCGAGTAGAACCTCCCATGACAGCAAACAAGACGTAATAAGAAGCGATCACGATGAGCGCGGTGGCGTAGAAAGCGCGTTCGCGGTCCAATCCGATCACGGTGGCGAAACCGGCCACCGCCACGGACAGCGCCAATCCAATCAAATATTCCAATGCGCCCTGCCTCCTATGGTTTCTCCCACCGGCCCGATTCCGCGGAACGAAAAAGGGCTTCAATCACGGCCATGTTCTTGATCGCGTCTTCGAGCGGGGCCGGCACCTCGCCCCCTTCAAGCACCGCGCGGGAGAATGCATCGCCTTGCAGCGTGTACTGATCACACACCCGGAACTCTTCGACGGCAATGCCGCCGCCATGCACGTCGCGCCCGTCATCGATAAAGATCCGGCAAGGACGGTCGGGCGGAGCGTTGAAGGGAATTTCGATTTCAATCCGCCCCTTGGTCCCGAAAAACTGGCTGCGCTGATAAGGCACAAGCTGCATGCTGCAGGTAAAAGTGGAATGCCCGGAAGGAAAATCGAGCATGGCTGAAGTCAGCCGGTCTACTTTCATCTGCGGATCGCGCTCGACCAGTCCCAACACGCGGGTCGGCTCTTCGCCGAAGACGAAGCGCGATGTGTTGATGGGATAGCACCCGATATCCATTACCGCGCCCCCGCCGCACTCAGGAATGTTGCGAATGTTTTTCGGGTCGTTGTTGAAATAGCTGAAAAAACCTGTGGCCGCCCGTAGTTCGCCGATCCGGCCCGACACCACCAAATCCCGGGCGCGCAACCACTGGGGATGAGTGCGCACCATGAAGGCCTCGCCGATCTTCACCTGGGCCCGGTCGCGGACCGCCAGCAACTGCCGGGCTTCGGCCACGGTCAGGCTGAGCGGCTTTTCGCACAGAACGTGCTTGCCCGCCTCCGCCGCCTTGATCGACCAGGGAACGTGGAGTTGGTTGGGAAGCGGATTGTAGATGGCATCAATCTGCGGATCCGCCAGCAACTCCTCATACGACCCATAGGCCTTGGCGATGCCGAGCGAGCGCGCTGTCTCCTGGGCCCGGCGCAAGTCCCGCGATGCGATTGCGGCGACCTCGCAGAATTTGCTTTTCTGCATCCCCGGTATGACTTTCTTCACTCCGATTTTGGCGGTGCTGAGAATTCCCCAGCGAACCTTGTTAGCCATATCGGGACATGATAGCCGCAAACTCGCATTGGCAAAGTGCGAAAAGGAAAACTCTAGACCGGCTGTTGGGTGGGTTATGCTTAGACGTGCCGCTTCAAGCCCCAGCCCGGGACCAGCAATTGATTCAGATCGTGGATTCCGCTCTGGCCGACGCGTTTCACAAGAGCCGCCAATGGCTGGCCTGCAAGCCGGGCTGCTCGCAGTGTTGCGTTGGAGTATTTGCCATCAACCAGCTGGACGCGATCCGGCTCAGAAAAGGACTGGCGGAACTGGAAGCGCGCGATCCGCAGCGCGCCGCTCGTATTCGCGAACGGGCCCACGCATCCGTCGCCCGCCTTTCCCCCGATTTTCCCGGCGATTCGGCCACCGGGCTGCTGAACACCGACAACTCCGAAGAAGCCTGCAAACACTGGGATGAGTACGGCAACAGCGAGCCCTGCCCGGTGCTCGATCCCGAAACGAAGACCTGCGACCTCTATGAATCTCGGCCGGTCATCTGTCGCACCTTCGGCCCAGCGCTCACTGCGGAAGGCGATCTCGGGCATTGCGAGCTGTGTTTTGTCGGAGCCACCCCGGAGGAAGTCATCGCCCACGAGATGCATCCCGACCCCGACCATCTCGAAGAAGCCCTTCTGAAAGAACTCAAGGACGCCACGGGCGCGAGTGGAGAGACGATCATCGCCTTCGCGCTGGTCAGGGGCTGAAGGGCAGCAATTAGCGATTGGCACTTAGCAATTAGCCAAAAGCATGCGCCCGCGATGCTTCCCGTCCATTAGCACTCCCTTGGCAGTGTCATCGTGGGCGGAGTCGAAGGACCCCTGGCAGCTTATCCGCAGCTGCAGAAAGCGGACCTTTCGTGATTAACGGAGAAAATCGGTGAACCGGTAGGGGTCCTTCGACTGCGCAGCGGCTTCGCGCAGCGAAGCAGCTACTTCGCTCAGGATGACAACCGACAGGCTGTTGTTTCAGCTCTTCTTCTTTTCCAACTCACTCCAGCGGGCATAAAGTTCGTCCACGCTGTTCTGAGCTTCTTCCAGCTCCGCGTGCGCGGTCAGCAGACGCGGGCCATCGCTGGCAATCGCCGGGTCTTCCATCTGAACACGTTTGGCCTGCAGCACCTGCTCGGCCTCAGCGACGCGCTGCTCGATCGTCGCGTATTCGCGGGCTTCCAGATAGGAGAGCTTGCTCTTCACCGGCGGCGCTGCTTCAGGCATCGCACCCCGGGGGGCAAGACGCGCTGTAGTCCTGGCCGACTGCCTGCTCTCCGCCTGCCACACTTCCCATTGCGAGTAGTCCGCAAAACTTTCCGCGCTGCCTCGTCCATCCAGACCAAGAACAACGTTCGACACACGATCAAGCATGTAGCGGTCGTGTGTGACCAGCACCAGCGAGCCCCGAAACTCCAGCAGGCTTTCCTCCAGGATTTCGAGCGTCGGGATGTCGAGATCATTGGTCGGCTCGTCCAGCAGCAGCACGTCCGCGGGCTGGAGCATGAGTTGTGCGATCAGCACCCGGGCCCGTTCGCCACCGGAAAGCCGCTCCACGGGCTGATTGAGCTGCTCCCCGGTGAACAGGAAACGCGCTGCCCACGAAGCTACGTGAATGACGCGGTCTTGATAGACCACCGAATCCCCTTCAGGGGCGAGCGCGCGGCGCAGAGTCACGTTGGCATCGAGTTCGCGGGTCTGGTCGAAGTACACGATGCGCAGCCAATCGGCCCGGCGAATCTCTCCGCCGCTTGCGGCGAGCTCGCCGCGCAACAGCCGCAGCAATGTGGTTTTGCCGCTGCCGTTCGGTCCGACCAGGCCTACCCGCATCCCCGCGGTGAGCACGAAATTGAGCTTTTCAAATAGCGTTCGCTGCCCGATCCGGTACGCCACATTTTCCAGCTCGATCAGGCGCTTGGTTTTCCGGTCGCTCGCCGAAAAATCGATTTGTGCGGTGGCAGTGCGAGTTCTGGCATTTAGGTCGGCCAGGTCTCCCATCAGTTCGTTGGCTTTCCCGATGCGCGCCTTGGACTTCCGGGTGCGGGCTTTGGCCCCGCGGCGTAGCCACTCAATTTCGTTGTGGACCAGATTTTCAAGAGCTTCCTGGCGCTTCGATTGCGCGTGCAGAAATTCTTCCTTCTTTTCCAGGAAGGTGCTGTAGCTGCCCCGCACCCGAAGAATGCCATCCGGATACACCCGGCTCAGCTCCGCCATTTCGGTGGCAATATTTTCCAGGAAATAGCGGTCGTGACTGACGATCACGCTGGCGAAGGCGGCCTGCGCCAGCAACTCCTCGAGCCACTCGATTCCCGCCAGGTCCAGATGGTTTGTAGGTTCGTCGAGCAGCAACAGGTCCGGCGCCTGCACCAGCGCCTCGACAATCGCCAGGCGCTTCTGCCAGCCCCCGGACAGTGCCGCCGCCTCGGCGTCGAGATCTTCGAAGCCGGCGCGGCCCAGCGTTTCAGCAAAGCGGGTGCCGCGTTCCGTCGAGTGGACCTTGCCGCGCTCCATGGCGTCTTCCACCACTGAACGCACGGTCGCGCCCGACTTGAATTTGGAATCCTGCTCTACGTAGCTCACTCGAAGCCGCTTGCGGAAAGCAATTTCCCCGCTGTCCGGATGTTCATCGCCGGCCAGAATGCGCAACAGCGTGGATTTGCCGGAACCGTTGGGGCCGATGAGCCCGATCCGGTCGCCTTCCGTGACCGTAAAAGACACGTTCTGAAAGAGCGGGTTCGCTCCATAGGCTTTGGAGATTCCCTGTACGTTGATGATGGGCGGCAACGGCTGGCGGTCTCCCTGATATCTCTATTGAGGTTATCAGGAAACCGGCGAATTCGATGGAGAACGGGCGTCTTCGCAGGTCGAGCACAGGCCATTGCCCGACGGGCGAGGCCCCCCGTCCTCGACGGAACAGCCCATGAAGGAAAACGGCAGATTTTCTTACTGCCAGCTCGCAGGAACGTCCACGTAAGACCGATCCAAGGCCGCGATGGATGTGCATCCCAGCAGCTTGAGGGTACGTTCAACATCAGCCCGGAGGATTTCCAGCGCCCGGGTAACTCCGGCCTCGCCGGCGGCGGACAGGCCGTAGGCATAGGCGCGTCCACACAAAACCGCTTTCGCGCCCAGGCAAATCGCCTTAACAATATCGGAGCCGCGACGAATGCCGCCGTCCATCAGTACTTCGACCTGTCCGTTCACGGCAGCCACGACTTCGGGGAGCGCCCGCAACGAAGCGGAAACCCCGTCGAGCTGGCGTCCGCCATGATTCGAAACCACTACGGCCGCGGCGCCTGCGTCCACCGCGCGGCGAGCGTCGTCTGCGGTGAGCAGGCCCTTGATGACGATGGGCCCGGGCCAATGCTTCCGCATCCAGCTCAAATCGTCCCACGTCACCGCCGAGCGGGCCAGCGCTGCGCCAACGTCGACCAGTTCCATCGGCCCCTTCCCGGGAATGACTACATTCGGCAACCTGGACAGGCCGCCGTCGAGCAGGTAACTGACAATCCATCCCGGACGCGCCAGCATTTGGGGAAGAAACGGGATCTTGGAGAGCAGGCTGCCGCCCATCAGCTCTTTCATGCCGTTGCGGAAATCGCGCTCCCGCAATCCCGCGACTGGCGTGTCGATGGTGACCACCAGGGCGGCGCATCCCGCCACCCGGGCTCGCTCGATGACCGCTTCGGAAGCCTCGCGGCCTCCCATCAAATACAACTGAAAGCACACTGGTCCGGTGGAGGCTGCTTTGACGTCCTCCACCCGGTGGCCCGAAATGGTGGAGAGGATGTATGCCGTGCCGGCTTTGCCGGCCGCTCGCGCAGCACCCGCCTCGCCATCAGGATGCATCAGCCGGCTGTAGCCTACCGGAGCCAGCAGCGCAGGAAATGAAACCTCAAAGCCCAGCACGCGCGTCTTCAGATCGCAAGTGGACACGGGCACCGCATAACGCGGCCGGAAGGTAACGTCATCAAACACGCGGCAGTTCTCGCGCAGCGTAACTTCGCCGTCGGCGCCGCCATCGAGATAGTCGAAGACCGGCCGGGGCAGCCGTTGGCGGGCCAGGGGCCGGAAATCTCCAATGCTGACCACATGCGGAGATGCCACTGCGCGTGCCGCCCGGCTCACCACGTGCTCCCAGCGGCAGAACCAGTTCGCTCCATGCATTCCCTCGAACCGCACTCGATTTACGAAACACGTGATTATACCGGAGAGCCGGCGAGAGGGCCCACGCGTAGGAGACGAGACAGAACCTGTGATATGACTGAAACCTGAATCTCCTAAACGACCAACCGGGATCCGCCAACTGCGCGTGTCCGATATGCGCCGATAATGGTGACCGCGATGACAATGATAAAGATGAAGATTGTGATGATGATGAACGGCTTTTTCAGGGTTCTAAGTTTCAGCCTCGCCTGCGTTGCCATCGTTGTCCTTCAATCCTTCGCGCAAAATCCGGTCGGACGCCCCGCCAAGCCCGCGACTGAGCAAGATTGGTCAAGGTATGACTGGTCAACCACTCCGGACGAGGAACTGGGTCAGCCGGGCGCCAAGACCGTCTCTCTGGCGGCGTGTCCGTCCGGCGTAAAGGGAAACGAGCCTGAATATTGGATCCTTCTTAATGGGGCCGAGCCCGCGAAGGTCACGGGCGGAACCTGCGCCGGCGACGGCCGTCCCGGCACGCTGCAGTTTATGAGTCACGGGGCCCATGCCCGGGGAGAAAAGATTTCGAGCGCATCCGGCGGGTTACAGGAGGCTCTCATCGCGGCGCGGTACTCGCCCACCAGTCCGGCCGGCACGGCCCAGTCCGGAAGAGTGATGGTGCCGCCCGGGGAGTACAAGGCGTTCGCGCGCGTCTCGATTCGCGCGTCGAACCTCACCGTAGATTTCTCGGGATCGATCATCGAATGCTGGATGAACGATAGTTGCATTTTCGTCGGCGATCCCGCGAACGCCAACGCTTACCAGGACATCACGGTGATTAATCCGCGCGGGCGTCCCACCGTGCTGAACGGTCAGAAGCCGTTCGTCGAAGTCAATGCCCAGAAGACCCGGCTGTTCAACGTTTCCACGCGGATCAATGCGGGAGGCGGGACGTTCGGCAGCTACGTGCAAGTGGACGACGACGAGTCGTTCCTGTTGGATGGACTGGATACGACCCTGGGCGGAGGAGCAGGAAATTACGGAGTACGCTGCGATGCGACGGTGTGCAACCCGGTGATCTACGCGCCCGGGCCGTTCGGAACTTTCCCCGGCGTCGGCTGGTTGAAGCACCTGAACATCTCGCTGCAGTGCGCCGGTAACGGGATTGACTGGCAGGCTGGCAACACCTTGCGGATCTCCGACAGCGTGATCCAGGGCTATGCGCAATATGGGGTGCGGGCAGGCACCCGGCGCGGCGGGTATGGCGGTTTTGCGTTGACCAACGTCTACCAGGAAGTGGGCAATTGTAAGAATCCTCTGGGCAGGATCGGGCAAGCCGGCGTGATCGCGCAAGGCGGCGCGGTCAAAATCGAAGGCGGCGAAGCGCCGACCGGGTGGGTTCCGCGGTTTGCTGCCACGGGAAATACCGACTACCGCTACTACATTGTGGCCCGGAACACAAAGTACGGAACTTCAAACCCGCTCTACGCCGGCCGGGCGCTGACCAATGGCGCGGGCAGCATCGTCGTAACCACGCCCGATATCGCAGGCGCGACCAGTTTCGATTTGTTGCGAGTCACGGCGGTCGAGGGGATGCGCGAGCAGGCGCCTTACGGCACTGGAAACTTTGCCGTGGCAACCAACGTTTCCCGCGCCGCGGTTTGCGCAAAAGGGGTGTGCACTTTCAACGATACCCAGGCCGCGCTCCAGTCCTACAGCGTGGCAGTGCCCACCTACTTCCCCCTGATCGACTTCTGGCCGGGAAATCTGGTGTTAGGGTCAAACGGGGATTCGGGCAGCGTTCTAGCCGGGGCCCGGGCCTGGATGGACAGCGCCCCTTCCGACGTGGTGGCGGTCCAGGGATCCACCGCCCCCGCCCTCGTATCCTCAAATTGCGATGCGCTCGCAGGCTGGACGCCGCTCTGGATAAGCTGCTATTCGGCCATGGCTCCGGCGGTGTTCTTTCAGCAGGGAGCGTTTCTCATGGCGGTGAAACCGAATGCGGACGGCGGGCATTGGCCGAACCTCAAGGGCCGCATGAATTTTTCCACGCTGGGGACCGGGCCCGGACACATCATCACGCTCTCCGATTCCAATTTCCAGAAAACGATCGCGACCGCCAACAACCGGCCCGCCAACGACGCAAATGACGCCTTCATCGGCTACGACCAGGGCGACGGGAACCCGGCGCACGTCGGGATCAGCCTGGGAGCGCCGCAATCGATTTCCAACTACATCGGAAATGTCGGAGACGGAAAGAAATGGCTGGAGCGGCTTACCGCGTCGCTCAAGATGTTTACCGTTCCAGTTTCGATTCCGTCCATCGCGCCCGCCCGCGCGACCGATCCCTGCGTCCCCGGCACTGAGACATGGGACGCCAATTTCATTTATGTCTGCGTAGCTAAGAACACCTGGAAGCGCGCCCCGCTTGCGTCCTGGTAATCGCCTGTCATCTTGCGCGCTTGTCATCGCCAGCACTTGTCGCCCTGACGCTTGTCATGCTGACGCTTGTCATCCTGAGCGGAGCAGGCGATTCGCCACGCGAATCGAGTGCGGAGTCGAAGGCCCCCTATAGCTACGATGCACTCAATATAGCGATGGGAATTTTCCGGGACGCATCAAGAAAATGCCTAAAGCCGCGGCAGACCGGAAGCTATAGGGCTCCTTCGACTACGCGGCTGCTTCGCGAAGCGAAGCAGCCCCTCCGCTCAGGATGACACGCCGTCGGGTGATGACAGGCTCAAAAGGAAGTCAATGTCTTAGGCGCCCGCCGTAGCTGTCAATGTCCGGGGATTGCCGGTGCCGTTCACTTTCAGCAGCAGGTCGGAAATGACGTGATGATCGGCCGGCTTGGAAAAGTAGTAGCCTTGGGCGAAACCGCAGTCCAGGGCTTTGAGTTCGGTCACGTGCTCTTCCGTTTCCACGCCTTCCCCCACGGTGGTCAATCCCATGGCCTGGGCCAGCATGATGATGACCTGGACAATCTTGTGACTCTCGGCATCGCTGTCCATCTGAGAAATGAAGGCGCGATCGATCTTCAGCGAATCCACCGGGAACTGCTGCAGGCGGCTGAGGGATGAATATCCCGTGCCGAAATCGTCCACGCTCAGCCGCACTCCCAGCGACTTCAGTTCAGAGAGCACGGTCGCGGCCTTCTCCGGATCGCTCATGGCGATGGTTTCCGTGATCTCCAATTGCAGATACCTGGGGTCGAGCCCGGTCTGCTTCAGGGTGTCTGCAATCCCCTTCGCCAGGTTGGGATGCGCGAACTCTTTCGAGGTGATGTTGACGCTCATGCTCAGCGGCGGGTCCGCCGGAAAATCGCCCTGCCACGAACGCAACTGTCCGCAAGCCTCGAGCAGCAGCAGGCGATTCATGGGGATGATCAGGCCAGTCTCGTCGGCCACCGCGAGAAACGCTGCCGGCGCCAGCAGCCGGTCTCCGCGTTGCCAGCGTGTGAGCGCTTCGAAACCCGTGATCCTGCCGGTCTTCAGGGAAACGATGGGCTGGTAATGAGTCCTGAACTCGCCCAGCTCCAGGCCCTTGCGCAACTCGGTCTCCAGCTCGAGGCGCCGGACCGCGCCCTCGTGCATGGCGGTGTCGAAGACTTCGCAGCGCGCCTTGCCTGCTCGCTTGGCCCGATACATGGCGATATTGGCGTCGCGCAGCAGGTCTTCCGCATGGGCACAAGACGGAGTGCTCAGCGCGATTCCCACGCTGGCGTTCACCACGATTTCGTATCCCTGGATGGTGAAGGGAGCCGACAGCCGGCTCTGCAGCCTCTCGGCCACGCGGATGGCATCGCTGGGATTCCGTATATCTTCCAGAAGAATCGTATATTCATCGCCGCCAAGGCGGGCCAGCGTATCGTCCTTCGAAGGGCCGAACTGCGGACGCGCGATCGTATCCACCTCGCGCAGCGAGGCGGTCAATCGGTGGCCGATCTGAATCAATACTTCGTCGCCAACCTTGTGACCCAGGCTGTCGTTAAACACCTTGAACTCGTCGATATCGATGAATAGGACCGCGAACTTGTAATCCGTGTGCCGCTTGGAGAGCACCAGGGCGCGCTGCAGGCGATCCACGAAGAGAGCGCGGTTGGGAAGATTGGTCAATCCGTCGTGAAACGCATGGTGCGCCAGCATCTCTTCGGCGCGCTTGCGCTCGCTGATGTCGCGGTTCACGATCACCAGCTTTTCGGTCTCGCCTTTTGCGTTCCGGACGGCGCTGGCGGTCGATTCCAGGATGCGCCAGGAACCGTCCTTGTGGCGTATCCGATACTCCATTCGCTGCCCCTGGCCGGTGGAGCGTGCCTTGTGGGCTGCCTCCAGTACCCGCTGGCGGTCATCGGGATGAATTTGTTCAATCGATGACGTGTTCTTCAGCTCTTCCGCGGAATATCCCAGGATGTGCTGATAAGCCGGGCTGTTGTAGATCCTCTTGCCGGTGCCGTCCACCACCGCAATCATGTCAGCCGCGTTTTCGGTAATCAGTTGAAAGAGCTGGTCCCGCTCGGCCAGCCGGCGTCGCATGCGCTGCAGCTGCAGGTGCTGGTACAGGGTGTAGATATCGAATAGCAGTACGACAAAGGCCAGGCCGCGGACCCATTCCTTGAGGTTCGTCCAGTACGAACCCTCGGTCTGGGGATGTAACTGGAAATAGGTTAAAGAGACGATGCCAAAGGTGAGAACCAGGGTGACCACAACGGCCAGCCCCCACAGCCACCACTCCCGCCCCTCGATCTGCCACCTCTGGATCGGGGCTGTCCCTGGCCCGTTCTGATTACCCGTCGGGAATTCGTCCTGCGTCATGCCACCGGCCGCTCTCTCGCCACAGACAAGATTCTAGACCGGCAGAATTTGCGCGAAAGTTACCGAAGTTTAGCGGAAGTGCGCCGTCAGTGCGCCGGCACCACCGGCAGAATCAGCGCCGAGGGATGCTCGGCATCGTGAAGAACGGTGTTGGTAGCCGGCACAAAGTTCATGGCGAAGGCAGGATCTTCTCCCGTGTTCAAATTGCGGTCGAATCGGGGAAAATTACTGCTCGAAATTTCCAGCCGCAACGAGTGGCCTTTCAGAAACACGTTGCTTGTGGACCACAGATCGATCATGAACTTGTAGACCTGCCCGGGATTCATCAGGCTGGCTTTCTCCCGCGAATCCCGATAGCGGGCGCGGACAATTCCCTCCGTCAGATTTTGCGCGAATCCATCCGGGCCCACATCCACCAGCTTGGCGGTAAAGTCAGTGTCCACGGCTGAGGATTTGGCAAAGAGTTCCAGGCTGACCGGTCCCGTAACCTCGGTGTCCTGGGTAAAAGCGGGCGTGCTGTAGATCAGCACGTCGTCCCGCGCCTCGGCCGCTCGCTGATCACGCGGACCCGGCGGCAGGTGCAGCGAGTCGCAGCACAAAGGGCCGCCAATCGTAGGCACCGGGTTCGCAGGATCGTAGATATAGTGGTCCGGAGGCTCGGTTCTGGGAGATGTCATCGAGAGACTGCCATCTCCCCGAAGGGAATTTGCGCCCTTCGCGGAATGCAGAAAATATTTCGTGCTTTGAGCCCGAGCCAGCGGCCAGTCATCCTCTTCCCGCCATTGGTTGGCGCCCATGACGAAAATCTTTACCGGCTTGCCCGCAAACTCGTTCTGCACGCCCTTAAACAGGTAGTCATACCACTTCAGGGTAATTTCGTTTTCATCGAATTCGGCGGCTGCTGGCCCAAAGTCAACCTCGCCAATCTTTCTGCCGCCTCCGGCATGACCTCCGATCGTCACGAAGAGATGCTGACCCTTGCGGGCCGCTTCACTTCCACCATGCGCTTTAATTCCCGTGTAGTTGCGCAGGGATCCTCCCTGGAAAATGTCGTACCAGGCAGCCACGGTCAGTACCGGGACGGTGATATCAGCGAAGTGCTCCTCGATCGATATCTGCTTCCAATACTGGTCGTAGGTGGGATGAGCCAGCCAATCCAGAAAATATGGGGCCAGAGAGGCCGTGGCGGTCGGCGCCGCCGAAGGATCCGAAAAATTAAACAGCGGATAGCTGGCCAGCGGCAGCTTCCATGCTCCTCCCAGGGCGTTGGTATTTTTTTGCACTGTCCGGTCGAGCGTGTCCTGGGCCAGGCCGGACGTCCACGATTGATTGAACCATTGCTCGAATGCGCCTCCCTGGTAAGTCCAGTTTTCGTGATAGTTGCTGGCCGTGACCACCGGGCAAATTCCGGCCAGATGCGGGGGATGGGCGATCGCCGTCAGCATCTGGGTCGCGCCCACATAGGAACCGCCCCACATGCCGACCTTGCCATTCGAATAGGGCAGCGCGGCTGCCCACTCCACGGTATCGTAGCCGTCATCCGATTCGTGCTTGAACGTGTACCACTCGCCCTCGGAAGTAAAACGGCCGCGCACGTCCTGCACGATGACGACGTAGCCACTGGACGCAGCCTTAAGGCCGAAAGCCGCGCCATTGTTCTTGTTGTACGGAGTGCGTTGCAGCAGGACCGGAAACTGTCCGTCCGCTTTCGGCCGGTAAATATCGGCGCGGAGAATGACGCCGTCGCGCATCTTCGCGGTCACCCCGCGCTCGACGGTCACTTCGTAGGTTTGGGCGGCGTGCAGTAGTGACGTGGTCAACAGTAAGCTGAGAGCGATCGCGTAGAACGCGTTCTTTCTGCAAAGCATGGGCGAGTCCTCGTGGTTTCGGAGCAGCTAAAGGTATCAACTTTTGGTTCAGCAGCACAAACCTCGGGCGGATCGGCTGGTGGCTCAGTTCGAAACCATCCCTTTACCGCGGCGTCATCCTGAGGGGCTTCAGTCCCGAAGTATCTGGCGCGCATGGGCACCAACGCAGGGGCGAAGCGGTGTCGGCTTCACGCCAGATCCTTCACGGCCTGAAGGCCGTTCAGGATGACGCCCCGGGGGAGAGAAATTTCAAACTGAGGCGCCTAGTTCGCCGGCGGTGCGAGCCGATGGATCTGGTCGAGCAGGGCCTGCGGGGAAACTGGGCGTCCCAGGAAGTCCTGCATCAGGGTTCGCGAGTCGCGCTCGGACCCGTAGCGCAGCAAATGCTCCTGCAGCCAGCCATACCACCGCGGATCGCCGGTATCGAATGGCCCCAAAGACTGGCGAATGTGCTGGCGCATTTCGGCGGTCAACACCGCGCCCAGCCCGTAGTTCACCATGTAACCGGGCGTGTCGACCAGTTGCTCCCGCAGCGCCCACCAGGACAACTCGGGATGCGGAACAATGTGCAGGTAGTGGCTTGTGATCTCGCTCCACAAAGCGTTCGGATCGGTGCCGGGAGCGCGCAGCATTCTCAGTTCGAACAGCGACCAGGCAACGTCCAGCACCACCACGGAATACAAAGCCCGCAAGGAAATCTGCTCCGAGGTCTCGCGCCCCAGGTAACGGCGCTGCCAGGCAGGCTCGTACGTGCTCCAGGACGGAACGTCGGCGAACGCCTCCACGAAAAGATCGCCCGGCCAGTCAACAAAGGCGGGTCGATTGCGGATCGCGGTGAGGTTCACCACGTGGCCGTTCTCGTGCACCAGTTCGTTCAACACAAACAGTCCGCCGCGCGCATATGTAGCGGAGACGCGAGCGATGGTGGGTTGCCAGACGCCTCCGGCCACCCTCCCATGGATAACAAAATCCGTATAGGCCACGGCGGCTTTCGAGCTTCGGGGATCGAGGTCGTACAGCGGTCCCAATTGTTTGAGGTCCGCGCCCAGATCCCGATAGAAGCGCTCGTTGACAGGTTGAAGCGACTCGCGGGGAATGGCAGTCGCCAGCAAACGATCCGCCTCGGCGCCCATGTAGCTGAAGTTCCAGGGTTCAATTGGCTGGTCGCGGTTGACCTGGCGCCAGGCGTCAAGAATCTGCTCCAGCCAGCGTTCGACGTCGGCGGTGTTGACTCCAACATCGCGCGCGGCGTGGTCAACCTCGGAACCGCTCTTTGCGGCGTCGGCGGCAGACAGCGCGATCATGCGGCGATAGGGGCTGTCCGGCTCGTTGTTGCCGTTGACCGCCTGCCACAGCGGAGCGAGCGCCATGAATACAGCCTTGCGGCGCTCGGGCTCTTCGATCTCATGCAGCAGGTCGAGGGCCGACTGGCGATTGATGGTGCCGCCCTCAAAGCTGACATTGTTGGCGTGCTCTGTAAAACAGACTAGTAACGCCTTGCGCAGCGACTGATAATCCTGGTCTTTGCGGCGGGCATCCTCGCACTTCCCGCCCGGACTAAACGGCGGCGAGATGGTTTCAGATAGCGTCGTAAACTGCTTGCGCATCGCAGCCAGCGCGTGGGCGTCATTCTCGGATAGGCCGTGGCTGGGCAGTTTCGCCGCACGCGCCGAAAACTCCCTGCGTTTTTCGCGATACACCTGCTCCCAGGCGGCGCGATCCCGCCCCCGATAGCTGGTAAACAAACCGGAATCGATCGTCGTGATGATGCTGAAAGCGTCGTTCAGATCAGCGTAGATGTTCTCCACTTCCGCGACCCGCCTGGAGTCGGCGGTCATGCCGGCAGTCGCGGCTGGAGTAAGGCAGGCCAGCAGAACGGCACACGCTAAGTATTTCGTCATAGACTTTCATTTCGATTCTTCTGTTGGTCTGGTTCCCTTCTTGATCTGTTCGCTCGCAAGTTGAAATCCAGTGTTGGCCGCCGGAACCCCCGCATACACGGCGGTCTGCAAAAGGACTTCCTTCAAATCGCATAGTTCGAGGTCGCTGGCCAGACCGGCTCGCAGGTGGAGAGCAAATTCCTCCCACCTTCCGAGAGCCGCCGTTATTGCCAGCACCAGGAGCCGCCGGGTCCGCCTGTCCAGTTCCGGCCGAGTCCAGATCGTTCCCCATGCATAACGCGTGATCAACTCTTGAAATTCGCGGGTAAAGTCGGTCGTAGCCGCAATCGCCTTGTCGACGTGGGCGTCGCCGAGGACGCCGCGGCGGACTTCAAACCCGGCGTGCAGGGGATCCACATTCGCATCCGGGCGTGGAAGCAGGAACTCGAGCAACGCCACGCTAAACGATCGCGGGCGCTCCATATTCGAAAGATGCGCCGCCGCCAGGTGGAGGACTTTCGCTCCCGGAATTTCCCGCGCCAGCCGCTCACCGTGGCCGCTCCACGGAGTGGAAACGTCATGGTCACCGACGATCACCAGGGTTGGAGCCTTAATCTGCGGCAACAGATTTCCGTGATCCAGGTCGCGAAGCGCCGCACAACACCCCAGGTATCCCTCTGGATTGGTTCCTAGGAGGACCGCCCGGATCGAAGCGGGATTGGGATCCTTTTTCGCCAGCGTTGCCGGCAGGAATAATCGTTGCATGGCAACATCGACGATCGCGGACATCCCGCCCTGGCGCACTGCGGCGATTCGCGTTTCCCAATTGGCGCGCGGCACGAACTGGGGCGAGGTGTTGGCCAGCACGAGATGAGTGACGCGCTCGGGCGCGTGCACCGCAACCCACTGACCGATGGCCCCGCCCAGGGACAATCCGCAAAACGCAAATTGCGAAATCCCCAACGCATCGGCGAGGCCGAGAATGTCGCCGCCCAACATCTCAATCGAATATTCGCCGGCCGGCGCGTCCGAAGCGCCATGTCCGCGTGTGTCATAGCGCAGCACCTGGAAGTGCGGCAGCAAGTCCACAACTTGAGGATCCCACATGGTGTAGTCGGTGCCGATCGAGTGCGACAAAATCAGGACGGGCCGTCCCGCATTTCCCTGCAGACGGTAAAACATCCGCGTATTGCGAACGGTTGCGAAGGGCAAATCATTGCTCCTTTTCGTCGTTTGTCCGGCCGGAGTCTGCGAGCAGAGCTTTTCGAAAGGCCTCCGCGGACCCGAGATATTGCTCCGGGGATTCCAACTGCTTCAGATCGGCAGGGCTCAGGTGTGCGGTCACTTCAGGAATTTCGGCCAGGACAGCAGCCAGGTTCCTGCCCTCGTTCACACTTTTCCGCGCCGCCCCTTCGAGGATCTTGTGGGCAACGTCGCGCCCGATTTTTGCTCCCAGCAGCATCATGGCGCGCTCGGCAAAAATCAAGCCATGGGTGCGCTCGATGTTGGCGCGCATCTGTTCCGCATCCACGGAGAGCCCTTCGGCGGCTTCGGCCATCGAGGCGATGGCCACGCCGGTTGACTGGACCACGGCCGCCACCACCGGCCACTCCGCCTGCCATCCGCCAAGGCCGCGTTCGTGCTCCTGCACCATCGCCGCAAGAAACGATGCCACCAGCCCGGGCACCCGGTGCGCCGCCGTCAGCGTCAGCGAACAAGCCGTGGGGTTGCGCTTGTTGGGCATGGTCGATGATCCGCCGCGGCCCTCCCCCGCGGCTTCGCTGGCCTCGCCGACCTCGTTCTGCATGAGCAGCGAAATGTCTCGCGCCATTTTCCCGAGCGATCCGGTCAGCACTCCGCAAGCGCAAATCAGGGTCGCCAGCTGGTCGCGCTGGGTGTGCCACGGCGCCGCGGGAGTTTCCAACCCGAGCTCGGTGCTGAGAGCTTCAATCACGGCCATGCCGCGGTCGCCCAGCGAGGCCAGGGTCCCGCTCGCTCCGCCAAACTGCAGGACAGCCGCCGCGCGAAACCCATTCTGTAAACGATGTCTTCCTCGGCGCACCGAGGCCAGCCACCCCGCGGCTTTCAGTCCGAAGGTCACGGGCGGGGCCGCCTGCAGCAGCGTCCGACCGATCATGACGCTGTCCTTGTGCCGCTCCGCCAAGGCCGCCAGGGCTTTCTCCAGTCGCAACAGGTCACCGCTCAGGATCGGCTCGGCGCGCTGGAGAAGGAGAGACATCGCGCTGTCTACAACATCCTGGCTGGTGGCTCCCCAATGGACGAAGCGCGCCGCCTCCGCGTTGTTGGTTCGCACCTTCTGAGTCAGCGCTTTCACCAGGGGGATGGCCAGCGTTCCAGCTCGAAATGCGGCGCCGGCGAGAGCAGGAATATCGAAGCTGGCAGGCTTGGCGGCGGCAGTGATCGCCTCTGCCGCCTCTTTGGGGATAACTCCACTTCGAGCTTCCGCCCGGGCCAGCGCCGCTTCAAAATCCAGCATGGCTTGCAGCACTGCCTGGTCGGAAAACAACTCAGCCAGCGCGGGCGTAGTAGCCAGGCTTTCAATCAAGCGCATGCTCATGAGGATGATCGGTCCCGCCCCGGACCGTCGGAAATCTCAATACTGCGAAAAATCATTCCGGGATATCTAGACATCGAAAAATACCGTCTCGCCCTGTCCACGCAGTCGGATGGCGAAGATCCAGCCGCCCGCTCGGTGGGGATCCGGCTGAGCCAAGAGGGTAGGCCGCCGATTTTCGGGCACCAACGCCAATATCGGGTCCTCGGCGTTGGCAGCTTCGCCAGCGAAATAAACTCGCGTGGATAATCTCTTGAGCAGGCCCCGCGCGAAAACCGATACGTTGATGTGCGGCGCCTGAAACGTGTCGGCCGGACCCGGCACACGCCCGGGCTTGATGGTCTCAAAGGTGCACGATCCATCGTCCGCCGTTGCCAGTCTTCCGAAGCCCCGGAACGTGGCGTCGCCTGAAGTGCCGGCGCCGTTGCTGTATTCGCCTGCGCAGTCAGCCTGCCACACTTCGATCATGGCGTCCGGCACCGCGGCGCCATCTCCATCGAGCACGCGAAATGTGAGCCGCACCGGTTCGCCTTCCGCCCCTTTACCGGCAACGCAGGCCACGCTGTGGTTATCCGTGAGGCCAAGATGCAGGAACGGGCCCGCGGTTTGCGAGGGCGTTGGTGTCCAATCTGTCGTCATCCCTTTCCCTCAAACGGCGTCGCCTCCCGGCCACGCAACACAATGTCAAAACGATAGCCGAGCGCCCACTCCGGCCTCGTCGTTTCCAGGTCAAATCTCGACACCAGACGCTGCCGCGCCTTTCCATCCGGAACCGATTGCAGAATGGGATCATACGCAAAGAGAGGATCACCGGGAAAATACATTTGCGTAATCATTCGCGTGACGAATGCCGGCCCAAACAAGGAAAAGTGGATATGCGCCGGGCGCCATGCGTTGTCGTGATTGCGCCACGGATAGGAGCCCGGTTTAATGGTTACAAAGCTGTAGGATCCGTCCTCGCCCGTCAGGACTCTGCCCGTCCCGGTAAAGTTCGGATCGAGCGGCGCCGGATGGTTGTCCCGGACGTGCGCGTAGCGCCCTGCCGCATTGGCCTGCCAGATTTCAATCAGGCTGTTGGACACCGCATGGCCGTCGCCATCGAGCACCCGTCCCCGCACGATGATGCGCTCCCCCAGCGGTTCCCCGGCGTGCTGCAGAGTCAGATCGCTGTCGTTGGGATGAATATCCGAGTGTCCAAAGACCGGCCCTGTGACCTCTGAAAGCGTATGCGGCAGGAAAATCAAGGGTTGCGATGGCGCCCGCAACCGGGTCGCGCGATATGCGGGATAGAGATAGTCAGGCTGCGTCCCCGGCTCATGCCGCCGGAAGGGCGCGAAGGTTCGCCGCGGATTCTTGTCTTTATCTTTATCCCTATCCCTGTCGTTGGCTTGGATCAGCGAAGAGGACATTATCACCTCACCGTACCGTTCAACCTGCCAGTTGGATGATATCTCGACTCAGTTCATCGGAAGACCAACATAGTTTTCGGCAAACGTCTGGGCCGCGGCGCGCGAACTTGTCAGGTAATCCAGGTCGGCCAACTGCCGGTGCTCTTCGAACCTGTCGCTGCCGGGAAACCGGTGCAGCATCGTGGTCATCCACAGCGAGAAACGCTGGACCAGCCATACTCGCCGCAAGCACCGCTCCGAGTATCGGTCGAGCAGATGGGTGCTCCCTGAACGGTAAAATTCCGCCATCGCTTCCGCCAGAATGCGGACATCCGCCACCGCCAGATTGAGTCCCTTGGCTCCGGTCGGAGGCACAATGTGGGCCGCATCCCCGGCCAGATAAAGCCTGCCGTACTGCATCGGCTCCGCCACAAAACTGCGCATCCCGGTTACGCCCTTCTGCAAGACCGGACCTTCGGTCAGTTTACCTCCGTCGCCAGTGCTCAGCCGCCTCTGCAATTCCTGCCAGATCCTTTCGTCCGGCCAAAGAGCCAGATCTTCGTCCGGAGGGCATTGCAGATACAAGCGCGTGATCTCCGGAGTCCGCATGCTATGCAGAGCGAATCCACGCTCATGGTAGCAGTAGATCAGTTCTTCGGACGAAGGCGGCGCCGCGGCCAGGATTCCCAGCCAGGCGAACGGAAAGACCCGCTCGTACAAGGTTAATGCATCCGCTATGCGGGGACGGCACACCCCGTGAAACCCATCGCAACCTGCAATGAAATCGCACAGGATCTCCGAAGGCTCGCCGTGATCGTGAAATCGAATTTTCGGTTCCGAGGAATCGAAGTCATGAACGCTCACATCCTCGGTCTCGAAGAAAATCTTGCCGCCCGCTTCGAGCCGCGCCGCGATCAGGTCTTTAACGACTTCCTGCTGCGCGTAGATCGTAATCGACCGGCCGGTCAGGTCTTTGAAGTCGATGCGATGGCCGCGTCCATTGACGCGAACCTCCACGCCATTGTGGACCAGCCCTTCCCGCTTCATTCGCTCGCCGACGCCCATTTCGGTCAGCAGCTCGACCGTACCTTCCTCCAGGACCCCAGCCCGCACCCGCTGTTCACAATGTTGCCGACTTCGGGCCTCAACCACGACTGAATCGATGCCTTGCAGATCCAGCAACCGCGACAAGACAAGTCCTGCAGGTCCGGCGCCGACGATCCCCACCTGCGTGCGTATTTTCATCGCTTCTTTCTTCGCGATTTCTTTTGGGTCCGCCCAGGGCCAAGAGAAAACCTCTCAATTACCTCCCGCGGCACCGGCTTGCTTTCAATCCGTTCCGGGTCGGTTGCAGAAAGGGCAGCCCACACCCGCGTCTCAACACATTCCACGGCCAGGACACCCTTATTGAACAACCGGTGGCGGACGCAAAAGCTGCTGCGCCGCCATTCCGCTATCTCCGACTCGACGGTCACGGTGTCAGAAAATCGCGACGGCACCATAAATGTCGCCCGCACATCGACCAGGGGGATTCCGATAATTTGATAGGTCTTAAGCATCTGCCGCTTGGGCAGCCCAACTTTCTTGAACAGTCCAGCCGTGCAAGCGTCGAAATAAGCAAAGTAGCGTGGGTAGTAAACGATCTGCGCCGGATCGCAATCGCCCCACTCGATATCAATCGTCTTCCGGCTAACTATTGTCCGCTTTTTGCTCACCGAACCACCCATCGCTGTGATTCCTCTCAACGAGACTCAGCCCTTGCACAACCTGGAAATGGAAATGATGATGTACCGAAAATATGGCGGAGAGAGTGGGATTCGGTTACCGCCGTTTCTTGCAAGTCGTGACGAAAACTAGACATAGTGATAATAGCCTGTGTTTATGCAGGTTTCAAGCACATTTTCAACTTCCGGTCTGTTGCCTGTGACGACCCCCAACGACCTCCATTGACCATGAAAACGGTACCACCGGTATCAGTTAGGAGAGGCGGAGAGTAAAGGTCTCTCTTCAATTTCTCCACGGTATCACCGGTTATTTCCCTCGAGGGAAATGATGACTGGACTGAACCAATGAGGACTCTCGCGGAAAGGTTGTGGGCACCATGATCGGGAGGTTGGCAGACAGTCGACAAGCGACAATTCCGGGTCAGCTCATAACTCCTGCAAGGTCCTTGCCGCTTTTGCGCGGCGTTGAGAGGCTCTGACCTGGGCTTCAACCACCCTGCCTGTGCAGCTCCTTTGAATTGGCGGAGGCAAGTTGCCGATGTGGTCCAGGAACATCACCACCTGCGCAATTTCGCTGTCGGCCATGATGTTTCCCCAAGCTGGCATGGCGGTCCAACGAACCCCGTGTTTGATGATGAAAAACTTCTCGTGATCCGTCATTCGTGGAGGCGCCTTCATGAACTGGGGAGCACGCGGGTAGAAGGAACGGCCATAATCGCTGTCCGGGTTATCGGGCCTGCCATGACAATCGGCGCATTTGTCGCGGTAAAGCCTCGCACCATCCACAAGGTTCGCTTCAGTCGGCTCAATCGAAGCGTTCGGTTTAGGCGCGTGGCGTGCCGCGGAGGCTTCCGGTGCTGTGACCGCGAGTGTCGATTCGAACTCGGAGGGTCCAGCCTCACTGAGTCGCTTTCTTTCAGGTAAACAACATCTCGAGACGCGCTGGGGGCGGGTCGCCCTTGGGCAGGACTCGCGAAGCACTCGTCAAAGCCGGTACCTACGAAGCGCCCGCGACCGCCGGCGCAGAGGACTCTCCCAACTCTTTCTTGGCGGCGGATGCCAGCTTTGCCTCGGTATTGGCCTCTGAAGTCAGATCGCGCATTCCAAACCCGACCCCAATTTTCTTGAGAAAGTCGTACGGAGGCGTACCCCCGGCGAAAATCCAGACATAGTGATTGGGAAGTTCCTGCGGCGCGCCGTTGACTTGGAGTACCACGGATTCAGGCTTGAATTCCAGCGGGACCGAATTGAAAATCACCCTGATTTTCCCCGAGCGCCTGTAGTCTTCAATGCGTCTTGCATTGCGCTCCTTAATGCGGCCAAAACGCTCTTGCCGATAGGAAAGCGTGACCTGGTTGCCCGTCTGATTGGCCAGCCCCAGGGCGGCTTCAACCGCGCTGTCGCCGCCTCCTACCACTAGGATGGTCTTGTTGACATAGTGATCAGCCTCGATCAGGCGGTACATGACCTTGGGCAACTCTTCGCCTTTGACCCCGAGTTTGCGCGGCGTGCCGGTACGGCCCAGCGCCAATACCACGTTGTGCGATCGGTACAGGTTGTTGGCGGTGGTTACCGTGAATACGTCATCCGCCTCCTTCTTGATGTCCTCCACCTTTTCGCCGGTTCGAACGTTGAAGTCCGCGCGGTTCAGGACCATGTCCCAGAAAGCCAGCAAGTGTTCCTTGGAGAGCTCCATCTTCTTGAACTTTCCATACATCGGAAATTCGACGGGACTGGTCATCACCAGCTTTTGCCGGGGATACTTTGCCACCGTACCCCCGACCTCATCCTGCTCCAGCGTGATGTGTTTGAGGCCATTCTCAATGGCGCGCAGAGACGCGCTGATTCCCGCCGGACCGGCGCCGACGATAAGGACGTCGTGGATGTCTGGTCCCACGGGGTTGGGTCGGCCTTCCGCTCTCCGTTTCGAGATCGTATCCACGCAGTCCCTCCCCTGATTGACCGCGTTCTTGATCAGGGCCAGGCCGCCAAGTTCTCCCACGATAAACAGGTTCTTGATCGTGGTCTCGTTCTCCGATGTGAGATAGGGCATGTCGGCGCCCATGCTTGGACTTGCCATCATCATGGTAATGGCCCCAACCGGGCACGCCTCGGCGCACAGACTGTGACCGATGCATTTATGTCCGTTCACGATCGCCGCCTTCCCTGCCAGCATGGCCAGCACATCACCCTCGGGACAGACCGAGGTGCACGTCCCACAACCGATACATTGAGAAGTGTCGATATGGGGATGTTGCGAGCGCGGCCCCTCGGAGAACAATTTTCCCCGTTCCGCGGCCTCCCTGGCGCGCGCCTCTCTTTTTTTCAAACGCTTCTGGTATCCACGCAGGAAGAACAGCGTGAGGGCGGCCGCGACAATAAAAGCGATGAGCGTGTCCATGTTGGATCCTAGAAATAACCCATCGCCGCCACCACTACGAGGTGGATAAGGGCCAGCAGGGCGAACGTATAGCTGAACGGCCGGTGCACGACATGCCAGAAGTGAAACACACGCTGCGCCTGGTTCAGAAACAGCACACGTTTGGCCGTCGCCGCTTCCTGCCGGGCAGTCTGAATGGCCTTTTCGAGATGGACGTGGCGGGTGGGCAGAAAACCGCCCACGGTTGCCACCTTCCCGCTCCAACCCAACCGATGACGCCTCAATCTTGCAATCCGAAAGCCACGCCCGACATCCAGAGCCATCATGTAAGCCAGGGCCCCGACAGGAGAGAGCTTCTGCACCACTTCCGCACTGGGCAAGCGCCACAGGGACTGCAAATCATCCGCCGGTAGCAGCTCCTGGTGCTGCAACTTCTGCAACAACTGTATCTGCATTTCCTGCAACTCCCGCAGCGACAGTTCGGCGGTGTTCAGGCTGCGGGGAATTTGCGCATAAAGATACCTTCCCACCACGCCGCTGATCGCCACCGCCAGCATGAACCAGAATGCCATTCCCGCGAAGCCCCGGAATTTGAACGACGAGTGAAAAGCGATGATGAACGGCGCGGAGAGGCCGAGCAGCACATGAATATCCAGCCAGTGCCTGGAACTTCCCTGGCGCGAAAGCCACGGCCAGCACTTCCGCAACGGATATAAGAAGATGGCTAGAAACATAAGCAGGCCAAGAACACCCAGCTTGAGCCCGATTGCTCCACTGGGCCTCAGCAGTACATGTTTGGGCGAGAACGGGCGGTCGGCAGAACTCAGGGTGTAGTAGTCGAAACCGTAAACCGCCAGTCCGGCAATCAGTCCGACCGCCAGCGTATAGCCGCAGATCAGGCGGAAGCGGTGGGCCCGCTCCGCGTCTTTTGCGGGTACCACACGAGTTGCAACATTGGCGTTAGCGCTCATTCGCTGCCACCTTCTCCTCCGTGCTTACAGAGAAACGCTGATAGTCGTTAAACACATGGATGTTGCGCCAATGCTGGCGCGGAGTCTCTACTTCGACGCTGGCCCTCGAGGGAAACCAGTAAGACTCTTTGAGGTCGCGGAAAGGGACCGGCGCATAGGTCACATCGGTGCGCAGACTCTTGACGCCTACGTCTTCCATCGTGTTCCCCAGGTCGGCCACAATCCTGGTAATTGCGCCCGTGTCCGGTTCAATCCATGCCATACCAGAAAGCGGAAGAGGATATTCCCGTCCTCGCAATGCCAGCGCCGCCGGCGAGCGAGTCCCGCGAACATAATGGAATCCGATTTTCTTCAGCTGTCGATCACCCGCGGTTTCGACTCCCAGCGCGGTGAATTGAAAGCTCCCCGCGTAGTAGGGGTGAAAGATCAGAAACAGAGTTGCGAAACCGTTGGTCACCAGCAGCGGAGTGCTGTTCTTGTCGGGTTTGCCTTCACCCACGGGCTTCCGGGACTCGTCCAGGCTCAACTCACCGCCGGCGTTGGTGAAGATGACCAGGTAGTCGTAGGTGGAGTTGATGTCGCGCTCCACCTTGCCGTCGCTGGACAGTTTTTGCTGGTTCACCTTTTCCGTGCACCTTGTTTCGGAGAACCGCTCGAGCGAATCTGCAACCCGGGCACTGACGCGTGAAAGGATGTCGTCCAGGCCGTCAGCCGCCCAAACCGTGGTGCTTGTCATCGACAACAGGAGACCTGCGACGGCCAGCGCGCAGCTTCGCAGAGAGAGAACCTTCGGGCTTGTGGTTTTCATTTGTGTTTCGCCTTCGAATCGAATCGGTAGCCCAGCGTGAACAACCACTGGTCGTAGCTCAGCGCGCCTCCGCGGTTGATGGTGAATCCTCCCTGCATGAAGTAATGGGTCCCGAATGACCACTCGGCGTTACCGTTCAGAAAGCGCGAGTTGTTATTGCTGGCCAGAGTGGAACTGTAACTCTGCGTGCCCGCAAGGATGCTGAGCAGCAGGGTGTCAGTCACTTCGCGAGACACAGAAAACGACTTGTAGGAACCGTCGCCAAAGGAACTGTTAAACCGCGAGTAATGGGCGTCAGCCCGCAGTCCAAACCAGGGCAGATGGTTGAAGCTGATGCCGGCCATCTGGTTCCAGGAGTTCTTGGCATCACCGGTACGATTGCTGCGTCCCACATCGCCGTATAAGAAGACTTGCTTCACGATTTCGGCACGCGCGCCCACGCTGAAACCTTGGAAAAGATACTTGTCGAGCAAGCCGGTGCCGATCAATGCCGGATCGAAGGTCGGGATATCACGGAAGTAGTTGTGGTTGAGATCGATTTCGAGCCTAGGGTGCACCTGCAGACGCACCGTCAAAAAATTCCGGCTCAGGCCCGGCCCCGGGGCGGGAACGGCCTGGTTGCCGCGCGGACTGTCCGCCTGCAGCGAATCGTAGATCGATACGAAGCGCTTGTAAGAGACCGAGTTTTCGAAAAAAACAAATGGCCGGTCGATTTGCCACTTCAGCGTGCTGACCCCCAGTCCCGATGTGCTGGTGTAGTAGAAGCGATCGTAGGACCCGCCCTGAAAGTTGATAAACGAGCCGGCGATGCGCCGATCGGGGCTGTAGTTCCAAGAGGTGGGGTCGGGCGTCGAACCGGCAAACAGGCCCGCCGTCGCGCCCCGGCCGAGTCGCATGCCAAAATATCCGCCATCGATCGTGTCAAGACTGGGCGCCCAGGGCAAATAGAGACGTCCCACGCCCGCTACCCAGCGTGAATTCGGATTGTCGTAAATCAGTCCCAGGTGATAGGTACGGTTGATCAAATCTTGCAGCGTAGGCTGAGTCGAAGATGACCTGGAGCTTAGCCGTCCGCGCCAGTAGCCGGTCAGGTTCCAGTAACTGCCACCGATGCGTGTGATATCCGCCCGTACCACCAGACCGACATCGGAGCTGGTCACAGGTGAGCTGCCGTGGCTGACCGTGCCCATGTGATCGAGGCCGATCCATCCGCGAGTCCGGTTTACCGAAGGCTGCGGAGGCCGCGGCACCTCTGCCCGCACTTCTTCATCCTGGGGGTCGTCTTCGGTAAATGCGACCACCATCGGGTACTTCCTGGTCGAGCTCAATGTCCGTTGCTGTACGAGAGCCTGCGCGTCTCCGGTCGAGAGGTAAGCCAGGTCTCCCGGCTTGACTGGACGTTTGGGCACGTGAATGTCGGTGACGGCTGATGTTTCGGTCACCGCCACAACTTCCAGTTCCGCCACTACCCGCGGATCGCCGGCGCTGGCCGTGCTCCCCTGCTGCGCCGGTAGGTTAGATTCTTTGACTTCCAGTTTCATCCCTTCCGTGAGGCCCGAACTGCGGCCTCCGTCCAGATAAGCTGCTCCCTCCGCCACGTATTTCACTTTGAAAACGGTCTTCAGGTTGGGATCGAGCGCTGGGAGGCCGGCCGCCGAATCGGTGCTGTCGGAATTGGAAGGTGCCACATCCGGAGGTTCGGCCTGCGCAGTCGAAGCGGCTGCGCTTGCGTCTTGCTCTGCGGCGCGAGGAACCTCGGAGGGAGGCGGATTCACTGGCGGTGCCGGTGCCGAAGGCTTAGCATCATTCCCCAATGCCGCCGCCGGTGCCGCGGCCTGAACCGTCGTGCTCGAAGATGGAATCGGGTTGGAGCCTTCTGGCACGCTTGCTGAGGTTGTCTGTGATGATGGCCCAGCCGGATTGGAAGGCGCCTCTGCGGAAGGCTGAGAAGCCGATGGGCGCTTGGTTGCCTCTTGATCCGCGGTGCGCAAAACCTGAGAAGGGGCTGGAGCGGCAGGTGATGTCACCACCCCAGGCAGCGAATCATTCTTGGACGCCGCCGTCGGTGGCGCAGCCGTAGCTGGTGCGCTCGAAGAAGCAATTGAGCTGGGTGCGCCGGGTCCACTTGCCGGAGGTGTCGATGGCGCCTCAGCGTCACTCGCA
Organism: Terriglobales bacterium; assembly: GCA_035632335.1. Classification (GTDB taxonomy): domain Bacteria; phylum Acidobacteriota; class Terriglobia; order Terriglobales; family Acidobacteriaceae; genus JAIQFF01. The sequence goes on from DASQHA010000224.1 coordinate 35,549, forward strand.
GTCTTCACCGGGGCTACCGGGCTCGCCGCCGACGCCGTCGCGCTCCCCGTCCCGCCCGGCACATTTCCCGTTCCCGGAGACCCCAGTCCGGGGAAAACGGTTCCTTCCTGCAGACTACCGCGGTTGGGATGCGCCGCGGTCGGCGCCGAAGCCGCCACCGGCGGCGGATACGGACGATTCAAACCGTCGTCGGAAGACGGGACTGGAGCCGAACGACCATGCGGCCGGAGTATTCCAAGGAGACCTTCCGAACCAGCCGGTGCAGGCACATGCCGCCGGGCAACCCCGGCGGCCACCGGGGGACCGACGATCAGCGTGACCCGATTTCCATCACTGCGCAATTCATACGAGTGCGCCTGGTCCAGGTCAACCACAACGCGTGTGACTGGCGGGCTTGACTGGTACAAGGCGTATCGCACTGCCCGTACGCCCTGCACATTGACGCCAACTTGTTGCCGACTCGCTGGAATTGTGTTGGCAAAATCCAGCACCAGGCGAAAGGGATTTGTGGTGGCCAGCACGGATGGTTTTACCCCGGCGGAGAGCGCCACCTCGATCTGGACCCCGCCGCTCTCCGGGATCACGGTCACGTCACGCAAGGTGGCGGGGATCCCTTGCGCCACGGCACACGACGAAAACAGGATTACCAGGCCGATTTGTCTTTGTACTGCCTTCATCGAATGTCGTCACCGTGTTCATCGAGGGCCAAATTCTCCGTTGCCAGGCTCTAGCCGCCGCCTTGTCCAGATCGATGGCACTGATAACAGCTGGGGCTGTTGTAAACGTAATTCCGCACATCCCGATGTTGCGAATCGGTCTGGGACTTGGTATGGCAACCGGTGCAAGTGAACAGCGCATAGTTGGATGGGTTGGTGTGACAGGTGGAACACACGCCTTTCGCCCCGCCATGATTGCTCGGGAACCAGGTGTGGTTGAACGTTGCTCCCTGCCACGAACTGGTGGTATGGCAGGTCTGGCAGGTGGTCGGGAAGTTCGCAGCCGTGTGGTTCGGATCGGTCGTGGTCTGGTAGTCGGCCTTGTGACAGGAGTAGCAATCCGTCGGAACCGTCGTGTAATTGTTGTTCACATGGCAGCTGGCACAGGCCACGGTGGTGTGCTTGCCGGTAAGCGGAAACGCCGTATTGCTGTGATCGAATGACGACGGGATCCAGGCCGTCGTGTTATGACACACCTCGCACTGTTGCGGGAATCCCGACTGAACGTGGTTGGGATTGGTCGTGCCGCTGAAATCCTTTGCGTGGCACGAAACACAACTGGTGTCGGTCAAGTTGTAGTTGCCGTTCACGTGGCACTGCGTGCACTGAACGGTGGTATGCGCTCCGGTGAGCGGGAACCCGGTTGAGTTGTGATTAAACGTGGCGCCCGCCCAGGAAACCGTGGTGTGACAGGAATCGCAAGTCGTGGGGAATCCGCCTTGCACGTGATTGGGGTCGGTCGTTCCCTGGAAATCCTTCATGTGGCAGGACGAGCAGGCCCCGGTGTTCAAGCTGTAGTTGCCGTTCACGTGGCACTGCGAACATTGCAGGGTGGCGTGCGCGCCCGTGAGCGTAAAACCCGTGGTGGCATGATTAAACGTGGCGCCCGCCCATGAGGTTGTGTTGTGACATCCCTGGCAGGTTTGCGGGAGTTGCGCCTGCACATGGTTGGGATCAGTCGTGCCCTGGTAGTCCTTCATATGACACGACACGCACGCCGAGGTCGTCAGGTTGTAGTTGCCGTTTACGTGGCACTGCGAGCACGGCAACGTCTGATGCGCTCCGGTGAGCGGAAATCCGATCGTGCTGTGATCAAAGGTCGCCGGCTGCCACATGGTTGTGTTGTGGCAGGTCTGGCAGGTTTGCGGGAAGGCCAGCGCGACGTGATTGGGATTCGTGCTCTTCTGATAGTCGGGTAAATGGCAGCCCACGCAATTGGCAGGCGTGCCTTTAAATCTTCCACCGGCGTGGCAGGCATTGCAGTCGAGCGTGGTGTGGGCGCCCACCAGGGCGAACCCGGTGAACTTCAGGTGGTCGAACTTGGCCCCGAACCAGTTGTTCATGCCGTGGCATTGCTCGCAGCCGGTCGGGAAACCACCGCTCACGTGACTGGGTTCGGCGGTCTGAAAGTCCTTCGAGTGGCACGAATAACATTGCGTCGGGAGTCCCTGGAACTGGCCCACGGCGGCGCCCTTGTGGCACGAAGCACAATCCAGGGCCGCATGCGCACCCATCAGGGGAAAGCGGTTCTGGTGCTGATTAATCTGCTGCACCGAAACTTGCCATCCCTTTACCGTGTGGCACTGTTCGCAGGATGCCCCAAATTGACGCTTATGGATATCGGCGTGGCAGTCAGCGCATTTCTGGCCCACGTTCGTGAACACCGGCTTCGTGTGGCACTGGGTGCAACTCACTCCCTGGTGCATGCCGCGCAAGGGAAATCGGGTCTGGTTGTGGTCGAACTCAGGAACGTTGCGGATCGGCTTCCATGCGCTCAGGGTGTGGCAGTTCTGGCAGGGGATGTTCAACGGGCCGTGCGGGCTTCGGGCTCCAGCGTAGCCTCCCCCTTGCGCTGGGGGCGCTGGTGACATAAACAACAGGATGACCGGTATTAACAGGACCGACGTCAGGTTCCCCGCCCAAGCAGAGATTCGACCACCACATCCCTATCCCTCGGAGAGGGAGCGTTCCACAAACAGGGGCAACTCGTTATCCAATAGGAAGGGTATATGCACTTGTGGATGGGAGAAATGTTACGAAAGTTGTAATCCAGCCCGGTATATGGACAAACGTTCATCTCGTTGCCATCTCAAGGGTTCGCCGCACCGGCCCAGCGCCTGATTTGACGCCTTGAGCGCTCAACTTTCAAGACTTGCCATGCGGGTTCGAGATGTCGGCGCCATGACAATCGGTACATTCTTTCGGCGTCGGTGCGTAAAAAAGTACAGACCTGCCATTTATTACACGGTTCAGTTTGTGGCAGTCGGCGCAGCGTCCGTTGCGGTGGGCCTCTCGCAGCGGGAAAGCCGCCTGCCGGTCGTGGTCGAACAGTGACGGCTTCCAACGGGTGCTGTTGTGGCACTCGCTGCAGCGGGTAACTCCCCCGGCTTTCGCGAACTGCGCACCGTGGATGTCCTCGTGACAGTCTTCACATTGTTTTGGCGCAGCCTGGAAATCAACGCTGGCGAGCTTGGTCTCAAGGTTAGTGGGTTTGTGGCAGTCGATGCAGGCAACGGCGCGATGCGCGCCCGCCAGCGGGAAGTCTGTCTGCGAGTGATCGAAGCGCGACAACTCCGTCCAGGTTTTGTTGGTGTGACAAGCCTCGCATCCCACAGGTTGGCCGTTAACCAGGCGCTGCATGCGCTTGCCAAACTGCCCGTGGTGCGGGTCCTTGTGACAGCCCGCGCAGGACATGTCCTCGAAGTGGTACGGCACCTCCGGCTTGCTTTGGGCGGAGGTCTGAGTTTGCGCTTTGTGACACTCCTCGCAAGTCACCGCCAGGTGCGCTCCGGTCAATACGAACCGGGACTGCTTGTGCCGCGCCAGCCCAAACGTGGAGGGCTTGTAGCCGTCGAGCGTGTGACACTGCTCGCACCGGTTCAGATAAGGCGCGGCCGCGAATTGCGCCTGGTGTTCGTCTTTGTGGCAGTCGAGGCAGCGACTGAATTTGATCTTGTAAAGCGTCTCTTTGCCGCGCGGGATATGGCATTGCGCGCATTGCAGGGTGGCGTGCTTGCCCTGCAGGGGATAGGCGGTAGCCGAATGCTCCTTCAGACCGAACATTGCCGGCTTGAATCCTTCCACGCTATGACAGGAGGAGCATTCCTGGCCGCCCACGCGTTCTGCGAATTGTCCCTGATGCTCATCGTGGTGGCAATCCATACACTTCCCAAAAGCGAGCGGCTGCTTGAAATCGCCCTTGCGATGGCAGGAGACGCATTCCACCTGCTGGTGTTTCCCCAACAGCGGATACTTGGTCTGGGAATGATCAAAGCTGTTATTCAGCACCGAGGTCGACACCCGTTTCCATCCTCCGGTGTTGTGGCAGGACTGACAGCTCTGCGGCGCGAAACTGCCCGCATGCGGATCGGAATGGCAATCCGAACACTTGCTGAAGGGTAAGCCGGCGTATCGCGGCTTGCTGTCCAGGCCCGGGGTGTGGCACTGCTGGCACTGCACCTGAGCATGCAGTCCGGTGAGCGGAAAACGCGTCCGGGAGTGATCGAACTGCCCGGCGGTATTTTTCCAGTCGGTGCTGTTATGACATTGCGCGCATTCTGTGCCCAGGCGACCGTTGTGCGCGTCCTGGTGGCAGGTTGTACAGGCCGGGCTCAGTCCGAGAAAGGTCCGGCTCAGATCCCGGACCCTGATCGTCGATCGCCGCGCGGCCGCAATGTGCTCCGGCGTGTGACAGAGATTGCAGCCAAGTCCCGCGTGCTTGCCTTGCAGTACATAGCCAGTCTGTTTGTGATCAAAGTTCTTGGTGTCCCACTTGACCAGCTGGAAGTCCAGGCCATTGTGCTCAGAATGGCAGCGCGCGCAATCCTGGCTCGATCCAGCCTTCATCCCATAAGTAGCGTGCAGCCCCTTCCTCGAACTTAGCCGCTCCGCGATCTCGGAGTGGCAATCCAGACATTTGAGGATTGCCTCACCGCCGAATTTGTGACAGCTGGCGCATTGCGTGGCGCCTTCCAGAGACTGGTGCGCCCGCGAGAGGGGCCCCGGTGAAATCTGCCCGAACGAGCTTCCGACGAGAAAAAATACGGCACACGCAAGCGGAATTGGACGCATGGACATTGATTTTTAATTCTCTGGCTGCAATTAACGTTCCTTTTCTCTGGCGTCGACCCTTCCTTGCTGCCAGCAACCCGGACTCATCCCCAGCGCCCGTCGAAAGCAGCAGAGAGAGAATACTTACTTGCGGGGCATTGTCGAAGAGAACGGAAGTGCATGATCTGGCAAAGCCGCAGCCCTCAAGCTGCGCTTACCTCTTGGTGTGATGCCGATCACTGCTCTTTCTTTGCAACCAGGTAAATCCCTGGCCCGCGATCTTGACAATGTGATCCACCCGCAATAGAAGGGGGCCTAGGGCAGCGCTCGCCACTTTACGAGTCTGCAGGACTAGGGCGTGTCTGGTAGGAACAAACGCCGAGGCACACATACACCGGAAATCTCGGAAGGACCCCTTGCATCGGGCCAGACACGTCTCAAGGCTATAAGCAAAAAGCACGAAGAGTAAAATCCGCCAGAGATTTGCTGAGTCAGGTTCCTTCGGGAGGGGTGCATGAATCAAATAGTCACAGTCATCGGGGCGGGGGGCATAGGATCGCCGTTGCTGCCTCGGAAGCCGGCGTTCAACGTGATCATTTTGACTCGGCAACTCTGGTCCATGAGATCCGGGGATTTTAGCGATTCTCCACTCAGACGATGCCTCCGGAAGACATGAAGAATGCATCAGTTACCGGACTTCCGTCAATACGATTGTCGTAGCCTAGCTATATGTATCTGGTATCGAACAGAGGATTGATTCAAAAGGCCTGCCCTATGGAACTTCGTCAACTACGCTATTTCGTCGCCGTCGCTGAGGAATTGAATTTCACCAAAGCGGCCCGACGTATGCACATTGCCCAGCCTCCTCTCAGCCGCCAGATCCGAGATCTGGAACGGGAAATCGGAGTTCGGCTATTCGAGCGGAATTCTGCCAGAGTATTTCTTACCGACGCAGGCAGCCGCTTCCTGAACGAAGCCAACACGGTGTTGCGCAACGCGGCTCGCGCCATCGAGGTAGCGCGCCAGGCCAAGAATGGGGAATCTGGCACCGTACGAATTGGGATTGCCAAAGGGCTGGGAGAACTCGTGAGTCGCGTGATTAATCGACACTTGCGCCTCCTGCCTGGCGTTGAGATTGATGTCCAGGATATCGCCTCAGGATTCCAGAGCGAGGCGCTGGTGGGTGGCAGAATCGACGTTGGTTTCTTGCGGCCGCCGATTGACGACGCCAAGCTCAGTTCGGCACCACTCTTTGCGGAGCGGTTTTCCGTGGTGCTGCCGCGTACAAACCCTCTTGCCAAACATAAGCAGTTGCGCATGAGGCATCTTGTGAATCAGCGTCTACTTCTCATTGACAGACCAATATCATCAGGGGCGTACGACAAAACCGTCGACCTGATTCGCAACGCGGGGCTGTCCGCAAACATCGTTCCTACCCAAACCATGGTTCACGATGAAGCGGGCGCGATTTTGGTGGATTCAGGCAAGGGCATTTACATCGCGGTCGGTAGAAATCCCTACCATCCTGCTTTCGCAGACCGCCTCACCGCAGTGCCTTTGATGGAGCCCGGCGCCACCATCGAAGTTGACATCGTATGGCGCAAGAAAGAACAAACCAAAGTGACTTTGGATTTTATCGCCTTCACTCGCAAGGTTCTTTCAAACCTTCCTCACATCGTAGACATGACGCATGATCTCGAACGGATACTCGGGGACGATTCACCCAAGCCGCGAATCGGGAAAAGGCGTCGAACAGCACGACGCTCCCGACCGGTCGGACGCAAGGAATAGGCTGCTTCCTGCTCTAAAGCTGGTGCTGAGAGCCGCTCGGACGCTTCAGTTCCAACCCGATCGCAATCGTCACCTCATCTCCCGCAATCAGCCCCCGCTTCGTTTACACCAAAGTCTTTCAGATTGATGCTGACGCTCGCCCCTGCTCCAACGTGCAGGCCCCGCCCGGGTCCTTGACCGGCGCACTGGAGCCGACGCATCCTCTGTGGCGCGTTTGCGTGAGGCTCACCCAACGGAGGGGCAGCCCGCCCTACGGCCTGGTCATAATGCGGTAAATTCAATCGGTCAATACCTAAACTAGATGTCTATCAATACTTATGTGGTATGCATGGAGTATAATGACGCGGCGCCAGGAGAGCAGTCTCCGGCACTGCCAGCCATCAACCTCGATGGCTCGAAACCCGTGCGAGGGCCATTCGAATGCTATGTCGCGAAAAAAGGATGCTCGTCGATCGCCGTAAGTTTCTCTTTGACAGCTCAACGGCCCTGGCTGCCTTGGCCGGTACTTCGTTGCTTAGTGGCAGCAGGCTCGCATGGGCGTGGCCGGCAGCCGCGGAGACGGTCGAAGTAAAGACCGCATATGGGCGACTTCGCGGTTCGCGCACTGGAGATCTCGTCACCTTCAAGGGCATTCCTTATGCCGGCTCAGTCGCGGGAGAAAATCGGTTCAAGGAGCCGCCTCCTCTTAAACCCTGGACCGGTGTTCGGGACGCCTTCACTCCAGGCCCACCTTCTTTTCAGCCGAGCCCGCGGGTCGACGAGCCGCCCTTCTCCGAGAATTGCCTGGTACTTAATATTTGGACGCCTGCGGTAGATCAGCGACGGCGTCCCGTCATGTTCTATAACCATGGCGGCGGCTTCGTGATCGGTTCCGGAAGCACCTGGTACCAAGATGGCAGCAACCTCGCCCGCGAATACGATGTGGTGGTAGTGGCGAACAACCACCGTCTGGGCCTTTTGGGATATCTGTTCCTCGGGGATTTGGCCGGCGAGGAGTATGCCACTTCCGGCAATCAGGGAATACTCGACATTGCGGCGGCCCTGAAGTGGACCTACGAAAATATCGAGGCGTTTGGCGGCGACCCGCACAACGTAATGGTCTTTGGGGAATCCGGAGGCGGGGCAAAAACCTCGTGTATCTACGCGCTTCCTAGGGCAAAGGATTATTTCAACAAGGCCTCGATTGAGAGTGGCCCGGGCGTTCACATGACGCCTCGGGATGTGGCGACGGAAACCGCGCGGATGGTACTGAACGAGCTTGGCCTGTCAGAAAAGGAAGTGTCTAAACTCAAGGAGGTTCCAGCGGAGAAGCTGGTGGAAGTTCAAGGCACGGTAGCGAAGAAGGCCGCGGGGAACCTGACGCTCAGCGGCGGCAGAAAGGGGATGGTGGTAGCGCGTCCCGGTGGATTCGGCCCGGTTGTGGATGGGACTTATCTTCCGCACGATCCTTTCGATCCCACCGCGCCTGCAATTTCCAAAGACAAACCGCTTATCGTCGGGACCAACAGAGATGAAATGGCGTTCTTCTACTGGGAACGCAAGGCCACCGATTTGTTTACTCTGACGGATGATGGATTGAAGTCGCATTTGGAGAAAGATTTCGGCGTGAATGCCGAAAGGATTCTGACGACGTATCGCAAGAGCCGGCCCGGCGCTTCGCCGTCCGATCTTTATGTTGCAATTACAACCTCTCGCGCCATGTGGCTGGGTTCGATTGAAATTGCCGAGAAGAAATTCGCGCAGGCAGCTGCGCCGGTGTATATGTACATGTTCACTCACGAATCGAACTTGATCGTTCCCGGCACAAACCATCGGCTGGGCGCCGCTCACGCCACCGAGATCTGGTACAAGTTCGACAACGTGGACTTGGAAGGACCGAAGAACGCCCCGGGCCCGCCGCTTATCGGCACCGATCCGGGTCGCAAACAAGCCGCGCTGCACATGAGCGAAATGTGGGCCACGTTCGCCAGGACCGGTCACCCGGGCGCCAAGGGGCAACCCTCGTGGCCCGCCTATACCCTGCAAAAGCGAGCCACAATGATGATTGATACACAATGCAAGGTCGAAGAGAATCCCTTCGGGCAAGAACTGGCGTTGTGGGACAGTCTGACAATTTAGCGGGCGACCCTGAAATGACCAGTTCAAGAATGGAAGGGGAGCAAGCATCCCGCAGGCAGCGTGACTGTGCACTGACAACTCGCCCTATGAAAAGCAGATTTCTCGTGTTCGGTATTGCCCTGCTGTTGACCGGCGCGCTCTCCGCATCCGCTCAACTGCCTCCCCAAGCTCTCGCCGGACTGTGGAAGGCCCAATGGATTACGTCGCCGAGCGCGCCCCAACGTGACCCGGCCGTCCTGCACTTCAGGAAGGTGGTCGAGGTTCCGCAGGTTCCAGAACATTTTGTGGTCCATGTCAGCGCGGATAGCCTGTTCATTCTTTGCGTTAACCAGCGGGAGATAGGGCGCGGTCCGGCGCGAAGTGATCTCGCCCATTGGAAGTACGAAACCTACGACCTGGCGCCATCTCTGCATCCAGGCCGTAATGAGATCGCTGCCACGGTATGGAGCTCGGGAGTCTCGACCGGGGCCCAGATCAGCGATCAGACTGCTTTCGTCCTGAGCGGCGGTTCGCCGGAAGCGAGTGTCGCCGATACCGACAGTACTTGGGAAGTCGAAGAAGACAAGGGCCTCCAAAACTTGCCCACCCCGCCGGAGATCCGGCGGTCCTACTTCGTGGCGGAGCCTGCGGAGCGTATTAATGGGGCGCTATGGGATTGGTCGTGGAACGACGCAGGTTCCTCTCGCGGTAAATGGGAAAGGGCCGCTTCGATTGGAAATGCCATCGCGAGAGGATCGGTGCTGCAGAACAACAACTGGCAATTGGTGGCCGACTCGCTCCCCGCCATGCAAATGGAACTGACACCGGTGGGACGCGTGGTGCGCGCATCCGGAATTCAGCCCCCGCCGGACTTTCCCAGCGCCGCTTTCGAGATTCCGGCCCACGCCACCGTCAGCCTGCTCGTGGACCAAACCCATTTGACCACCGCTTACCCAGAGCTGACTGTCAGCGGCGGTGCCGGTAGCACAGCTCGGCTCACCTATGCGGAGGCGCTGGTTGACAGCCAGGGAGTGAAGGGCAATCGCAACGAAATCGAAGGCAAGCACATCGTTGGCATCTTTGACGAGTTTCTGCCCGACGGCTCGGAGAAGCGTCCCTTTATGCCGCTGGCGTGGCGCACGTGGCGTTATCTGCAACTCGACGTCACTACCGCCGACCAGCCGCTTCGCATTGAAGGCCTCCGCTCCTGGTTCACCGCTTTCCCCTTTGAAGAGCGTGCCCGCTTCCAGTCTGACGATCCAGATCTAAGTCAGATTTGGCAAGTGGGCTGGCGAACCGCCCGGCTCGACGCCCATGATACTTACATGGATACGCCCTATTGGGAGCGCATGCAGTACATCGGCGACACGCGCATTCAGGCGTTGATTTCGTATACCGTCGCGGGCGACGATCGTCTGGCGCGCCAGGCGATTGAGGCTTTCAATAATTCCCGAATCGCTGACGGCATCACGCGGAGCCGCTATCCCTCCTCGGTAACGCAGATCATTCCAACCTTCTCTCTGTTGTGGATCGGGATGGTGCATGACTTCTGGCGGTATCGTGGAGACGATGAATTTGTCAGAAGCCAGATTCCGGGCACGAGAACCGTGCTGGACTGGTTTCTCGACAAGCAGAGACCAGACGGGCTCATGGGGCACTTGAGCTGGTGGCCCTTTCTCGATTGGGGAAAGGACTTCGCCTTCGGCATGCCGCCCGAAGATGCGGACGGCGGATCTTCCCCGATCACACTGCAGTACGTCGAAGCGCTTCGCTACGGCGCGGAACTGGAATCAACCTTCGGCGACCAGGTTCGCGCGCAGCGCTACCGGGAAGCTGCGAATCGCGCGGTGAACGCAGTCCGCAAATTGTGCTGGAATAACAGCTACGGCCTGTTGGCCGATACCCCTGCCCAGAAACATTACAGCCAGCACGCCAACATTCTCGGGGTATGGCTCGACGTGATTCCGCGGGAGCAAGAGAAGGACGTTCTTAAAAAGATCCTGTCGGTGAGCGACTCTGGATTTACATCAACCGGCTCCGTTCCCGAGATGACAAAGGCGACCTACTACTTCCGATTCTATCTGGCCCGCGCGCTCGACCACGCCGGCATGGGAGATCAATATCTTAATCTGCTTAAGCCGTGGCGAGATATGACTGCTCTCGGACTTACGACCTGGGCTGAGCAACCCGAGCCGACCCGATCAGATTCCCACGCATGGAGTGCTCATCCGAATTTTGACTTTCTCACCATCGTGGCCGGAATTCGTCCGAAGGCGCCTGGATTCTCTACAGTCAGCATCGAACCTCATCTGGGCGTGTTACGCAACGTAGTCTCCGCCGTGCCAACTCCGAAGGGCGTGGTCGAGGTGAAGTACGTTTCCGACAATTCAGGAATGAAGGCCGAGATCAGTCTCCCCCCGAATGTGTCAGGGGAACTGATCTGGAAGGGAAAAACTCTTACCCTGCATCCTGGTCGTCAACAATTAGTCCTACCGTGAGACAGCCAGACTTTTGGCTGACATTTAGTGCCTCTTACACAGCTCGCCCTTTGTCCCATTCGCGAAAAGGCGTTCACACTCGTGACCCCTCAGGGGCGGCGGCTGAGGAGCGTAGTTGGTGTAGTGGCGATTTTGCGACGGCAAACCTTGGTTGCCCCGGTCGTCCGCAATCGGAGCTGGCTTGAGGAACAAGTCGGAGCTCTGGATTCGTGCGAATCCACAAGGTTGCCGGGCCGTTGTCCCGAAGTGGGCGATCGGATATCCTAAGACTCCAAGCCAAGGGATCGAGAGGGGAAATGGGCAGCAAACCAACGGCGCTGTTTGTGGTGTTCCTGGTTGCGTTTTCGCTCGTGGCATTCGTTCTCTTGTCGAACGCCGCGTCCAACACCTCCGACTATACGCTGGTGCAGAAGGTTACTTTGGGTGGAGAGGGCGGCTGGGATTATTTTGACGTCGATCCAACAACTGGCCACATCTTCATCCCGCGCGGAGAACATATACTCGTAGTGGACTCCAGGGGAAAGCAGCTTGCCGATATCGACAAAGCGCACGATACGCACGCCATCGTTTTTGCTCCCGAATTCAAAAGCGCTTTCCTCAGCGCTGGGGGTTCGGTCGACGTGCTCGACACGGAAAAGATGCAGGTCGTTGGCAGGATCGACCTGTCCGGCAAGGATCCGGACGCCATCCTCTACGATGCCACCACCAACCGAGTCTTCACCTTTAACGGTGGCGGCACCAATGACGCCACAGCCATCGATATCAGCACGGCCAAGGTTGTGGGCAGCGTCCTGCTCGGCGGCAAGCCAGAGTTCGCCCGGACGGATGGTGACGGACACATTTATGTGAACATCGAGGACAAGAATCAGGTTGTCGCCTTCGATTCAAAGACCCTGAAAGTGCTGCACACTTGGCCCATCGCTCCCTGCAAAGAACCCTCGGGCCTGGCGATTGACGTCGAGCACAAGCGGCTCTTCGCCGGTTGCCACAATCAATTGATGGCGGTAGTCGATTACACCAATGGAAAAGTTGTTGCAACCGTCCCGATCGGCAAGGGTGTAGACGCGAATCGCTTCGATCCCACGACTGGATTGGGGTTCGCCTCCTGTGGCGACGGCACAATCACGGTCGCGCATGAGGACTCGCCCGATAAATACACCGTGGTCCAAACGATCACGACGCAGCGCGGCGCCCGAACCATGGCTCTCGACACCAAAAACCACAATGTATATACCGTGACCGCCGACTTCGAACCGCCACCGCCCGCCACACCTGAGAATCCTCATCCGTGGCCAAAAGTGATTGGGAAGACGTTCACCCTGCTGATTTTTGCCCAGTAAGGTGCACCCCGGACGTGCTGACGGCTTCTGGGGTGCCCTAATGCGCAGAAGAAGTTAGGCTTTCTTGCGACTCGCGAGGAACTGGTTAGAATTTCAGAATAGAGCTGAGTTTCTTTAAACTTGTCCTCGGACCGAGGCCGGGGCTGAACAGACCTTCTCACTCCCGACTCCGTCAATGAGTGTAAACGCGATTTATCACCAACTGTAGAGAGCTTCCAGGTGGCATACCATTCGAGAGTCAATAGCGACATGTCATTTGTCAGCACCTATGCCGACGGCTCCCCTCTGGTTCGTGCTGTGGAAGCCGATTTTCACTTGGCGGCTGGCGTCGCGGGGTGCAGATTCTATTCTTGCCGCGTGTCTGTTGTATCGACGCTGGCCAGAACATCGGCAGTCATGTGGTTTGAGTACGCCATCTCACTCAATGTCGGCGCAAGTTGATCCCCCGCAGGTAACAAACCAACAGCCCGGTTCTTCCCGGCCCTCTTGGCCTCCCTTAGGGCTCGATCGGCAAAATTGAGGACTTTTTCGTAATTGACAATTTCGGGATGTACGGAAAACCAGGGGAATGCAGCCCACCCAATCGAGCACGTTCTACAAGTCGTTTCATTCGGATTCGTAAACGTGAAAGGTGTATCGCTGACCGCCGCGAGCACTCGCGCACTGAGAGTTTCAGCCTCAGTGCGATCCGTATAGCGCGACAGGATCAAGAATTCTTCACCGCCCCACCGCACCAAAACATCGGAGTGCCGGATGGCCGAACTGATTCTACGTGCCATTTCCACCAGCACTCTGTCACCAACATCGTGTCCATAGCGGTCATTTACTTCTTTGAAATTGTCCGCATCAATCAGGTAAAAGACCAAGTCTCGGGTTCGTTGATCACGATGGTCCGCGTAAGAACGCAATACCTGATTGATGTCTCCTTCGATAGTTGCCAAGAAGTATCGGCGGTTGCGGAGGCCGGTCAAAGGATCGGTCAGAGAAGCTTCCTCCAGCACGTTATTGGTGCGCTTCAATTCCTCATTCAATCGGTAATGCTTGAAAAAGAGGAGGAACACCATCGCAAACATTGCGCCGAGCGTTACTAGTATACGAAAACGTGCAACTGGAGCAGGAATGTCGCGGCCCAAAAGAGCAAAGGCAGCCATTACCGGCAATGACAACACCGCCGTCATCGCGAGCGTTGCAATCCAAGAAGCGTATGTTTCGTCTGTGGAAGCTTCTGTCGTGGACGACAATCCTTGTCCGGCTAGGGCGACTACGGTGAACGCCGCAAACGATGCTGAATAGGGAAGGTCATACCAGCTACCTGTGAAATACACTCCATTGTCGAGTGCGCGATTCAGGAGGTAGAACGCCACGCTATTGAATAACACCGCCCCAAAGAAATAACCGTAAAACTTCCTCCACCGTCCTGAGGCTCGATGCCAGAACACTCCCAAAACAAAGGCAAGCACGAGGGCCTCTGCAGCATCAAGGAGATTGTAGTTTCTATCGTAGTGGGCCAGATCGGGAGAGACGTATTGCCAGCAAATCACATAGAACACGTAGAGGTACAGCCACCACAACAAAAGCAGCGAAAAATCCAGGGCACCCAATCGAGCACTGCGCTCCGAGGGTTGGAACTGCGGCCGAAGCAACAGGCCAGCTAGAATTGGAACGCCCGCCATGAATAAGAGCGCATCGGCGGAAAACATCTCCGGCATTTTTTTCTGCAGCACAAGATCGAAAACAGTCCACAGCATTTGGTCAGTCAGCCAGAGTCCCCACCCTGTGGCCTGAAGTATCCAAAACACGCGCATCCGCCCTTTGCTCGATATACCGTTCAAACCGGTGACCACCAGTGCAGAAAGCATTAGGAGAGCACAGACAATGTCGCTAAAAGCTGCACGAGCAAGACCACGCGGGAGTAGGGCGAACGCCACCGACTGCACCGCCGTGAGGGAGACAAGCGTGAGAACCCAGATTTTTGAAAGCTGAGGCAATTTCGGAGGTACCTCGCACAATTCTGAACCTGCGCGATCGCCTCCGGTAGGTTACAGAAGTTACATGCTGGCTCTCTGCCACTTCCGAATGACAGACAATCCAGAAGTCAACTGGCGAAATCTTGCGTTAGCACAAGCGTGCGCCGTTTGTTCGCCAAAATCCCGGTCAATGAGTGAAATGGCGATGTTACAACGACAGTCGCGCGTTAAGCCGACGAGCAAAACGCGATAAGTTGCCTCTGGACGTGTTTTGGAGCCCCAGACATCAGCTATCGAGGGCCCCTTTCGAGACCTTACTCCCACCGTGTGGCTCGCCCGGCATTCATGAACCCAAGCGACCTGGGTATTAGCATGAAGTGATTTTGCGACCAAAGCTTTATAGACATTTCCGGTGATCTCTTCCCGGCAAAAACGTTCGCGTGAGAAGACGGATTGTGGTTTCAGTTAGCGGCTGCGCTTGCGTGGGGTGTCTACATCGTCTACATCAATGCCGCCGGTCGCGACCGCGACCCCATTGGTGATGGCACCAACGACAAGGGTCCGCCACTTGGGGGGGCGCGCCAGCGGCATAGGGACCTCGTCCCAGACACGACCTGCGGTACCCAGCCGAGAATCATGGTCAGCTTCAGAGTGCAGGGAGCCCGGCTCGGCGGGACTCTCGGCCGCAGCTGACGCATCTTTGAGAACTGGCAAAGATGTCAGTTTGGACTCCAGGTACAAATCGACGGGCCGCACAGTTTCGGTTCGGGTCCGCATCAGTGCAGCTGGCATCAATGCTATGCCCAACGAAGTGTGCAGCGCTTTCCGTCCCCGTGTTTTCTTGTCTGAAGAATCGATGTGTGCGTCGCGAGATCGATGCAACAAGGCAGCAAGCGGGACCGGCGAATATAGAATAAGACCCAAAGCAGGGACCGAGAATAATGTGGCGGTCGCGATGATCGCCACCAGTGCCGCCCGGGCCGTCCTTTCTAAGCTGGAATACGACGACGGCTCTGTTAACAGCGCGCGAACCCTGATTGCCAGCAATGACTCGGAGGAGGAAAAACCAATACCCTCGGAGCGGCTGTGTTCCTCCACAAACCAGCGCGCGAGCCGGGTGAGGCATTCGGCATAGGGCAAGCGCACCCCCGCGCGTTGCGCCACGACGGCGTAGTCGCAGGATAGCTCTCGTTCCCAGCGCAAACGGCGGTAGGCCAGCCAGACCAGAGGATGAAAGAAAACCAGCCGACAGCCCAGCGCCGCCAGCCGGTCCCACAGATAATCACGCTGCCGAACATGGGTCAATTCGTGGCGCAGAACGTCCGCCAGTTGATCGCTGTCGAGATGGGGAATCAGTTCCGTGGGCAGCAGGACGTGACTCCGCAACCAGTAACAGGTGGCGGGAGAAGGCAGCTCCGATACCAGACCGAGTTCACTGTGGCGAATCCCCAACTGGACGCAAAGCCTGCGAAAAAGCAGCTCGAGTTGGGGTGAAGGCGGTTGAGCGCGCCGCAGAATCGATCGAAGCTGCATGGACTTGAGCAGCAAGTGCAACAGCAATGCGAGTAAGAGAACGACGTAGACTCCCCCAGCGGTTGGCGCAAGTTTCGAAATGTAGGAAGCCCAGACGATCTTCACCGGCAGCGCCAGATGAAGTTTCGATGCAGGCGGTAACGAGGTTGAACTGAGAACGAAATGAACCGGGTCGGCCATCCTGGAGGGCACCCATAAGAGCAGCCAGGCCGCTATCGTCAGAAGCAAGAAGCCGCCCCAGATTCGTACGCGAGCCCGAGGATTTTGGATGAAACTGCAAATGCACAACGTCGCCAGATAAGCCAAGGCGACCTGGACACAATATGTGATCCAGATGCTCAAATTCGCCAGGGAGCCGTTGAACCACATACTGTGCCGACCTTCAACTATGATTTTGCCGCCCGGAACTGCTTACCTTGCGATAACTGCGAATGAGCCGTTCCAGTTCCTGCAACTCGGTGGCGTCGATACGCTCGTTCTCGAGCAGATTCACCAGAAGCTCAGAACGGGAGCCCCGAAAATACCTGTTCAGCAAGGAACGCAAAGAGCTGCGGTTCACCTCGCTACGCTTCACCCGAGGTCGATACAAGAAGGCGCGGCCGCGCACGGAGTGAGTGACAAATCGCTTGTTTTCCATGATCCGCAAGACAGTTTGAACAGTCTTGTAGTTCAACGGATCATTACCTTCCGAAGCTCGCAAGAAATCCTCGATGGTGCCTTCTCCCAGGCGCCAAAGAATTTCGAGCAAGCGGAACTCCGCCGCAGTCGGTATCCCTTTCGGTTTCGGCAAAACGTGGCCTTCTTTTATTGTGAAGGCAGACTCGTTGGTAGGAGTCCAATCTTCAAAGGAGATGCCCTGTGTCATCCGGAGCTTAACACCTTAATTCACGACGAGCAACAATCAAGCCGTCTGGGCGATGTTCCGACTAGTGAGCCTCTGCAACCACCTCGACGAAGGCGACGAGCGATTGACATCTCATTCGCTTCGAAGCGCGTCGATGGGGTTCAAGTTCGCCGCCGTGCTGGCGGGACGGTATCCGAACAGCAGCCCGACGCCACTGGATACCGCGAGTGCAACCGCCACTGCCGTCCACGAAATGCCGAGGGGAACAATACCCTCAGTCAAGCGTGTGACCGACCAGACGAGCCCCAGTGCAATCCCGACCCCCATCAGGGCACCGGCAAAACTAATGAAGAACGCTTCCAATAAGAACTGGATCCGGATCTCATCCGGCCGGGCGCCCAGTGCCTTCCTGATTCCAATTTCATGGGTTCGCTGGGAAACATTGACTAGCATGATATTCATGATCCCGGTTCCGGCGGTGACCAGAGTCAGAGCGGCAATCGCGATAAGCACGGCGCTCATGGCGAATGAAATGTTATTTGCCGTCTGCAGAAGGGAAGACAGGTTCTCGACGGTGTAACGTGCCTCTTTGCGGTGACGGATGTGCAACAAGCGGCTCATCTGCTGAGTCAGGTCGGACACCTCGGCGGAGGATGCAGCCTGCGCATAGAGCACCTGAAAAAAGTTTTCGCCCGTGATGGACTTGACCAGGGGGAACGGGATGAGCAAGGTGTCTTCCTGTATCTCGGACTGTCCGAAAGTGGGGACTCCCTCTTTGAAGGTGCCGATGATGGTGCAACCAAACTGGTCGAGGTGAATGTTGTTGCCGACGGCGGAATCGAGGCCAAAGGCGGTCTGGGCCAGGTGGTCGGTGATCAGACAAACCTTGAAGTGAGCGAGAAAGTCCTCCACGTCGAAGTATCTGCCCGAGGTAATCTGCAGGTTGCGAATCTTCTCAAAATCCTGGGTGACGCCAACCAAACGAGGGTGGACCGCTTTGCCACGAAGTTGAAGGTCAACCGGGATGTCGTAAGTGCCGGCAACCGCGTTAACTGCTGGAAGGGTCTGGCGTACCGCCACCAGGTCATCGGGTGTCAATTCATCTTCCGGAACGGAAGAGGCGCCGTTGCGATCAAGCGTGGCATAAGCAAGATTGGCGCCGATTCCCTCGATCTGCGAGATTATGTAGACTTTGCCGGTTGACGCGATGGTGACGACGAGCACAAGCGCAGCGCTGCCGATCACAACTCCGAGCATGGTAAGAGAAGCCTTCAGCTTATCGCCGGCCAGCGCCCAGAAAGCAAAGCGGACACTCTCTTCCCAGCGAATAACACGCGCGGCAGTTGCGTCAGGGTAGCGCATTGTTGGTCAGCAAATAGTTCCCGGCATTCTCGGCTACCACGCGCAGATTCGACCGCCCCACCATCCTCTCCAGACGCGGCATTTCGCTGCCATAAGCGAGAAGATAACAGCGACCTGACGCTGCCCACAGTGAAACGAACTCGCGGTCGTCAATGAATACACCGGGAGCTCCGGGGGCATAAGAGCCATATTCCAGGTTGTTGTTGCGGCCGTTGAGCAGCAGAGCAGAGCGCCCGGTGTAGAAAAAAACGGAGGAAAAGGCGTAGTAAGAATTGGCTTCGATCAGCTGTCCGGGTGGACTCTGCTTCAGGCTTTGAGCCAGGGGATAAGACCCTAGATAGGAGTCGAATCGAATCAGCGCGATGCGGGCGGCCTGAAAGAAGAGGATCATGCCGGTAGCGATGACAAGGACAACTCTCTTGACTTCGCCTTTCGATTCGGCGATCCCGACGGCGCTCATCCCGAACGCGAAAACGGCGATCGCGAGCGGCAGCCTCAGGTAGGCGAATGCGTTGAGCGTCAGATCCCGAATGTGTCCCATTGACAGGGTGTACAGTTCGGGATGTTGGGTCAGGGCTGTAGCAATGTTCCCCGGAGCAGGCAGCCGCCACACCAATGCAATCAAGACTGTGAGCACGGCACACAGCAAAGTACAAATCACCAGCAACACAGCCGTGGCCGCGCGTACCTTTCGTCCTCCGGCATTGATCGCCGAGCCGATCAGGAGCGCCAATGCAGGATAGATAGGCATCGAGTAATACTCCTGGGTGGTGGAGAAGGTGAAGAACAACATCACCACGCCGACCCAGCAAACCGCCATCAACCGCGTTCTCTCTGCCCGCGAAACCGGACGGAATGAAAGCTTTGGAATGCCGGGCAGATAGACCGACCACGGGAAGATCCAGACCAGGTTCAGCAGCCAGAACCACAGCCTTGGCACCGTGTTGTAATCACGCGGATACCGCAGGTTCAGAAAACGCAAAAGATGTTCGTTGAAGAAGTAGAACCAGAAGAACCCGCGGTATTCGCCGCTCGCACTCTGCATGGAGAACGCGAAATAAGGCGGATTCCGCAGGATTGCCAGCACGTGCCACGGCAGTGCGATCGCCAAAGCGATGGCAATTGCCGTACCGAGAGTCAATCGACGCCACGACCTGATGGAAAAAAGCTGTCGCGTCAGGGCCATATAGGCAACTCCCGCCAGCACCGGAAAGACCACGCCGATCAGGCCCTTGAGCAATAAACCGGTTCCCAGGCATGCTCCCAGCATGACGGCCCATCGGAGCGGGAGACGTTCTTCCGGTTCAAGCAGCGACAACCATGCCCAGATCGCGCCCGTGATAGCCGCGGTGAGAGTGGCATCCGGGATCAGAATACGGGTGAACAGGAACAAACCGGCGGAAGTGGCGAGGGCGACGCCCGCGTAGAGGCCAACCTCCTCGCTAAACGCCCAGCATCCGAAACGGTAGGTTATCCAACACAAAAGGACTGCTGAGAGCGCGAGCGGAAGACGAGCAGCCCAATCATGGACGCCGAAGATTTTGTACGACACCGCCATCATCCAGTAGATGAGGGGCGCCTTTTCCAAATACGCCACGCCGTCAAGCCGTGCGGTGACCCAGTCATGGGAGGCCAGCATATTGCGCGCGATCTGGGCCTGGACCGCGTCAACATCATCCATAAGATGAGGCGGGCTGGCGATGTTGATGAGAAAAACTAGGGAAGCGACGACAACTACAATCCAGCCCGGTCGAGGACTTCGACGATGGGGATCGTCGGCCCCGCTTCCTCGGATACCAATTCGATTTTCCATCGCTTCATCCAGATTAATAAGACCATCAGGCCCCATAGGTGATACCCGTAATTTGCTTTCCGCTCCAGGTGTGCGTTCACCAGCCTCTTCACCGCAGGCCAATGAAACAACCCGCTCGCCAAGACGGCTTCCCGTGACAATGTATCCAGCAGTAAGGGACGAAGCACCCCTCGGAGCCACTCGTGAATAGGGACATCGAAGCCAATTTTCGCCCGCTGCAGTACGGTGCGCGGTAGTTTGTCCTTCATCAGACGGCGAAGTACGTATTTGGAATTCGATCCCCGAAGCTTCAGGCGCTCCGGCAAGCCGGCGGCGAAAGCAACGATTCGCGGATCCAAAAACGGAGGACGCACCTCCAGCGAGTGCGCCATGCTGATGCGGTCTACCTTGTAGAGGATGTCGTCGGGCAAATAGTAGCGCTGATCGAAGTCCAGATAGCGCTGCAGACCGCCGCCAGCGTCCATTTCAGCGAGCACGTTGGCTAGCGGGCCGGCGTCGGCAAACAAGAATAACCGTTGCTTCTCGGCTTCCGAAAATGTTCCGTTCCAGAAAACGTGGGCCATTTCGGGCGTTAGCAGCGTACCTTGCAAAAACCGCTTCAGCCTGTATTCGAAGCCGATCTTTTCGTCGGATACCGGGAGGTGCATCGCAAGGGCCGAGGCTGCCCGCCGCAGGCGAGCAGGAATTCTGCGGGCCAGGGCGTTGTAGCGATCAGCTCCATAGGTAAGGTAGCCCGCGAATAGTTCGTCCGCGCCCTCGCCTGTCAGCACGACGGTGACTTCTCGGCTCGTCATCTGGGCCAGGAACCAGAGTGGCAAGGCGCCTGCATCAGCACCGGGCTCGTCGGAATGGTAGGCAATCCGCTCTATCGCGTCTACCAGATCGGCGCTCGCACTCAGGTCGAACTCCGAGTGCCGTGTGCCGAAGTGGCGGCTGACCTCCCCGATGTATCGACTCTCGTCAAACGAGCGTCCCCGGAAAGTAACGGAGTACGTTTGCAGCGGACCCGGATGCGCATTCGCGGCGTAGTGCAGGATGGTCGAAGAGTCCAGGCCTCCACTGAGCCAAATACCAACGGGCATGTCGGAAACAAGCTGCTCTTTGAGCGATTGGGTCAACAGGTCGTCTAGTTCATCGCAGGCCTCCGCTACTGAGCGTGGCGCGCTCGCGGCACTCGGCTGCGGCAAATACGAGCCGCTACTCCACGTGCCGTCCCGCCACTCCAGAGAGTGCCCCGGCATGAGCTTGATGATGCCCTCCACCAGAGTAAGGGGGCCAGGAACGTAGTTCAGGCTGAGAAAGCAGTTCAATCCCGACAGGCAAATGTTGCGGCGCACCGCTGGGTGCAGCAGGATGCATTTAAGCTCAGAGCCGAAATAAATTTCACCATCCCGAAGACAGTAGTACAGGGGCTTAATGCCCATCCGGTCGCGAGCGAGAACCAGGCGGTGTTCGGACTGCACCCAGAGGGCAATGGCAAACATCCCGCGCAGCCGCGAGAAGCATGACCTGCCCCAGCACCGAAAAGCGTGGAGGACTACCTCGGTATCGCAGCGGGTCTCAAATACAAACCCTTCCGCTTGCAACTGGGTGCGCAATTCCGAGCAATTGAAAATCTCACCATTGAAAACAACAACAATATCGCGATCAGGGCTGAAAAGTGGCTGATCTCCACCCTCGAGATCGACGATGCGCAGGCGAGTCGCGCCCAGCGAGATGTGTTCTGAGCAAAAAGTTCCCTGATGGTCGGGTCCCCTGTGCGCAATGGCCTCCAGGGCTGCCGTCAGCACTCCGGCGGGCAGGTCCTCCGCGATATGTGAATACCCGAGAATGCCACACATGTGCAGCGCGCCCCATTTGCGCCTGAGAGCGATTGTGAACCGAGCAATACGCTCTCCACATAGCTCTGGGATCCAAGGTTGATGATTCCCCGACAACAAGCCTATGGCTCGATCAATTCGATGAGTTCAGGCGAGCACCTTACCTCTCGATTGGCAGACAATCTTCACGGTCACAAGCGCCTGCAACCGCCTCGCGGAGCACACGAGCGACGAGATTCCGAAGTCCGACCATTCCCGGGAGCATTATGTGCCCATAAGTCTTAATTGGTTAAGAGCATATTGTCAATCAAATATGCTGGGTCAGATCAAAGGGTGATTCTAGACGCCGTTTCCCAGCCTGGCAGACCGTTTCGTCCTTGACAGAGCAGGTCTCAAGCGATCAAGAAGGAAGAACGGTGCCTTTTATGCAAATGGTGCCACTGGCCTCAAGCTTGAGGTTTCAGAGATTTCCCGGAGGAGACATTTTCAGGCGGCATCGTAGGCAGCCCGTGCGTGGGCGGACGTTTAGTGGTGGGCAGAAAAAATGGCCGGAAGTGGCGGCGCATACAAGCCTGACAGCGTACCAGGCGGAGCAAAAAGAGGACAGAAATCTTCTGCCAGAGGGTGCGCGACGAAGCATAGATTCGGGAAGATCCACAATACGGGCAACTCTTTAGGCCGATTCTTCGCATCCTGCCGCCCACAGCTTTGACCGTCAAGGTTTAGTCTTACCGTAGTAAGAGGTCAATCATCGCGATGAACCTCGAATGTCGCCTTACGGCCGAAGCTTAAGCCCATCGTGCCATCGCCATACTCGCAGGCGTGGCCAGCCGTGACACCGACACCATTTCATGCCGTCGGCCGGTCCTCAGCGATCTGGATTGTTCGTCGAGCCGGGCGGCACGGCGAACGCGCCCAGTTCCTTGCGGTGGCTCTTCACTTCGCGCAGTGCGTAGATCGGCTTGTTTTGCGATTCGTAGTAGGTGCGCGCAACGATTTCGCCCAACAATCCCATGGAGATAAATTGAATGCCGCTCACGAAAAGAGCGACGGCCAACAGCATCAGCGGTCCGTGTTCCGTCATGATCGGGACGTGGTGGCCGAATTTTTCGTAGCCGAGAAACGCCGCGACGATAAATCCAAGTCCTGCGCCAGTCATACCGATCAATCCAAAAAACTGCAGCGGGCGCGTGGAATAATCGAGTAAGAACTTCACCATAATGAGATCGAGAAATACCCGGAAGGTGCGCCCGATGCCATAGTTGGATTTCCCGCTCTTGCGATCCAGATTGGCGATGGGTATTTCGGCGATCTTTGCGCCTACGGAACTTGCAAGGGCAGGGATGAACCGGTGGAGTTCGCCATACAGCTGGATTTCCTGAATAATTTCACGGCGGTAGGCTTTGAACGTGGTTCCAAAATCGTGCAGCGCGATGCCCGACAGTTTGGCCATCATCCAGTTGGCGACACGGCTGGGAATCTGGCGCATGAGCCAGTGATCGCGGCGCGCGTGACGCCAGCCGCTCACCAGATCGTAGCCCTCTTCAATCTTTTCGAGAAAACGCGGAATCTCCTCTGGGTCGTGCTGGAAGTCTCCGTCCATGGAGATAATGATTTCGCCCCGAGCGAAATCGAATCCGGCTGCGAGTCCGGCGGTCTGGCCGAAATTTCGACGCAGCCGCAACAGGTTTACGCAGGGGTCATGTTGGTAAATGTCATCGAGAACCTTGAAAGTATTATCACGGCTGCCGTCGTCGACGAACACAAGTTCGTAGGGCTCGCCGAGCGCATCCATCACTTCCGTCAGCTTGATATACAAAGGTGCGACGTTTTCCTGCTCGTTGTAGAGCGGGACAACGATCGAATACCGAATCGCGGTTGCGCTTTTCATGCTGCTTTGTTGCTCTGGGAGGAGCCGAGCACTCTCGGAAACAGTCTTGCCGGAAGCTGACTGCGGCAGCCACGTCGGACAAATCCGGCCATTCACCTTTCATTCCAGTGAGACATAGGGCACACCAGAGAGCACCTCCCGTCAGGTCAGGGAACGATCTATAGTCTTAAGCAGCTAAGACTATGTTGTCAAGATCGCCGGACCAGAACTTTACCCGGCTGCGAAGGAAGACCTGTGATCGGCATCGGTGGCGTCCGTGCTAATCGATTTCTCTGCCCCGCATCTGAATTTCCTGCGAAGCAGCGACCCTCGAACCGGGCGTCTCCAAGGCGGGGTTGGCGATAGGTCGCGAAACAGCCGTTTACACTCGAAACTGGTCAATGAGTGCTATCGCGATTTTTCGCCAACAGCCCTCTTCAGATACCGCCAACTCCGCGGCTTTCATTGACTTGTCTTCAGGTCCCGCCTAAGATTTCACAAATCCATGATCGGCCAAACCATCTCGCACTACCGCATAGTCGAAAAGCTGGGCGGTGGCGGCATGGGTGTGGTGTACAAGGCCGAGGACGTAAACCTGCACCGGTTTGTCGCTCTGAAGTTTCTGCCGGACGCCGTCGCAAAGGACCCCCAAGCCTTGGCCCGTTTCCAGCGGGAGGCGCAGGCGGCCTCGGCTCTCAACCATCCCAACATCTGCACGATCTACGAAGTCGGGCAGCAAGACGGCCATCCCTTCCTGGTCATGGAGTTTCTGGACGGCGTGACGCTGAAACATCGCATCGCCGGAAGGCCCATGGACACGGATGTATTACTCGCTCTGGCGATTGAGATTGCCGACGCGCTCGATGCCGCCCACGCGGAAGGCATCGTCCACCGGGACATCAAGCCCGCCAACATCCTGGTGACCAAACGGGGTCACGCAAAGATTCTGGACTTTGGCCTGGCGAAAGTGACGACGGCAGGCAATAGAGCGTGCGACGCCAGCGGAGCGACGGTTCAAGAGACGGCTATGGGCGAGGAGCACCTGACCAGTCCCGGTTCTACGCTCGGCACCGTCGCTTATATGTCGCCGGAGCAGGCGCGGGCGAAGGACCTGGATGCGCGGAGCGATCTGTTTTCCTTCGGCGCGGTGCTGTACGAGATGGCGACGGGCGCTTTGCCCTTCCGGGGAGAGAGTTCCGCTGTCATCTTCCGCGAGATTCTGGATCGTGATCCGGTTTCCGCAGTGCGGCTGAATCCTGACCTTCCGCCCAAGCTGGAAGATATTATCAGCAAGGCTTTAGAAAAAGATCGCGAGCTCCGCTACCAGCACGCCGCTGACATGCGGACCGACTTGAAGCGCCTGAAACGAGAAACAGAATCGCGGCACGGTGTACAAGCTAGTTCGGGGTCTGCGGTGGCAGCACAAGAAGGCGGCTCTCAGATTTCCCAACGGCTGTCGGCGGCATCCAGTTCCTACCCGGCGCTAGCTCCACCTTCGTCATCGAGCGCAATTAGAGTGGCCGAAGTTCCTGTGCCGGCGGGCAGGAAGCTCAGGAAGATTCTCTTTCCCGCCGCCGTGATACTCGTTGCGGCTGCAATTGGGGGAGCGCTCTACTTCCGCTCGCGGCAGACAACGACGGGCCTGACCGGGAAAGACAGCGTTGTCCTCGCCGAGTTCACCAACACTACCGGCGATCCGGTCTTCGACGGGACGCTGCGGCAAGGGCTGTCGTCACAACTGGAGCAGTCGCCGTTTTTGAGTTTGGTTTCTGAGCAGCGTGTGGTCCAGACGCTGGCTCTGATGGCGCAGCCTAAGGATGCCAGATTTACGCGCGAACTGGCCCGCGAAGTCTGCCAGCGCACCGCTAGTGGCGCGACCATCGAAGGTTCGATTTCCAGCCTCGGCAGTCAATATGTCGTGGGACTAAAGGCGGTGAACTGTCACAACGGCGATGTAGTGGCGGACGAGCAAGCCACAGCTCCGGGCAAAGAGCAGGTACTGAGGGCGCTGGGCGAGGCGGCGGCGAAAATACGCGAGAAGCTGGGCGAATCGCTGGCCTCGGTACAAAAATATGACGCACCCGCGGAGAGCGTGACCACCTCATCGCTAGAGGCGCTGCAAGCCTACAGCCTGGGTTACCAGGCACAGATGGTAAAAGACGATTCTGTGGGTGCTATTTCATTCTTCCAGCGGGCCGTCAGCCTCGACCCAAACTTTGCCATGGCCTACGCGCGGCTGGGAACCAACTATAACAACCTGCGTCAAACCGCCCGGGCCGCCGAGAGTACAAGCAAGGCATACGAACTGCGGGAACGCGTAAGCGAGCGCGAAAAACTTTACATCGTCTCGCACTATGGAAATTTCGTCACCGGGAACCTGGAAGCAACCCGCAAGACTTACGAGTTGTGGGCGCAGACCTACCCGCGCGACGACGTTCCGACCGGCAACCTGGGCATCATCTACCTCTATCTGGGCGATTACGAGAAGGCGCTGGCTGAGGTCCAGGAGATGATGAAGGTCGATTCTGGAAGTGGACTGTCTTACGCGAACCTCGCCGCCTGCTATTTGCAAGTCAATCGGCTGGACGAAGTGACAGCTACGGCACGGGAGGCGCAAGCCCACAATCTGGATAGCCCGTTGATCCACTTCAACCTTTATTCCGTTGATTTCCTGCAACGCGATGCGGCAGGGATGGAGCGTGAGGCCGCTGCACTGATGGGAAAGGCCGGATTCGAAGACCTTATGCTCGACACTGAGTCCAACACCGCCGCTTACGGCGGGCAGTTTGCAAAAGCGCGGGAGTTAACTCGACGCGCGTCCGACTCGGCCCAACGTGCGGATCAAAAAGAGACGGCGGCGGCCTACGAGGCCGAAGGTGCAGCCCGCGAGGTGCTGGTTGGCTACATGGGCCCGGCCAAACAGCAAGCGCAGGGTGCGCTCGCTCTCTCGGATGGCAGAAATGTTGAGGCTATATCGGCCATCGCGCTGGGCTTGGCGGGCGACGGCCCGCAAGCCACCCGGCTGGCCGCAGACCTGGCCAAACGCTTCCCCGAAGATACGATCGTCCAATTTGAATACCTGCCGATGATCCGCGCGGCAGTTGCTCTCCAAAGCGGCAACGCCACCAAGGCAATCGAGGCGCTCGCCCCGGCCGCGCCGTATGAACTCGGGTCAATTGGTGGGGTAACTCTCTACCCCGTCTATCTGCGTGGCGAAGGTTACCTGAAGGCGCACCAAGGCAGCGCCGCGGCAGGGGAATTTCAGAAAATCGTGGACCACCCTGGGATCCATCCAACATTTGCCGCGCATTCATTGGCAAAACTGGGCCTGGGACGGGCCTATGTGATGACCGGGGATGCAGCCAAGGCAAGAAGTGCGTATCAGGATTTCCTCGGCCTTTGGAAAGACGCCGACCCCGACATCCCCATCCTTAAGGAAGCCAAGGCGGAGTACGCGAAGCTGCAGTAGGGGCCTGTCACTCCCACAGGCCCGTCGTCCAGTTCGTCTGGCGGAGCAATTCTCAACTGTTGTAAACAGGCGTTAGTACAAGCTTGGCGCTGTTTATTCGCCTTTTCGCAGGTCAATGAGTGTAATGGCGGCGACTACACTCACAACCCGGTCAGACCCTGATGCTCACAATCAGGTCAATGAGTTTAATCGCGATTTTTCAACACCGCCTTTCGAACTCAGCCTCGCCGCGGCCTTCCACCAGAAACACATGGAAGTCAGTGGCCAGAGGCTCGGCGTCAAGCTGTCGCATCATCATTGCGACTTGACCTCGATGATAAGTGGAGTGGTTCGCCATATGTTGCATCAGGTGCGCCAATCGGACTTGAGTCGTACGAAAGGGAAGCAATTTTTCCAAGGATTCGCTTGTCACCCGATTCACGAACTTCGCCTGTTCTTTCTCGACTTCCAACCACTTTGACCGCACCGCAGCCACGTTGGGAAACGCATTCGGATTAAATAAGGCATCTCGCCGCGTGCTTAACTCTGCCAAGGGGGCAGAGCTATGAGGCGGCTCCTTCCAATACTCAAGCCAAATCCACTCGCCGCCGATGATGTGGACGAGCGCATCCCGCACTGAACGAAAACCACCACCTAAATCGTGCGTGAACTGCTCGGCGCTGAGCGCGGAAACTGCCAGCAGAACCCTGTTGTTCGCCCAGCGGTCGTATTCGTAGAGCAGCTGAATATCATCTCTTGTCATGGTGATGCTCGGCTGACCCGTTCGTCTAGGAATCTTACCTCGCCCCTGGTCTTCGGCAAAAACGAGATTCGATTATCGGCCACGGATGCCGCAACGAGCAGGTGCACGATCAGCCTCAGCCAAACAATCTACAGTTAGAAATTCCGCTTCGGGGTGGGGCCGCAGGGTTGGGCGCCCTCCTTGATGAAGTTTTCGTGGAAAACACCGACGGGCGGCAGGTCGCCCGTCATGGCAGAGAAGCCGAAGTCGAAAATGATCACGCTGTAGGGCAGCGGCTCGGCGCTGGCCTTAATGGCCTGCCAGCGGGAGATCTGCAGTGGCTGGCTGCCGATCAACTGTTCGTAGAGACAGAATTTAGTGCCTGCGTCGTTGCGGATGACGTAGCTGGGAATGAAGTCCGCGGTGAACTGGTAGTCCACGTCGGCCTTGTACGGCACCAGGCCGCCGTACTGCAAGGCTGGAGCCGCTTGGCCGCTGGGATCGGGGAGCGGGGCGGGCTCGAGCCACGCATCGAGCAGGCGTAGGCTCACGACACCGCGCGAGTCGAAGTTGCGAAAAATTGGGGAGACATCCGGTGAAGCCTGGTAGTAGCCGTTTTCGGAAAAGGTAATGGTGTAGCGCACTCGGACGCCGATCGGGTCGCCGTGTCCGGAGAGCAGCGGCGCGTATTCGGCCCGGCGGATGCGGGCGTGCGGCAGGGTGACGGTGCCGTCGGGATGCGCGGCGCGCTGTTGCTCGAGACGCTCTTGCGTCTCGTTCTCGGAGTTGCTAGTGAGTTGTTGCAGCCGCGCGAGCAGGTCGGAGGCGAGACCTTCGGGGTACTGCATCAGAGGCGGCGGTCCCTTCTTGGGCCTGAAGAGCTGATCGAACACGCGCTGGGAGCGGCTGCCGTGGAGGTATTCGGCTTCCATCGCCACGCGGAACGGGTGCGGCGGTACGTCCACCGCGAGCATGAATTCAGCGTCCTGGGACGAGTTGTTGATGCGGACGGCAGTTAGCGGCTGGAGTGCCTTGCCCTGCTCATCGAGTAGACGGAAGCGGACGCTCTCGACGGACTCGGTATTGTAAACGCGCGCGATGGCCATCTGCCGGTGGCCCTGGGAAGGTTCGCTCTCGAGACCGGTGTAGTCGGGACCTTCGCGCCCAAAGACCAGTCGCTGAAACTCAAAGGAGGTGAAGTCGGGCCCGGAAGCAGTGGACGAGGAGGAAATGATCATCGGCTTGAATTCCTGTCCGGTTGCGGCGAGGGACGATAACAGAAGGAAGGTAAGAACTGCGCGCAAGGGATCAAGCATACAACTTGGCACGGGCACAGATGGAAGGAGAAAAGGCATGAGAGCAGCGCTGAGCGAGGGCGGCCGAGGCAGGACTGATTCTGGATCGAATTCAGGTTGTCGAAGAATCGCCATTACACCAACCGCCATGAAAACTGCTGGGGGCCACTAGAATGGATCTGCCACCGCCACTCCGCTGCTCATGAGTCCATCGGAACAGCTAGACCCTATCTTCGTGGGACTCTGGTTGGGGAGCATCTGGGTCCGACCCCGCAGAGGACCACGGGTGAATCGGCAGGAGTGACTGGTGCGCCCCAAATTTGTTTCGCCATCCGGATCGGGGACCGCAACTCCGCTGCTGGTGAGCCCATCGGAACAGCCCGAGCCCACCCTCGTAGCGCTACGATTCGGAAGTGTGTGTGTTTGCCCCTGCAGGGGTCCTACATTGAATTTGCAGGTATGGCTCATGGGCTTCGCAGTCTCTGGAGTATCTGGGTCGCGAACGGCGATACCGCTGCTGGTAAGGCCGTCGGAACAGGTTGAGCCCACCGCCGTGGCGCTGCGATACGGAAGCGTGTGCGTTTGACCCTGCAAGGGACCTCGCGTGAATTTACAGGTATGACTCATCTGGTCAGTTGCAAAAGCGGCGCTCAGCAAAAGCAGGCAGAGAGTCAGGTTCTTCGTTAACGCGAAGCTCAAAATAGCGACGGGCCTATGTGGCACAATTCCTCCTGAATACGGCTCAAATGTCTTCTGGACTTAAGGATATGGGGCCAGGGTTGTTGCGAGAGAGCCAAAAACGAGCGTTCAGCTGACGTTAGTAATCGTAGTCAGCACCTTGTTGATGATGTCCTCTAGCTTGGGCGGAAGGTTAGGATTTGGGCCGATGACGGGAACCGGATCACGATCCAGAACTTCGTGAAAGATGACTCCTGAGCTTTCCCCACGGAATGGTATGGCTTTGTTCTAGGAATACCTGGTCGGGTTAGTTAGTTCACCCAGCTTTTCAGTGGTGCCTTGCGGGTAAGTGTCAGAGCAA
Organism: Terriglobales bacterium; assembly: GCA_035632335.1. Lineage (GTDB taxonomy): Bacteria > Acidobacteriota > Terriglobia > Terriglobales > Acidobacteriaceae > JAIQFF01. The sequence goes on from DASQHA010000224.1 coordinate 65,774, forward strand.
ACACATGATTGACAGATGGAGTCCCCAGCCAGCGCGAGTTTCAGGGTCTCCTTAAAACAAATTGGTCCTACGCAATTTCGCATTGCGGAGTGTCGCACTCAGCGACATTTTCCGGCGCATGCGGATGCATCGGTGGAAACGATTGTCCCCTTTGAGAAAGGTAATAAAGAACCGGCACTGCCATTCGCGATAGAACGGTAGAGGCGACTTCTCCTGCCATCAAGGACAGAGCCAACCCCTGAAAAATCGGATCGAACAGGATCACGCTCGCTCCCACGACCACGGCGGCTGCGGTGAGCAGCATTGGGCGGAAGCGCACCGCGCCCGCATCGACGACGGCGTCCTCCAGCGACATTCCCTGGGAGCGGCGTAGTTCGATGAAATCCACGAGAATGATGGAATTGCGAACGATAATGCCGGCTCCAGCGATGAAGCCGATCATCGAGGTGGCGGTGAAGAATGCCCCCATCAAGGCGTGCGCTGGGAGAATGCCAACCAGCGTCAGCGGAATCGGCGCCATGATAACTAGCGGGGTGATAAACGAGCGAAACCAACCCACGACGAGCACGTAGATCAAGACAAGGACAGTCGCAAAGGCGAGTCCCAGATCGCGGAAGACTTCCACCGTGATGTGCCACTCACCATCCCACTTCATGGAGAACTGGCCGGTGCGCTCAGGCATGGTCGTGCCCTTGTATTGCTTTACACCATAGCCGTCGGGCAACTTGATTTTGTCGATGGCTTCGCTCATCTTCATGATGGCGTATACAGGGCTTTCTTCTCCGCCCGCCACATCTCCCGTCACATAGACAACGGGCTGCAGATTCTTGCGATACACGCTGGTATCGATTGTCGTTTGTTGAAGGCTCGTCACTTCCTGCAGGGCGATTTGGCCCCCGGAGGGCGTCGGCAGCTTCAGGTTGCCAAGGTCCTCAATTCCGGAGCGATCCGGGCGCGCCAACCGCACTTCGATGGGGATGTCCTCGCGCGAATGGGGATCGTGGAGCAGGCCCGCGTTAGCGCCGCCGAGCCCGACCTGCAGAGTGCGCGTCACGTCGCCGGGTGAGATACCGTGGAGCGCTGCCTTGTCCAGATCCACCTTCATGTCGTACTTGGTTTGCGGGTCTTCGACGTACCAGTCCACATCCACGACGCCTGGCGTTTGCTGAAAGACCTTCTTGACTTGAGCGGCCAGTTCAATTTGCCCTTTGTAGTCAGGCCCATAAACTTCGGCGACAAGAGTTTGCAAGACGGGCGGACCAGGCGGGACTTCCGCGACCTTGATGCGCGCCCCGAAGGGGGCGGCAATCTTGACCAACTCCGGTCGCAATCGTCGTGCGATCTCGTGGCTCTGTGCCTTGCGATCGTGACGCGAGAGCAGATTCACCTGGATATCAGCCTGATTGGGCTGACTGCGCAGGAAGTAATGACGAACCAGGCCGTTGAAGTTGTATGGGCCGGAGGTCCCGGCATAGATTTGGTAATTGATAACCTCGGGCTGCTGGCCGAGATACTGTCCCAGGGCTTGCGCCACGCGAGTCGTCTGTTCCAGCGGGGTGCCATCGGGCATGTCGATAATGACCTGGAACTCACTCTTGTTGTCGAAGGGTAGCATCTTTACGCGAACCCACTTCAAGGGAACGAAGGCAACCGCGGCCAGGAGCAACACCACGACACCACCGAGAAACATCCAGCGGCGGAGAGGGTTACGGATAAGCGGGTTCATCATCCGGCGGTACAGGCGGGTGGTCCAACCTTCGGTCTCGTGCCCCGAATGATCGCCGTCGCCCGCGTGTTTCCGTAGCAGCCTCAGCGCCGCCCACGGAGACACGACGAAAGCGACAATCAGCGAAAACAACATGGCCGCTGATGCTCCCACGGGAATGGGGCGCATGTATGGACCCATCAGGCCACGCACGAAAGCCATGGGAAGAATCGCGCCGATTACCGCGAACGTGGCAAGGATCGTAGGATTGCCAACTTCGTCCACCGCCTCGACCGCGACGTCGGACAAGGATCGCCCTCGGCTTTCCGGCAGCCGAAAATGGCGGACGATATTCTCGACCACAACGATGGCGTCGTCGACAAGGATGCCGATTGAAAAAATCAAGGCAAACAATGTGACCCGGTTCAGGGTATAGCCATACAGGTAGAACACGGCGAGTGTGAGGGCGAGGGTGACCGGCACTGCCAGAAGTACGACGCCCGACTCCCGCCAGCCCAGAGCAAGCGCAATCAGCAAAGTGACCGACAAGGTCGCAATCAGCAGGTGTTTGAGCAGTTCGTCGGATTTGTCCTTCGCGGTTTCGCCATAGTTGCGCGTGACCGTGATGTTCAGATCATGGGGAAGCACAAAGCCGCGCAAGGCGCTGACCTTGTCCAGCACACGCTCGGAAATGTCGGTAGCGTTCGTACCTTTGCGCTTGGAAAGCGTGATGGTTACCGCGGGATATTCCGCGCCCGCGGTTTGCCCTGCGCGGCGAGCGTTGGCAAACAGCACATAGGTGTTTGCTTCGGCGGGGCCGTCCTCAAGCTTCTCCGCTACGTCACGCAAGTAAACGGGGCGTCCGGCCTGAACCCCGACCACAACCTGACGCAAGTCTTCGAGACTCGTGAAAAAAGTGCCTGCTTCCACCTGAAACTCGCGATTGTCACGTGAAAAACTACCGGCTTGGCCGCGGCGGTTCGCGTTCTGGAGTTGCGCTACGATCGCGCCCGGCGTAAGGCCGTACGCCGCAAGCCGTTGAGTGTCGAGCACGACTCGTATTTGCCTAGGCTGCCCGCCGATGATCTTAGTCTCGGAAACATCGTTGAGCGGCTTCAGTGAATTTTCCAGCTCACCTGCGATTCGCCGCAGGCGATAAGAGTCATAGTCTTTCCCCCACAACGTCAGGGCCATAATCGGCACGTCGTCAATCGATCGGACCTTGATGATTGGTTGTGAGACGCCGGGCGGGATGCGGTCGAAGTTGGAGTAGAGCTTGTTGTATGTCTGTACGATCGCATCTTCTTCTTTAGTGCCCACATAGAAACGTACGACCAGCATGCTCACACCGGGATGACTGATCGAGTAAATGTATTCAACGCCCGGCACTTCGTGCAGCAACTTCTCCATGGGAAGGCTGGCGCGTTGTGCCACCTCGTCCGCCGATGCGCCCGGCATCTGAACAAAAACGTCGAGCATGGGCACCACGATCTGGGGTTCTTCTTCCCGTGGGGTCTTGAGAATGCTGAAAGCGCCCAGAAGCAGCGCAGCGACGATCACGAGCGGTGTCAGCTTCGAATCAATAAAGGTGTGGGCAATGCGACCGGCAAGGCGCAAGCCCTTCGCGGGCTGTACCACCGATTTGGATTGGCTATCGCCCATTACTGGACCTCGATCCGTTTGCCATTCAGGTCCACAGCACCCGGTTTGGCCACGAGGCGCTCGCCGTCCTGCAGGCCCGCCAGCACTTCGACCTCGGCCCCGGAAGGCTTCCCCAAAGTGATGTAGCGCAAGCTCGCAACCTTGTTTTGGTCCAGCACGTATATGCCCTGCAGTTGGCCACGTTCGACTACCGCCGAACGCGGAATCAACAGGGCCTGTCGGTCGCCACGAGAAAACTCGGCCCGCCCGAAGAGCCCCGAACGCAGATGTGTGTCTGTGGGCAAATCGATCTTCACCAGAAACGTGCGACTCGCGGAGTCCGCGGCCGGGACGATCTGCACCACCCTTCCGTTCAGTTCCGCGTTGTCGATAGCATCGATCGCAACCGATACCCGTTGTCCTGTCCGTACATAACGGAGATCGTTCTCGTTGACTGCGGCCTCCAGTCGATAGCGGCGCACGTCCTCAATGGTGAAAATCGGCATGCCGGGCGAAGCCAGCGTGCCGGAATCGGCTTTCTTCTCCGTCACCACGCCCTCGAACGGCGCCCGAATCCGCGTGTAATCCAGAGACGTGCGTGCCTGGCTCAATGCTGCCTGCGCCTGGGCCTGCCCTGCCTTTGCCATATCGCGACGCGCGAGGGCCGCCTGCTGACGGGCTTTCACTTCGTCGAACTCCTGCGGACTCACCGATTTCTTTTCGAAAAGAGTTTGATAACGCTTCAGCGTTGATTCCGCCAGGGTCAGGTCGGAATCTGCTCCGACCAGTTGCTGTTGGGCGGCAAGGTCGGCTGCGGTCGAGCGGTCTACTGCGGCTCGCGGCTGGGAGTCATCGATTACGGCGAGCACTTGACCGCGCTGAACGTGGTCTCCTTCGTGAACCCGGATCTCGACGATGTTCCCCATCATTTGGCTGGAGGCGTCACTGGTTTGGGCGGCACGTACCGTCCCTACCGCTTCCAGCAAATCGGGCACGTTGGCCCGCTGCACGGCGAGCACGGGAATGTTCCGCACGGTTTCCGGCGAAGGAGCCGTGCGGGTTGTCTCGTTAGAGCAGCCGGCGAGGGTAACTACCGCGACAAGCACCAATAACCAGAGTCTGAGTCCTGTGTTCATACGATTCATGGCATCACCACGGGAGATTGCGGATTCAAGTTTCCGCTCGCCAACTCCAGGTTGGCGTAGCTGGTCTGGAAGTGGTAGATGGCTTCCCAGTAGTCGGTCTGGCTGCGGCGCGCCGCATCTTCAGCGCCCAACAAATCGGTAATCGTGCTCAACCCGCTATCGTAGCGATCCTGGTTGATACGCAGACTTTCCTGTGCCTGGGCGATTGCCGCTCGCGCCACTTCGATCTGCTGCCGATTGGCGTCTGTTTCGTAGTAGGCCCGCCTCACTTCAAGGCGGACTGCGTCGCCAGCTGCCTGCTTCATCGCCACAGCCTTTTCTTCGAGGGCTCGCTGTCGGGAGAGTTCCGCCCGTTTGGCACCGCCTTGAAAGATGTCTAATTGCACTTCGATCCCGCCCACCCAGTTGTTGCCGCCGCCACCGGCTAGGAATGTAGGGTTATCCATTTCCCAGCCTGCAAAGGCGTTCACCCGCGGACCGAACGCCGACTTGGCCACTGACACGCTCTGCCGCCGAGCTACTTCCTCGGAGGCGATCCGCTTTAAGTCGGGGCGATTTGCGAGTGCCTGTTTCTCGACTTCCCCAAGTACAGGGGCGGGAAGCGTGCGTTCGGCCAACGCTTCGGTAGTCTGGAACGAAGAATCAAGCGGCGTACCCATCGCTGTGTTCAGCTGTGCCCGCACCACTTCCAGAGTGTTCTTGGCGCGGATCACTTCCTGCTGTCGCGCCGCCATGCGAACCTTCGCTGTCAGCAGATCTGACTCTACAGTCAGCCCGCTGTCGAATCGCGCCTGGCTGCGGTCCATGATCGACTGGGCAGTTTTGGCCGACTGCTGGGCAACTTCCAGTTCCTTGGCCGCCAGCAGAACGTCGTAGTAGGAACTGACCACCCGGAAGACTATCTCCTGATCCGTGCGGTCTAACTGGTGTCCGGCAGCCTCGTTCATCTGCTTTGCCTGATTCACCCCATGCCAGGTGGCGAACGAATCAAACAGGTTCCACGTTCCGCCAAAGCGCGTAGTAAAGTTGCCCAAGGGCAACGGCGTGTTCAAATTGTTCAGTGCGAAGTCGGCAGTGGTAAAGCGCTGCTGCCGCAACCTGCTGCCGAACACATAGACCGGGTCATCCCCGCGACTTGCTGTTTCGGAAAAACTTAGGTGAGGCATGAGGAAGGAACGTGCCTCACGAATACCCGCAGAAGCCACCTTGGTGTCCGCGATCGCCGCCTTGCGCAGCGGATTCTTTTCCAGCGCGATCTTCACAGCCTGTGGCAGCGTAAGCGGAGAGGGTTCCGCCGCCTGCTGCGAGGCTGCAAAAACCGACAGTGAAAGAACACAAAGAACCGCCAACGCTGCCGGCTTCATCCACCCCATACTCTGATTGGCTGCGAATTCGTACATTGCCTTGCCTTCCCGCCACCAGACTGCCGTTTAGATCTCAATAGAACAAATGCGATACAGGGCTCTTCTGTTACAACAGAAAAAAGTCATTGTCCTCCGGCAGGCCTCCGAGGGGCTTATCTCGCTTGCCGGCAAATGACTGTCCCGACAAGAATTGACAAGAATCAAGGAGCACGGAGTTACCGCGCGCTCCTTTCCCCGAAGGTCCGATTGCCAGTTCAGTTGCGTCGTCCGCCCGACCACTCCGGGATGCCTTCGGCGTTTCTTAAGACCAGAGTCTTGCCATCTTTTGTGATCTCGCGCGCCAGCAACGCTTCCTTGCCGGAGATCGTAACTTTGGAGCCTACTACCTCTATCGTGTCTCCCTTGGCAAACGTGAACTGCTTCTTTGCGATGTATGACGAGGGACCTACATGCACATCAAGGGTTGCCCCGTCAGTTTTCAACATCAGGTGCGTGCCGCTCCACCCTGTTTTTCCTGGTTGCTGCTGAACATCCTCAATCGTGCCCTGCACGGTGACCTCCGTTTTGGGATCGTAATTGCGCATCCCCTTGCCCGGACCGCCGCCCTGAGCCAGCAGCGGCATGGTCATAAACGCCAGGAAGAACGTTAAGGCCAATCGTGACCAGCTTGATCTCAGCATGGTTGTTCTCCTTTCGCCTCTATTTGTGATTCTTCCAGCAACCAAATTAATTGTTTTCAAGGTCGTGGGCCGTGATCTGCATCACTCCCCTGTGTGCGAGATACAGCATGGAGATCTGCCTCTGGAGCTACCTCAGCGAGTGGCTTCATCCATCCGGTCTTCTCTTCCACGATTTCGTAAGTGGTATGAAAGCTGGCGGTCTTCTGCACCATCGCCCCCACTGAGCAGTACTTTTCCTCGGAGAGACGGATAGCCTCCTCCAGTGCCGCCGCGTCAATTTCAAAGCCGGTCACAACATGGTGGATGCGCACTGCCGTGAACACCTGGGGTGGGCGTTCCGCTTGATCGGCTTCCACCCGCACTTCGTAACCGGTGACTTTTTGGTGATACTTCTGGCGGAGGATGGTGACCACGTCGAACGCCGTGCACCCGGCTAATCCGGCGGCGACCAGTTCAATCGGCTTTGGGCCCGTGCCTCCAGCAGCATCATCCAACAGCAGGTGGTGGCCGCTTCCGGTCTGGGCCACAAATTGGCGCTGCTGCTTAAGTGGTTGAGTCACTTCGATTTTGGCTGTGATCATGATTGCCTCCTGCTTGGTTCTATCGATTAGACACACGAATAAATGCAGGAAGTTGGATTTTGTTACAGAGAAAATCGGCCGGGGAGTCTGGTGGCCGTAAGGAGGGATACTACTTCGGTCTGACCACCGCTAAGGCCTGTTCGTAATTCTTCAGTAGTTGCTTGCGGAGCCGAACGGCCTTCTTACTTGAAGGGCATTCCGCCGGGGAGGTTCGGCACTGATCAATCGTTGCTTCAAGACTTGAGAGAAACGCCTTGCATGGTTCGCAACCGCCCAGGTGCCGCTCCAGTTCCTCACAAAGCGAATCATTCAACCGCTCGTCGAGATAGTTCGAGAGCTCGGCAAACATGGCCTTGCAGCGGGCAGCTCTGGGCTGTTCATTGCCTGGTTGTTCTCGGGATGACGCCCGCGAAGCGACGGTTGCTCTCCCGGAGCGTGGTTTCAACCCTTTCATTAGTTCCTTGCGGACAAACAACCTGGCGCGGTGTAGACGAACCCGCACTGTTCCAGAACGCAGCCCTGTGACCTCGGCCACTTCTTCGTCGGTTAGCCCTTCCATATCGCGCAGCACCAAAACAATGCGGTATTGTGGCGGCAGCCGTTGAATGGCGCCCCGCAACTGTTCCGCCTCCTGACTCCGAATGGCGAATGCTTCGGGGTTGATGCCGCCATTTGTCCCCAGTTGCGCAAGTTCCTTCCGATCCGGCATGAGTTCCTCCAGAGAGAGGTCTGGATTGGGAGCAAACTTGCTCCGGCGCCGACTCATCAAGCAGCGGTTCTTTGCTACTTTATAGAGCCACACCACGAGGGCTTTGGGACTGTCGAATTTGGGCAGGTGCGGAACCGATTTCAGGAGCACTTCCTGCATCGTATCTTCCGCATCCTGGCGCTGCCCGCAGACGCGCATACTGAAGGAGAACACGGTATTTTGGAGCAGAGCAAGAGCCTGCTCCAGCGCGGCATCGTCACCTCGCTGCAATAGCCGTACGGCTTGTTCGATTTCAGAACGCATTGCATTGAATGTAGCACTCCGTCGCTTGGCTTCACCAATTGTCGAAAACCATCTTCACTCCTCACCCCCGTCGCTTGGGTTCATGAGTGCCGGGCGACCCACACGGCGGGAGTAAGGTCTGGAAGGTACCGGATCGGGAGATCGGCAGGCCCGAGGAGAATCGTGGAAAAGTAATCGCGCACTGGGACTTTCAGCCTGCGGCAGCCTGTTTTTGCAGTCATCCGGACACTACAACAAACACCCCGCGATCCGAATAGGTGGTTTGGTCAGACGCTTACCCTTGCGGTTTGCTGTAGAGCCAGACGAGTTTGTCGCAGAGTTGCTTTGCCAATTGCGAGCCTGAACTCTTGGAGATTCCCGCCTTCAGAGCGATTCTCTTTCGCGCACTGCCCGGCGGCGTTCCACGAGTCAAAACATGTCGCCACACATTTCCCCCGCCGGAAGTGGCGGGCATCCAAAGATATGTCTCCCCTCCCGCACGCAATACAGGCACCTTCCCATGTGCGGAGTCTAGGTAGCGCATCCTCGCGCTTTCTGATTCTTTTTTCCGTGCGTGTCTGCCCATGATTGGGACTTTATCATATGGGCGAATAGAAAGCGAATCTGGTAGAATCCGCCATCATGGCCCGGCGTCCGAGACCCCCGGAAGAGATCCTGACCCGCAAGGACCTGGCGGAGCTACAACACCGGCTTTCGATGATGAGCGTGACGGCCCTTCACGATTTCTATAATGGCGGAGAGAGTGGGATTCGAACGCCGCGGGCTATTGATAACAGGCAAGTTGATGATTCCTAAATAGGCCAGATACCATAGATACCGCAGATGGGCAGATAGCTAGCACAAATTTAGCACAGGTTGCGGGATAGTTGTTTAGGCGAGCCGGGCCGGGTCAATGAGCGTAATAGAGATTTTTCGCCAACAATGCCCTTTAAGGACCTTGCAACTTCATACCTTTCATTGACTTACCCTCGCGTCCCGCCTAACATTCCTCGATCACATGATCGGCCAAACAATCTCGCACTACAACATCGTCGAAAAGCTCGGTGGCGGCGGGATGGGGGTGGTCTACAAGGCCGAAGACACGCGGCTCCATCGCTTCATCGCACTCAAATTCCTGCCCGACGAAGTTGCGCGTGATCCGCAGGCGCTCAGCCGTTTCCAGCGCGAAGCTCAGGCCGCCTCCGCGCTGAATCATCCCAACATTTGCACCATTCACGACATCGGCGAAGAGAATGACCTCGCCTTCATCGCCATGGAATACCTCGAGGGCGTCACTCTAAAGCACCGCATCGCCGGGCGACCCCTCGATCTCGAAATCCTGCTTCCCCTAGCCATCGAAGTAGCCGATGCGCTCGACGCCGCGCACGGCAAGGGAATCGTCCACCGCGACATCAAGCCCGCCAACATCTTCGTCACCGAGCGCGGACACGCCAAGATCCTAGATTTCGGGCTGGCAAAAGTATGTGCCGACAGCTCCTCCTCAAGCTCCGCCAATACCCAGACGCGCACCATCCCGGAGCAGCATCTGACCAGCCCCGGCTCTACGCTCGGCACAGTTTCCTACATGTCGCCCGAGCAGGTACGCGCGAAAGAACTCGATGCTCGGACCGATCTCTTCTCCTTCGGCGCTGTGCTTTACGAAATGGCGACCGGCACCTTGCCCTTCCAGGGAGAAAGTTCCGGCGTTATCTTCAAAGCCATCCTCGATTCGGCGCCGCCCTCACCGCTACGGTTCAATCCCACAGTTCCGCCCAAGCTGGAAGACATCATCAACAAGGCGCTCGAAAAGGATCGCAACTTGCGCTACCAGGGCGCGGCCGAAATGCGCGCCGATTTGCAACGCCTCAAGCGCGATACTGACTCGGGACGCTCCGGCTTCATCTCGGGATCGCAGGCAGGCGTCCAACCGGCGATTCCCACCACCAGCGCTTCAAGTGCGGCTGTTGTCCCTGCTCAGCCTCGCGCCAATCGCAAACTCTGGGCATTCGCGGGCGGAGGGATCGCCCTGATTGTCATCGCGGCGCTTGCCTACATCGCGTCGCGCCCTCTGCCCGCGCCAACTGTCTCGGGCTATGTTGCCATCACTCATGATGGGAATCGCAAGGGCATCGTTGGAACCGACGGGGCACGGCTGTACCTGGGCGAGTTTTCGCCCGAAGGAAATCTCTTCGGCCAGGTATCGGTAAATGGAGGAGAAGTGGCAAAAGTTCCACTTCCCGCCGCGACCATGGCCCAGCTCGCGGTTTCGCCTGATGGCTCTACCTTATTGGCCGCGGACGAAGTGGGCCAGACTGCATTCCACGGCCCGCTCTGGGCGGTGCCCGTGCTCGGTGGCTCGCCCCGCAAGCTCGGAGACGCCGCTGCTCAGGTCGCAGAATTTTCGCCCGATGGTCAAACCATCGTCTATGGCGATGGCAACGACCTCGACCTCATCAGTAGCGATGGGACCGGACAGCGCAAATTGGTCGCGCTTCCCGACGTGGCATTCGATCCCTCTTTTTCGCCGGATGGCAGCGTGGTCCGCTTCCGCCTTGGTGGGGGGCTTTATGGAGAAGGTCCGCTTTGGGAAGTTTCCATCAATGGTAAGAATCTGCATCCGTTGTTGCCGGAGTGGCGCAATCCCCCCAGGGAGTGCTGCGGAAAGTGGACGGCCGACGGCCAATACTTCGTTTTCGAGTCCCAAGGTAACATCTGGGGGCGATCGGAAAAACGCGGCTTGCTGGGAAAGTCCATTTCCCAGCCTGTGCAATTGACATCGGGACCGATGGCGTTCTTCTCGCCTTTGCCCAGCAAGGACGGCAAGAAACTGTTCGTGGTCGGCTCGCTCCAGCACGGCGAACTCTCGCGCTATGACGTCCAGTCCGCACAGTTCCTTCCTTTTCTCGGTGGTATTTCCGCCGATGGTGTGTGCTTCTCCAGAGATGGTCAATGGGTGGCATACATTGCCTATCCCGAGGCAACTCTCTGGCGCAGCAAAGCTGACGGCAGCCAGCGCCTTCAGCTCACCTACCCGCCCATGATCGCGGTGCTTCCGAGTTGGTCCCCCGATGGCAAACAACTTGCATTCTACGATCTGGCGCCCGGCCGCAATGTGAAGTTGCGAACGGTTTCGGTAGATGGAGGCGCATCCACAGAACAGATCGCGGACGATCCAGAGGACAAACTGGATGCCAGTTGGTCCCCTGACGGCGCTAAGATTATCTTCGGCAATGCGCCCTCGTATCCGAAAAGCGTTATTCAATTGCTGGATGTGAATACGCATCAAGTATCGACCGTGCCCGGGTCAACCGGTCTCTACTCTCCACGCTGGTCTCCGGACGGACGATATATCGCCGCGATGAATTTTGATTCGCGCGTGCTAATGCTCTTTGACTTTCAAACGCGGAAGTGGCAGGAACTCGCCCGTGTCACGATGGGCTTCCCCAACTGGTCGAAGAATTCAGATTACGTGTACTTCCTGCACGAAGAAGATCATCCCTCAGTGATGCGAGTCCGCATCAGCGATCACAAAGTCGAAACCGTCGCCGATCTGAAGCATTTCCGCCAGGCCGGCTTCTGGAGTGTGTGGCTGGGCATGGCCCCCGATGACTCACCGCTTCTGCTCCGCGACACCGGTACGCAAGAGGTCTACGCGCTCGACTGGCACACGGAGTAACTTGCCTTGTGTCTTTAGGTCTCGTCGAAAACCCTTTGTGCTAGAGAGTTTGGCATCGAGCTCGCAAGTCATCGCTGCTGTCGCGCTCGAGACCCGTTTCAAGACAGCGGTGCTGGCAGATGATGGATGCGACCCTGGCGGGAGCCTGCCGGAAGGAGACCCGATGAATTTCGCTCCGCACATCCAGATCCCTGTGTTGATGATTAACGGGCGCTATGACTTTGAGATTCCTCTCGAGACCTGCCAGGAGCCCTTCTTCCGGTTGCTGCCAACTCCGGCGAGCGACAAACGTCAGGTACTGCTGGACTCAGGACACGGCATGCCGTTGACACCCTGGTATAAGGAAACTTTAGATTGGCTTGATCACTATCTTGGCCGCGTCAAATGAACTCACAGACTTCTCTCTGTGGGCGCCCTTACCACGAAGCGCGCGAATCAGCACTTCCCGATGAATTGGACTCTGGGATGACCTCAGTAAGTGCGCGGCACGGCGGACTTCTGCACGTTACTGAGAGACGCCACTCCGACATCCCCATCCTGAAGCAAGCCGAGCGGAATAACCTGTAGCTGCAGCACATTACCGGATTTCCCAGAGCAAATTCGTAGTTGTTGTAAACAGGCGATTACACTCATTGACGTTTCAGGGTGTACCGGGCTAGCACACGGCTAAGGACTGCCCGCGGGATGCGGATGGTCCGGTAACGGCGCTTGTGCAAGGTCTCTGGGCGCTCCATTATGAAGACGCCGCGCTCCCGCTCAAAATATGCGGATCACGGTGCGCCTGGACCACGCGGTTAGCTCGGCCACCTCGTTGACGGACAGCATTGGAGATTCGCTCATACGAATATCAATGGGATACGGGCAATCGTTTACTATCTGATGAACCTAGTGTTTCCTACAAAGTTAGTAAAATCGAATAATTAATGTTTGTGTAAAGTTTTGACAAACTGGGCTCTAGGGCAAAACGGGCCGTATGAAATTACCCCCATTTCAGTTTGTTTGAAGCTGGCGGAGAGAGTGGGATTCGAACCCACGTTACCCTTTCGAGTAAACACGCTTTCCAAGCGTGCGCCTTCAGCCACTCGGCCATCTCTCCTTGCGGTGTTCTTGGGGCGGGAAAATTCCTGCTCTTTGATTCTATGGCGCGTGGTGGGGAAACCGCAACTTTGCCAGGAGTGCAGCTCAGGAAGGTTTGGCGACTGCTTCGGTGGACTCCGGCGCCAAGTCCGGGGCGCTGCCATTTCCGGATG
>DASQHA010000225.1:0-11878 GCA_035632335.1 Terriglobales bacterium
GGGGTCCTTCGACTCCGTGGGCCTATTCGCAAGCGAATCGGCTCACTCCGCTCAGGATGACAAATCAGTGGGATAGATCAGCAGGACAGATCAGGAGGCGGCCTCCGCGCCCCAGCTGCGGGAAATGTTTGAATAGAGCACCCCGGCGCAAATCGCAGATACCGCCAGCAGTCCTACCCCCTCCCAGAACGGCCCGATCAGCACATGGCCCAATCCGAACAGCGCAAGATAGACCATCACGCAGCCAAGAACCCAGGAAAGCAGGTTGCTGCCCAGGTCGCGAGTGGGCTGGATGTCGGGAGCCAGGCTGGCAACCGGCTTCCAACCCGTTACTTGCGGCCGAACGCTGCGGTAGAACTTTAGCAAGACTTCTTCCGGCTCGGCTTTGGTCAGGTAGGTGACGACCAGCCAGACCAGAGTGGTGATGAAAGTAGTGGTCAACGCGGTCTTGGCAAAAACCACGGGATTGGTCCCGGAAAACGGCAAAGACCAGCGCAGCCAGATGGTCACGACCAGCGCGGTCGCCATGGCTGAGATTTCGCTCCAGGCATTGATGCGCCACCAGTACCAGCGCAGCAGGTAAACCCCGCCGGTGCCGGCGCCCACTTCGAGCACCACCTGCCATCCCGAACGAATGTCAGACAGCAGAACCGAAACACCCGCGGACGCGATCACCAGCACCACCGTGGCCAGGCGGGAGATCAAGACGTAGTGTTTGTCGTCGGCGTCGCGCTTGATGAAGCGGCGATAGAAGTCAGACACCAGATAGGAAGCGCCCCAATTCAACTGGGTCGCGATGGTGGACATGAAGGCAGCCATAAAGCCGGCAATCACGATGCCGCGCAAGGCCGGCGGCACATGCTGACTTACCACGAGCATGTATCCGGTTTCGGGATGTTCCAGGTGCGGGTACAGGACCGCCGCCGCCAGCGCGGTCAGGATCCAGGGCCAGGGACGCAGCGCATAGTGCGCGACGTTGAACCAGAGCACCGCCAGCAGACCGTTCTTTTCATCTTTCGCGCTGAAGATGCGTTGTGCGATGTAGCCGCCGCCACCGGGTTCCGCCCCGGGATACCAGAACGCCCACCACTGCAATCCGATATTCACTACAAAGGTTATGACGGGCAGAAGCCACAGGCCTTCCTGGGAGAACGGCCGGGAGAAATCGGGAAAGAAAGACGTGGGATCGCCGGCGCCGGGGCCGGCGGCGGTCCGCATCTGGGCCAGGCGGCCCAGCAGGGCGTTCATGCCGCCGGCCGCGGACACCGCGTACCATGCCACGCCAATGACAATCGCCATTTTCAGGGCAAACTGAAACAGGTCGGTCCAGAGCACGCCCCACAGTCCACCCAGCGCGACGTAAAGGCCGGTGAATGGAATCAAAAACAGCACGCAGATGGCCAGCGCTTTGCGGTCGCTCACGGCCAGGGTCACCGCCACGATGCTGGTCATGGCCTTGGTGACCCATCCCAGGATGAGGCAGTTCATCAGCAGGCCGAGGTAGATGGCGCGAAACCCGCGCAGAAACGCAGCCGGCTTTCCGGTATAGCGCATCTCGGCAAATTGCACGTCGGTCAGAAGTCCGGAACGGCGCCACAGACGGGCAAATAGGAACACCGTCATCATCCCGGAAAGCAGGAACGCCCACCACAACCAGTTCCCGGCAATGCCCTGGGTGTAGACCAGGCCGGTGACCACCAGCGGAGTGTCGGCGGCAAAGGTAGTGGCCACCATCGAAGTGCCGGCCAGCCACCAGGAAACGTTGCGCCCCGAGACAAAATAGTCGTCGACACTTTTGCCCGAGCGCGAACGGAAATAAAGGCCCAACACAAGCGTGATGCCGAGATAAAGGACGATGGCTGTCCAGTCAAGCAAGGTGAAGTTCATGGCGGGAAAGAATACATCAGGTTTGTCGGATTGGAACAAAAAAGTGTTATATAGCGGTTGCGCGGCGGCTTCCCAGTCGCGGCCTGGGGCATTGCGGCCGCAAGACAGACTTCTTCACCGGGTTGGCCTCCGGGTTGCGGCAAGCTGTACCACGACAGGAGATGCAGGCAGGCTCATTGAGGCCGGGAATCTACTGAGAGCAGGCAGCTACTCTAACCGGAATAGACCAGTTCGACGACCGTGCAATCGTCACTGAGGGGAGTGCCGCCGCAGAAATTCGCTACCGCACCGAAAATATCTTCCAGGGTTGCGCTCTTTGCGGCCACGGCTTCCAGGCGCGAATCTTCAAAAAAGTCGCCGCGCGCGTTTTCCGCTTCGGTGACGCCGTCGGTCACCAATATCAGGCGATCTCCGGCGTGCAGGCTGACGTGGTCGCTCTCATATGTGGCATCGGCGAGCAAGCCAACCGGCAGATTGCCGTGCGGTGGACGAATTACTTCTTTATTGCAAACCAGCAGTGGAGGCACATGGCCGCAGTTGACATATTCCAGTTCCCCATCCCGGCGGATGCGCGCGATGATCAGCGTGGCGTACTTCTCACCAATATGCTTGTGAGTGAAGAAGCGATTGGCGGCGACTACAATATCGATCAGCGGTCTCCCGGCGGTGAGTTGGGAAAAGATCATGCCCTGCAGGGTTGAAGCCAGCAACGCTGCTGAGACTCCCTTGCCGCTGACGTCCGCCAGCACCACGGCCAGGCCTTCCTCGGTGTTGACCGCGTCGAAAAAGTCGCCCCCGATTTCCTTGCAGGAAAGATTTCGGCCCCGCAGCGTGGCAAAGGGAACCTCAGGAATGGTCACCGCCATCAACCCCTGCTGAATGGAGGCGGCGATGGAAAGTTCCTGCTGGTAACGGCGGGAGGCTTCTTCGGCCTGCACCAGGCGGGCGTTCTCGATCAGCGAGGCAGCTTCGGTTGCGATGGCCCGCAGAATATCGTTGCTCACACTCGATATGTCGCGCGAGGCGAAGCGCGAGTCCACATAAAGAGCTCCCATCACCTCGGCAGAGCTTTCGACCGGAACCGCAGCCGTGTCCCGCGTGGTCTGCACTTGCGGCTTGCGCAGCGGAATACAGATCACGGTGCGCAGATCGTAGGCCACGATGCTGTGCCGGCCGGCCAGGTCGAGCGACTGGCTGGTATCGGTAATCACGAACTCCGAATTCGATTTCACTCCTTCATCCAGAATGGAGTGAGAGATGGTGGTGTCATCGAGCAGGGGTTCGCCCTTGGAGTTGCGCCCGGCAGCCAGACGCAGGTTGTTCTCTTCGTCCCGCATGAAGACGTAGCCGCGCTCGGCGCGGGTGAGTTTCAGGGTGGCGTCGAGCAGCGTCACCAGGATCTCGTCGAGCACGCCGGTGGTGTTCAGCTTGCGCGCGGCTTCGAGGAATAGCGTCAGCTTTTCCAGGTCGGTTGTGTCGGTCGAAATCTGGATCCCGGAAATCTGGCTGAGGAATTCGCGGGCGGTGTTGGAGCTGGCATGGTGGGGATGGAAAATGACGTAAGAGACGTCGCGCACCCCGAACTCGACGCGGTCGTTCCGCTCCAGGGTCTTGCGCTGGATTCTTTCGCCGTTGACGAAAGTTCCGTGCTTGCTGCCCTGGTCCACCACACAGAACTGCCCGTCCTCGGAAGTGATCAAAGCGTGGTCGCGGGAGACGCGAGGGTCGGCGATGACCAGGTCCTTATCGACCTTACGACCCACCGTGAACGGAGTATGGTCGAGGTTGATGGTGCGCTGATCGTTGCCCTGCACGAACACCAGGGTAGGAAAAATTCCCGACCCCGGGGACGAAATTGGGCCTGTTATGGGTGGATAAGTCATTTGGCTGGTCTGCTCTTAAATTATTACTGCAGCAGAATCGACTCCGGCAGACAGGAAGTTCGATGCTGCCTTCCCGCCTCGAACTGGCGCCGGGAAGCGTACTTTCCAAAGCTCAAGCGGCCCCCCGGCCGATGGCGGCCAGGGCCTCCTGCTCACTGTCAAACGCCTCAAAAACGGTTGCCAGCTTGGTAATCTGCAGCACGTCGTGCAGGCGCTGGCCCAGGCCCGTGAGCTTGATTTCGGCCCCCGCCGCGCGCGCCGAGGAATATACCCCAACCAGCGTCCCCAGGCCGCCGCTATCAATATAGGTCACGGCGGAGAGGTTCAGGACCATGCGCGGCGTTTCAGCCAAAGTCTGTTTGAGAAAATCGCGCAACGCATTGGCCTCATCTCCAAACATGATGCGGCCTTGACACGAAACCACGGTGACGCCTCCGACCTGGCGTTTCTCGATTTTGAGGTTCATTTCATCCTCCGAAACGTCTATGGCCGCCGCGTGGGAGAAGACTAACCTGTGATCGCCGCCCAATGCAAGGCCGGCGCAGCTTGAGGGAGAAAGAGGGTCTTGCGAAAGAACTCCAGCAACAAGTAGTGTAAACGCCTTGTTTCTTCAACAATGCCTGCTATATCGGTTCAGCGTCCTGACACTATTTACGAGTGTCTTCACCAGCAGACGGTGCTTCCCATACCTGATAACCGTCCGGGGAACTATTCAATTTCGCGCAATCGGCCGCTGCTCACGTCATAGACGAATCCTCGCACCGAGAGCTCCTTCGGAATCCAGGGATGGGTACGCAGTTTCTGTAATTGGTGACGCACGTTCTCCTCGATATTCTGAAAGGCAAAGAAGAATGCCGGCGCGATGGCTGCGGTACCTGTGCGGTTCTGGATTCTGGTGCGTAACTCCTCCTCACTGGCGTGCATCAGGCCGCAATCGGTGTGGTTGATGACCATGATTTCCTGGGTGTCCAGCAGGTAGTGCGATACCAGCAGCGAACGCAAGCTGTCGTCGGTCACAATGCCGCCCGCGTTGCGGATGATGTGCGCGTCTCCCGTCGTCAACCCCAAAGTGCGGATGGAAAGCCGCGTGTCCATGCAAGTCAGAATGGCAAGCTTGCGCGCCGGCCGCGGAGTCAGGCGGCGCAACTCGTGGGTGCGCGAGTAGATTTCGTTGGCTTCGAGAACTTCATCGATTACGCTCATGGCCAGCCCAGTCTAGCAAAGCCTGGGAACGCCCGAATCGCCGGGCGACTCTTAGTAGTAGCTCAGTTTGAAATCTCTCCCTGCCCACTGGCGTCATCCTGAACGGCCTTCAGGCCGTGAAGGATCTAGCGTGAAGCAGAAACACCCTTTGCCCTTGTCTTGCTGCCGATGCCCGCCGGATCCCTTCGACTTCGCGTCCCTGAGGATGACGCCGCTGGACTATCCGATTCTGGAAGAGGTCTGCAATCGATCCCCGGCGCAGAGACTTAGCAATCCCAAGACAACCAGCGGAATGCCGAGGCTGGTATATAGCGGTACGGTCCAGGCTTTTTGAAGCGAGCTCGGGGATACAAAGCGCGAAGCCAGCATCAATCCGCAGGACGCCAACCAGGGCCAGCCCACCACCAGCAACCCCAGTCCACATGCCATGCGAGTCGGGCCGCCCCGGCCCCACAAATCTTTCCACGAGTTTGCGATCAGAAATACCGCGGGCAGCAGAAGCACCTGGTTGTAAGGCGCGAAGCTGGGCACGATCACCAGGGTCACGGTCAGAACCAGCGCCAGCATGGTGCTGAATGCCTCTGAATCATGGGACGCGCGCCGGACCTTCCACCCCGTGATCACAACCGCGAGCACCGCCACGGCGGCCAGGATTTTCCCCAGCGCTGGCGTGGTCAGCACGTCGAGCAGCGAACCCGCGCCGCCGGTGTACTGGCGATAGGCGGCCACCGCGTTGCGAAATTCCTTCATCCACCCCGGCAGGATGTACTCCGACGCGGCCAGAAAAATTGCCGCAGTCAGCGCGAAGCTCCAGACAAAGAGCTGACGCCGGCGCCAGTCGCTGGCCGCCCACAGCAGCAGCCAGCCCGCTACTGGCAGCGCGAGTTGTGGCTTAATGGTGGCAAGAGCCAGCAGGAAGCCCGCGAGAGAGAAATATCCAGCCACCAGCGCCGCGGCGCAGCCTGCAAGCAGGGCGCTTACCACCAGAGTCAACTGCAGCAGCTTGATTCCCTGCACCACGGCGTAGCTGCCAAAGGTCAGGACGATCAGGATCGCGGTGACCGTGGCCGAAGGCCGCCAGCGCAACACTCGCAACCAAAGAAAGATACTCGCCAGCGTCAGGACGATGAGCAGCCAGCGAAAGCCGGCCTGGACTTCAGGAAACGGCAAACCGATAGTCGGCGCCAGCAGAAAGACCACATGCAGCGGATAAGCGAAGCCCTGCTGATCCTTGGGTTCGTCAACTCCGGGATCGCCGGCGCGTTTGAGATCGAGCGGGCGGCCGTAATATCCAGCCTGGATGTCGCGCGTAACTTCGGCGCTGTACGGGTCGCGATGGCGCAGCAGTAACTCGCGGCTTCCCAGCCAGCGCGGATAGAGATCGGACAGGTTGCCGCGCGGCCGTGCGTGGGCCGCCGCGTCGGCTTTCTGGTAGGGCACCAGTACGCGCTGCACGTAGAACCACATGCTTCCGGCAAACAGCAGCGCCAGGAGCAGCCCGAGTCTGGAGTCTTTGAGCAATCGTGGTTAACGAAACAAAAGCCGCTCCATGTTACAACTTATGCGAGCGAACTTCGGTTGCGATTGCGAATCTGCATCTCCGCGGCGATTGGAGTGGCAAGCGCGGCGTTCTGCCATTTTTTACTGCTGCATTTCCACCAGGGCGCCGGCGATTTCGGCTGGGCCATTCACGCCGCCCAGCGTCTGCTGGCGGGACAAAATCCTTACGACACGCCGCTCGAACAATATCCCCTGACCGCGGCGTTTTTTGCGCTGCCCTTTGTCGGCTTGCGGCCGGAAGTCGCGGGTGCATTGTTTTACGGCGTCAGCTCTGCCCTGCTGGCCTTCGGCCTCACCCGCCACGGATATCATTACCTGCTTGTGTTCCTCGCCTATCCGTACTGGGGAGGATTGCTGGCGGTGCAGTGGTCGACGCTGATCTTCGCCGGCGCGCTCTTCCCTCTTCTACTGCCCGTGACCATGGCCAAGCCCCAGCTGGGATTGCCGGTAGCATTGACCCATTTGAGCCGGCGCGGCGTGGTGGCCTGCGTGGCAGTCGTCCTGATCACCCTGATCGCAATGCCGCGCTGGCCGCTGCCTTGGCTGGGGCAGGCGAAGAATTACGAGCATTTCTTTCCGCTGCTGGTCCTGCCCGGGCCGTTGCTGGCGCTGGCCCTGTGGCGCTATCGCGATCGGGATGCCTGGTTCCTGGTCTTGACGGCCCTGATGCCACAGCGCTGGTTCTTTGACGCTTTTATCCTGTGGCTGATTCCCAAATCCCGGCGCGAGATTCTGTTCACCGCCGCCCTGAGTTGGGGCGCCGGCATCTGGCGCTGGTACCACATCCCGCACAGCTTTGCGGAAGTGGGGAGGTACACCGTCCTGTTCATCTACCTGCCAATGCTCGTGGTGATATTGCTTCGCCAGTTTGACCGCGCAGAGTGTTGATCTGGCAGGATTGGTGCTGTGGGTCGGACACTCCTGTCCGACGCCTTTGACTTTGGTTTTGTCTTTGGTTTTGTCTTTGGTTTTTGACTTTGGTTCTCGGTTTGGTTTTGTGTTTAACCCAGCTTCTGCATGTTGCAGGTTTTTCTGAAGGTCGCCAGCAAGAGCAAAGTCAAAGGCGTCGGACAGGAGTGTCCGACCCACACCTGGAGAACCAGCGGCGGTAACAACGGCTATACTCCCACCTATGTTTTTGCCTCCGCGCGCGCTTGATGGCTCGTCGCTCAGACCTTTTCTTGTCATCTTTCTGGCGGCAATGATTGTCCTGCATGCGTGGATGTTTTTCAGGTTGCGGCGAGAAATTGCAACCGGCTATCCGGACTTTACGATTTTCTATACCGCGGGGAAATGCATCATCCAGGGTCATGGCAGGCAACTTTATGATCTCGAAACGCAATCCGCGATCCAGCGGGAGTTTGCCCCCGAGGTCAAGCACCGCGAAAATCCTCTTCCCTTCAATCATCCGCCGTTCGAGGCTTTACTGTTCGCCCCTTTGGCCGGCCTGCCCTATGTCGCCGCGTACCTGGTTTGGGCGATGTTTAACCTTGCGCTCATTCTGGGTTTCTGGATTTTGCTTCGCCCGCGTCTGCCCGCCTTGCACCGTCTCTTACCGGGCCTGCCGCTGCTGGCCATGTTCGCTTTCTTCCCTTTGATCATCGCGTTGCTGCAGGGGCAGGATTCAATCCTGGTGCTCTTTCTTTACGGCCTCGCGTTCTCGGCCCTGGCCACGGGACGCGCTTTTGTCGCTGGAATATGTCTCGGCCTGGCGCTTTTTAAATTTCAGTTGGTCCTGCCTTTTGTGCTGGTGCTGTTGCTCAGGAGTCAGTGGAGAGCGGTTGCGGGGTTTGTCATGACCGCTTTCGGATTGCTCCTGGCCTCGGCGGCAGTGGTGGGCTGGAATGGCCTCATGGCGTATCCCGGGTTTGTGCTGGGTTTGAGTCGCAGCGGCGCCCGAGCCGGCATCTATCCGCAGGATATGCCGACCCTGCGCGGACTGTTTGCCGGATCGCTCCACCTGGCCGGCCGGCCGGCTGCGCTGGCGATCATCGCGCTTTCGATTGCGCTGGTGGCGTTGGCGGCGCATTGGTGGCGAGTCCAATCAGGTCGCCGGTTTGTGCTTGGTTTTTCTCTGTGTGTGACGATCACGACCATGGTTGGCTACCACCTTCTGGTGCACGATCTGAGCGTGCTGATGCTGGCTGTCCTGCTGGTCGCGGAACCCATCGTCGCAGGCGAAATCGTGGGGCCGGCGCGCCGCATCCTGGGCGCGTCCCTGGTAGCTCTGTTCTCGACGCCCTTGTACGCGGTCCTTCAGTTTTGGTTGCGGGAGATGAATTTGATGGTGCTTGCGGTGGCCATGTTTGCGGCCGGGACGGCAATCGCGCTGACCGCAAGAACAGTCGCGGAGCCGACTGCGGAACGGGCGATTTAGATGTCGTCCAACCCCTCAGCGGCGTCATCCTGAGGGACTTTAGTCCCGAAGGATCTTGCGCGCCGCGCACAATGGCCGTCTTTCATATGAGCTCCACCACATGAGCTCCACGGCGGATGCTTCGCCAGCTCAGCACGACGCCGTCGCCGAAGGAAATGGGCACAAATTCAGCCACTCCCACCAGTACAGAACGCTGTCGGCGGACGAGCGTTATAATGCGCCGGTTCGCAAATCGCAAGACTTGAATCCTCAAGGCTGACAGTCACCTTGCCCCTGATAGCGTCCGCTCTTCTCCGCTGCCGGCAAACCCTGAACCTCCTGGCGCGAAAGCGCACTCTCACGGTGATGCTGGTGGGCGGGCTTACGCTCGCGATTCGCGCCTGTCTCCTGCCTGTTCTGCCGATACCCAAGCCGCATTTCCAGGATGAGTTCAGCTATCTGCTGGCAGCGGATACGTTCGCGGCTGGCCGCCTGACCAATCCTCCCCACCCCATGTGGATGCATTTCGAGAGCGAGCACATCCTGCAGCAGCCGACTTACATGTCCATGTACCCGCCGGCACAAGGTCTCGCACTCGCTGCGGGCCAGGTTATTGCCGGCATCCCCTGGCTCGGAGTCTGGTTGAGCGTGGGCGCCATGTGCGCCGCGGTCACCTGGATGCTGCAGGCATGGTTTCCTCCGGGGTGGGCGCTCTTTGGAGGACTGCTGTGCCTGATGGGACAAGGCATCTCGAGTTATTGGATGAACTCATATTGGGGCGGCGCAGTCGCGGCAACCGCGGGAGCCCTGGTTCTTGGCGCCTATGCGCGCATTCTGCGAAGGCAACGACCGCGCGACGCCGTGATCATGGGCCTCGGCCTGGCCATACTGGCAAACAGCCGGCCCTTTGAAGGTTTTCTGTTCAGTCTTCCAGTGGGATTGTCGCTGGCCTTTTGGTTGCGGCAGCAGCCAACGCGGTCTCGTTGGACGCGGATAGCACTGCCTCTTGCTCTGGTCCTTGGCTCGGCTGCAGTTGCAACTGGCTACTATAACTGGCGCGTTACCGGCCACGCTTTCGAGATGCCGGAAGCGTTGAATCGCAGAACCTACGCCATCGCGCCGTTATTTCTCGGCCAGCAACTGCGTCCGGCGCCGGAGTACCGCAACGCCGAAATGCGGAAGTTTTATGCGGACTGGGAAGTTTCCAGGTATCTGAAAACTCGTACTATTCGAGGACTGGCAGGGGAAGAATGGGCCAAGCTGGAAATCCTGTGGTTGTTTTTTCTGGGCCCTGTACTGCCGCTTGCGCTGCTCGCCTCGCCTCGCATCGTTCGCGATCGGCGCATGAAGATCCTGCTGATCACTGCGATCGTTACTCTCGCCGGCTTAGCCGTTGAGGCCTGGCACCAGCCCCATTATTTTGCTCCCCTGACCTGCGTGGTTTATGCCGTCGTGATTCAAGGACTGCGTCACCTGCGACAGTGGAAGCGGGCGGGCAATAGTGTGGGCCGCGGGCTCGTCCCGATCATCGGCGTCGCGTGTTTTGCCGTGTGTCTGTTCAACATCCGCGCCGAATATCTCAAAGTACCGCGGAATCACGGTCCTTATCCCTGGCATTGGCAACGCGCCGAAATCCTGGATCGCCTAGGGCGTTCAGGCGGTCAGCAGCTCGTCATTGTCCGCTACAGTTCCAGTCACGATCCGACTCACGAATGGGTTTACAACCGGGCTGACATTGATGCGGCGAACGTCGTCTGGGCGCAAGATATGGGAGATCGCAATCAGGAACTGATTCGGTATTTTGAGCGCCGGCGAGTGTGGCTTCTCGAACCCAATGAACCGGGACTGGCGAAATTGTCTCCTTACCACGCGGACAACCAGCAGTGACGCCAGGGCAACGACAACCGCCGCAGCTGCGGTTGCCATGGCGAGAGTGCTTCATTTGCGCGACCACCTCCCTCGAGGCTGCCACAAGATAAAGCGCGCACGCCTTTGGAGATGAGTCGGGTCTTGTGGGGAAACCCGCCACCGGGCGCTACAATCGGTTTGCTCTGAACCACCGAATGACCAATCTGCTGCAAACCCGCAGGCTCTGCGTCGTTATTCTTGCTCTCGGCGTGTTCGCCATGGCGGCGCGCGGCGTTGCCGACCCGGATGTCTGGTGGCACCTTCGCACCGGTCAACTCATCCTCCAGAATCACAGCCTGTTTCACACCGATCCCTATTCGTTTACCCGTTTCGGCCAGCCCTGGATCAACCATGAGTGGCTCTCGGAAATCCTGCTGTTCGGCGTCTATCGGCTGGCGGGATTCGGCGGACTTATCGTGTCTTTTGCGGCTGTCATCTCGGCCGCCTTCCTTCTGATTTTTCTGCGTTCACCGGGCCGCCCCTACCTTGCCGCCCTGATGACGCTTTGGGGCGCGGTGGCGTGCGCCTCTACCTGGGGAGTTCGTCCGCAGATGTTTTCGTTCCTGCTGGCCAGTATTTTTCTGCTGCTGCTCGACCGCTCGGAAGGACGGCCGAAAATCCTGTGGTGGACCGCGCCATTGATGCTGTTGTGGGTCAATCTGCATGCGGGATATCCCATCGGGTTAGCTTTCATCGCTTTGTTCCTGCTGGGCGAAGCGTTGGAAGCAGCGATGGGCCGGGAGCCGTGGCAGAATTCCTGGCCGCGCCTCAAGCGGCTGGCCATGGCCTTTGCGCTATGCCTGGCGCTGGTCGCGCTGAACCCCAACGGCCTTCGAATTTACTGGTATCCGTTTGAGACCTTGCGCTCGGCTGCCATGCATCGCTTCATCCACGAATGGTTTTCACCAGACTTTCACGATCCCACGTACCTGCCGCTGTTGCTCATGCTGCTGGCGCTCATCGCCGGCCTGGCCGTATCCCCGCGTTGCCCGCGGCTGCGGAATCTCCTGCTCCTGCTGGCTACGATCCCGGCCGCTTTGCGCTCCATCCGGCACATCCCGCTCCTGGTGCTGGTGATCGT
>DASQHA010000226.1:0-5149 GCA_035632335.1 Terriglobales bacterium
CTGACGTCCGACGCCGAACCATGGATCCGCAACCCGAGCGCGCCGCCACCTCGATCTCGCTGTCCGCCTATCTGCGGCTGGTGCGCCACAACCGCAACTTTCGGCGGCTTTGGCTGGCCCAGGTCGTCAGCGAAATCGGCGACTGGTTCTACACCCTGGCGATTTACAGCCTGCTGCTGCAACTGACCGGGCGCGCCAGTTCGGTGGCGCTGGCCCTGGTCCTGCAGGTGCTTCCCCAGACTTTTATCGGTCCCGCGGCCGGCGTGGTCAACGATCGCGTGCGTCGCAAGCGAGTCATGATCACAGCCGACCTGGTGCGCATGGTCATCGTTTTCGCCATGTTGCTGGTCCGCTCCCGTTCCACCGTGTGGCTGGTCTACCCCCTGTTGCTGCTCGAGACGCTGATGGCCGCGTTCTTCGAGCCAGCCCGCACCGCGGTGGTGCCGAATATTACTCCCCGGGAAGACGTGCTGGTGGCCAATACTCTCTCCTCGGCGACCTGGTCGGTGAATCTGCTGATCGGCGCGTCCGTGGGAGGAGTAGTAGCGGCTCTGTTCGGACGCGATGCCGTGTTCGTGCTCAACGCCTTGTCATTTCTGGCTTCGGCCATCCTCATTCGCGGCATGAGTTTTACCGAACCCCATGCCCAGGAGGCAGCGCCCTTGCGCCTGCGGGACGCGATCGACCTTTCACCCGTAGTGGAGGGCATGCGCTACGTGGCTCGAGACCGCCGATTATTGGCTGCGGTATTTGCCAAGGCCGGCGAGCTCATGATCGGCCCCAGTTGGGTGCTCTTTACCGTCATGGGCCTCCAGTATTTCCATGTGCGCCTGCGCGGAATCGATCCGCAGCGCGGCGCCATGCTGGGCATGAGCCTGCTGCTCGGAGCCCGTGGCATTGGCGCCATCATGGGTCCGCTGTTTTCCGCGCGCTGGGCCGGCCACTCGGATGCGCGGCTGCGGCTCGGTATCCTTTTCGGCTATCTCACCATCGGAGCCGGTTATCTGGGGCTTGGCCTGGCGCCGAATGTGTGGGTGGCATGCCTGTGGATTATGCTGGCCCATTGCGGAGGCTCCACCGTCTGGGTCTTTTCGACCACGCTGTTGCAGTTCAACACCGAAGACCGCTTCCGCGGCCGCGTCTTCTCCGCCGATCTCGGTTTCTCCATGCTGACCATCGCCGTAGGCGCGTACGTCTGCGGATTCTTTCTTGATCGCGGAGTGTCGGCCCGTGTCGTGGCGTCCACCACCGGGCTGATCATGATTCTGCCTGCGCTGTTGTGGGTGTGGGCGATGCGGTGGGGAAATCCAGCCGCAGTCGCGGCTGACGTTAGCTCGTGACGGAGCCCGTGCCAGAATGTGTAGGGATGGGCCCGCGGGAAATCACGCTGAGCTTCGCTCAGCCGGACAGCCGGGGGCGGCTGTCCCCACGTGATCTGTGATCATGCCGGCGAAAGCTGATCGATCTTGGCTGCCATGATGAAATCGCTGCGAGTCAGGCCGTCGACCTTGTGTGTCCAGATCGTTATTTCCGCTTTGCCCCAGGTCAGCAGGATGTCGGGATGATGCCCCTGTTGTTCCGCAACCTCCCCCACCCGGTTTACAAAGGCGAGCGCCTGCTTGAAATCGGGAAAGGTAAACGTCCGCGTGATGTGGTGTTCATTGACCACCTTCCACTGCGGGACCTGTTGCTGGATTTGTCGCAGTTCCTCCCCCTTCATCGCAGGCACGCCGCCGCGGCAGGGAACACAGGTCTGGCTGGCAAGATCTTCTGGCATGGTCGCGTCCTCTTCTATTGCGGTGGCCGCATGTCCACCTGGTTGACCGGACATTCGCGCACGCTGCGGGTGCAGCTCTGATACTGGAGGTTCTTGTCCACGCAGACCTCCACGCTGACCAGCGCGCCGGCATGGCAGGAAACGCGGAACGCCTCCGGCGGAGCGTGGTTCGCATCCGCAAAACTCTTTTCTAAATCCGATACGTTGAGCTGCAGCTCGTGGTCCACTTTCTGGTATGGCTCCGGCACATGCACATTCCTGAATGCCTGCTCGGCCTTGGCAAAATAGTCCTGGGCCGAAAGTCCGCTGCAGGTGCCATGTTCCTGCCACTCGTGCTGGATCAGCCCGCGGCTGGGCATGTAGTTGAGCATGTGGTCGACCGTTTCCGCCGCCACCGGAGGCGCGTTGGAGCAGGACATGGGCGGCGCCCCGCTGTTGGCCTGGGGCCACAGTCCGTGCAGCACGAACGCGGTGTGTCCGCCGATCCTGCATTCGCTGGAATGGTCGCTGGGATGACCGGCGCAGTAGTTGGGCGCCCAGGAAAGCGCCAGCAGGTAGTAGTCGAAATTCCCCGTCCCTGCCTCGGAGTCGTTGTGGCGGTGGTGATGCCTGGCGAAGGCAGAGGGAGCGAGGGAAAGAACCAGGCAGAGCAGAGCTGCTGTGATGGGACGGTTCATAGATTCGCCGGAAACCGCTCCCACCTTTGCGCCAAGAGCACGCAAAGATGGGTACGCACTGAGAGCTGACAGCTGAAAGCTGCCTTCTAGAACGGAATATCTTCGTCGCTGATCGGCGATGAAGCGGCCGCCGGTTCCGCTTCCGGCGTGCGCTGATCGAAATTGTTTCCGCCCGCGGCCGCGCCGCGTGAGCTGCCCGCGAAATCTCCGCCGCCTTCGCCGCGCCCGCCCAGCAGGATCAGGTCGCTGGCCACGACTTCGGTCATGTACTTTTTCTGGTTGGTCTGCTTGTCATCCCAGGAGCGGGTTTGCAGGCGGCCTTCGATGTACACCTTGCCGCCCTTCTTCAGGTACTCGCCGGCAATTTCGGCCAGCCGCTGCCAGAGCACGACGTTGTGCCACTCGGTGCGGTCCTGCCATTCGCCGTTCTTGTCCTTGAAACGCTCGTTGGTGGCCAGAGCGATCTTGGCCACGGGCGTGCCGCTGGGGGTGAATTTCACCTCGGGGTCCTTACCCAGGTTGCCGATAAGCGTGACGCGGTTCAAACTTTTTCCTGCCATGAATGCTGCTCCTTCCGCCCCTTTTCGTTTGAGTATTAAAAACAGGGAGCCGGGATAATAACTGGTTTCTAGGGGCTGGAAGGCCACTATACCAGAAACCCCGCAGAGCGATGTGACAGATGAACAAAGCGGTCGTCTGACGCCGCCTTTGAGCTATAATTCCTTCGATGCCTGAAGAACCGCTCAGGGGGATCGTCGGGATGGTGCCCGACGAGTTCAAACACGAACCCAGGTCCAAGGGCCTGTTGACCCCGCGCAAGAAAAAACCCAAAGAACTGGCCGTAATCACCGAATGTTGCACGGGCTGCGCCGGTTCACCGGCCTGCGTGGAATACTGCCCGGTTGAAGACTGTATGTTCTGGGTCCCGGATGAGTCCAATTCTCCCTTCGGCCGCATCCAGGTTGACCCCATTCTCTGTATCGGCTGCAATAAATGCACCAGCAAGGGTCCGGACGGCTCCTTCCTCGATGGTTGCCCCTGGGATGCAATCGTGATGGTCGACACCGCCGAGATAGAAAAAGAAGTCGGCGTCATGCCCTTCTAAACCTGAGAACCGGGAACTAAAAACCGACAACTGAAGTTGTAAAAACAGTGGAACCGCAGCTCGCAGGATTTCCAAACGCGAGCGCCCGACTACTTTCTGCGTTCCCGTATCGCCCGCTCGGTTGCCACCGCCTGTTGGCGCACGTGGTCGGGAATCTCAGGCAGCGCCCGTTCGTAGGGTTGGATGGCAGGAATATCCTCGGGTTGGCCAATCAGATATAGCGCGCGCAGAGCTTCCCAAACCTGGTCCATCCCCGGATCAAGGGTCGCGATTTGATCTCCGGCGGCGACGGTTTGCCCGGGCTGCACCGACAGATTGCGCAGGCGTCCGTTTATAGGCGAGCGCACCTCCACCGTTTGTCCCGCGGACTCGATCTTGGCGACGATTCCGGCCTGATGGATGGGCGTTCCCACCGTGCTGGCATCTGTGATCTTTCCCGCCTGGGGCGCCGTTACCTTCGCCGGCTGCAACAGGGCGACGATATCCGGCCTGCCGGTGGCATCGCCAAAGCGCACCAGGGAGAGCGCCGCATTGCCCCGCACCAGGAGAGAAGAATCCCCCAGCATTTTCAGAAGCGCCTGGTGGAACCCGGCGCTGGCCGCTTCTTTGCTGGTTACATCCTGGCCCATGACCCAGGCGTCGGTGTTGCGCACTTCCTCAATTGGATACGACGCCAGCCGTACCACCTCCGGATACCACTGCACGACCCCAGGGTCGTGACGCGTCACCCGTTCGCCGATCTGCACCAGCGCATGCTGGATGTGGCGCGGCTTCTTATCGTCCTGGAGATACTCGCTTAACTGCTTGTCCGAGAGTTGCCGTCCGAACCAGGTGTTCCACCAGAACAGAAACGGCATGAGCACGATCAGCCAACCGGTGGCGAAAAACAACAGCCGGTTGCGGGTGGACATCCTGGGCTTGGCGGGAGGGGTAACGGGTTCGGTCGCCGGCAACGAGGTTTCCTGAGCAGGATCTGGAAGTGCGGACATGCCTGAATCCACGAAAACTATAACAGAAGACACGGCAGCGAGAGCGCGAGGGGGGACCGAATCCGCCGGATGGCGGATGCTGGCCTGGCCCGATGCAGTTTTGTCCCGCGTTTAGCGTCAACACACGGGGTCTGAGCCAATGGTGTGGACGTTCGGAGCCCCATGCCGTGGACGTTTGGGCCACCGTGGAAGAGCGGCCCTTCAGGGCCGCGTCGGCGTCGCGGTGAGTTTAAGAGATGGCTTCAGCCCCTGTGGTATCCCGGCTAGTCCACCACGTCCGCATCCAGCACGCGTTCCTGCTCCAGATAGTGGGAGACGGCATATTGCGCCAGCAGCGGCGTTTCCAGCCGGATCTCCGCGCCAATCCACTCCCCTTTGGAGTGCGGCTGGTCGGCGGCATGCTTGCAGGTCCCGCTCGATCCGAATTTGGGGCCGAAGGCGGCGCTCTGAATTTCGTCAAACTGGCGCAGGTTGCGCCAGGCCTCATCCCCCACCGTGCCGGAGACATCGATTTTAAGTTTCACGATAGCCATGATCTCTTTCCGCCACACGAAAAAGTAGCGCCGGCGTCCCGCCGGCTGTCGAGGCGGCGTCTCGGCGC
>DASQHA010000227.1:0-18017 GCA_035632335.1 Terriglobales bacterium
GGGCTAGCCCTGGCATCTTCTTGCGCTGTCCTATTTCTGATTTGTCATCCTGAGCGGAGGCATGCGATTCGCTGGCGAATCGCATGACGCAGTCGAAGGACCCCTATAAGCTCATCACT
Organism: Terriglobales bacterium; assembly: GCA_035632335.1. GTDB lineage: Bacteria > Acidobacteriota > Terriglobia > Terriglobales > Acidobacteriaceae > JAIQFF01. The sequence goes on from DASQHA010000227.1 coordinate 120, forward strand.
GTTGCAGGCAAGCCACGAACCACGTGGGGACAGCCGCCCTCGGCTGTCCGGTCGAGCGCAGCTCGACCGCCTTTAGCCCAAAACAATAATGAGCGGAGCGTCGTTCCGCCGGACGGCCGGGCCGGTTGTCCCCGCGTGGTTTGAGGTCAATCGAGTGTCCTCGTTCCGGTTGCGCTCGTGGCGATGCCGGAGCGCGGGCGCTCGCGTCCACATTGCTCCCCACATTCCTTTAGCGCGTCTTGCGCACCAGGTAATTGGTGAGGGCTGGGCTATTTTCCAGAATAGAAAGGACCGGCCGGCGAACATATCCGGGCAGGACCAGCATCCGGCGAATCTTCGAGGACGCGCGAAACACCGGCAGCAGCGACGACTCATAGGACTGGCGATAGCGGCATACGGCCTCGGGCAGGGAAGCCTCGCCTGCAAAAAAAGGCTTGAGGCACTGTGCCGCCAATGAGCCGCTGCGCAGCGCCAGCGAAATTCCGTCGCCCACGAACGGGTCCACGAACCCGGCAGCGTCGCCCGCCAGGAGAACGCCGCCGCGCTCGGGTTGGGGATTGCGGAAGATCAACGGCGACGTACTCACGGGATCGCTGAGCAGAGTCCAGTTCCGGCTGCGCTCGCGGAGGGCAGGATGCTGGGCAAAAACTTCAGGCAGCGAGCTGGCCACGTCGGCGCGCACCATGGCCGATGCGTTCACCCGGCCGGCCCCAGACTTTTCGTCCGCGACCGCGACCGGCTGGACGCCGCAATAGCCGCCCTCGAAGAAATACAAATCGACCGAGGGCTGGGACGCCGGCTCGGCAAAATGGGCTTTCACTCCCAGCCATTTCTGGGATGCCCTCCCATTCTCCGGCGGGGCCAGATTCAAGTTCGACCAGCGCCCCGAAGCGTTCACCAAAGCTCGCGCTTCAAATTCTTCGCCGGCAACAGCGAGGCGGAACGGACCGGTGCCGGCAACGCTTTGCACGCTCGCCTGTTGCCGTGCATCCACGCCGGCGCTGATGGCGGAGCGCCAGAGCGCCGCATCCAGATCGAAGCGGGCAATGCTCGCGGCAGGCGGGTCCACGGCGGCCTGCAGGGTGCGGCCATCGAGAAAGATCCGGGCGCGCGGAATGCGCACCGCATCCTGGATCAGGGCAGCATGTTCAGAATCGAGGAGGTCCGCAAGCAGGCTAAGCGACTCCGCGGAGACAAACTCGCCACACACTTTGTGGCGCGGGAAGCGCCCGCGTTCCAGCAGCAGGACTCGGGCGCCCCGGCGGGCGGCGGAAATGGCAGCGGAGGCGCCTGCCGGGCCACCGCCGATGATTGCGAGATCGTAGGGCATTCACTTAGCCTTCAGCCATTAGCCTTCGGCTCTCAGCCTCGTTCCATACTCCGGTCATCATGGCTGGCCCTCACGCCGCGACGTTGCGATGCTTGGATGCTTTGCTTCAGTCACGACCGCAGCCCGTCAGGCAACTTCATTGCTTCCACGCGATGACTCCCATGCGGAACAGATAGTGACGATGAATCTCCACCCGGGCCGCGTTCGATTGCGCCAGCAAGGTTTGCATCTCTGCCGGTGTATACGCCTGGCGCACCGATGCGGGCGCGTCATGTCGTGTGATGCGGCTGTGGTAGAGCGGCATGCCGGCGTAAACCAGGGATAGGTGCAGCGGGTGCCGGACCAGGTCATTGATCAACACCGCAACCCGGCAGACTCGCAGAGCTTCATCGACAAATCGCAAAAGTTCCTGCGGAGACAGATGGTGAGCGAACAGGTTGCAGCTCAGCAAATCGAAACCAGTGTCTCGAAACGGAAGAAGGAGAGCATCGCCTGCCACCATCCGGTTCCCATTTCTCAAATGGGAGGGAGCTCGATCTAGCAGAGTGACTTGCAGTCGCACTCCGCGAAGCTGCAGCCGGCAGCGCACGGTCTCCGCAACATATCCTGACCCGGCGGCGACGTCCAGCAGCGACAGGCAGGACTGCTTCGCCTCGCGGGCCACGCGCGCGACCATGTTCGCGGTGGTGGCCACACCCCCGAACCAGCGGTTGATGCGGCGCAGGTCGCCGAGCGAAGCGGCAATTTCCGCGGGCGTGCCGGAATCGCTATCGAGCAATTCGACGCTAGGTACACGCTTCATGGAGGAGAGTCTTCAGTCGTCGGTCGTCGGTCGTCAGCGAATCCGAGCCGATTTTGCCGAAGACTGACGACTGACGACCGAAGACTGTTCTCAGACTTCCGCCAGCTCTTCTTCCAGCAGCTGCTTGTTGTAGAGGTCGCTGTAGTAGCCATTGCGGGCCAGCAATTCGTCGTGCGTGCCCAGCTCGACGATGCGGCCGGCGTGCAGCACTGCGATCCTGTCCGCATTGCGCACGGTCGAGACGCGATGCTAGATGAAGATCGTGGTCCGGTTCTGCATCACCTCGCGAAGGTGGTTGAGGATTTTGTCTTCCGTGTGGGTATCAACGCTCGAAAGCGCGTCGTCGAGAATGAGGATGCGGGGATTGCGGATAATGGCGCGCGCGATCGCGGTGCGCTGCTTCTGTCCCCCGGAAAGAGTAATGCCGCGTTCGCCCACAAGCGTGCGGTACTGCTCGGGAAATTCTTCGATGTCGTGGGCAATATTGGCCGCCTCGGCCGCCGAACCTACCTCCGCGTCGCTGGCGTCTTCCTTGCCGAAGGCGATGTTTTCCCGGACGGTTTCGCTGAACAGGAACGTTTCCTGGGGCACGAACCCGATCTGGCGGCGCAGCGATTCCAGCGGATATTCCCGCACCGGCTTGCCGTCGATCCAGATGGTTCCGGGCGCGGCGTCGTAAATGCGCGGGATAAGGCTCACCAGAGTTGTCTTGCCCGATCCGGTGGGACCCACAATAGCCAGGCTGCTGCCCGCCGGGATGCGCAGATTAATGTCGTGCAGCACCGGCACCCCGTTGTAAGCAAAATTCAATCCCCGGAATTCAATCTCGCCCCGAATCGGTGTGGTCGCGGGCGACTCGCCCGCGGCCTTTGCTGCCCTTGCCTCCGGTCCATCCTCGATTTCGGGCCGCTCCACCAGAATCTCGTTGATCCGGCCCATGGACGCGGTGCCGCGCTGGAAGATGTTAATGACCCAGCCCAGCGCGATCACCGGCCAGGTCAGCTGCACCATGTAAGTGTTGAACGCGACGAATCCGCCTGGGGTCATGCGTCCGTGCAGCACTTCGCGTCCACCCAGCCACAGCACCAGCACGATAGCCAGGCCCAGCATGGTCTCCAGCGTAGGCCAGAGCATGCCCATCAGGCGGACCAGCTTCAGGCTGCGGTTAATGTATTCACGGTTGGAAGTTTCGAAGGCCGCTATTTCCGGCTCTTCCTGTACGTAGGCTCGGATCACGCGGGCCCCGGAGAAATTCTCCTGCGCCCGTGCGGAAATCTCCGAAAACATTGCCTGGATTTTCTCGAAGCGTTCGTGAATCTGCTTGCCGAAGTACTGCACCGTGATGCTCACCACCGGCAGCGGCAGAAAAGCGTATAGGGTGAGCTTGGGGCTGATCGAGAGCATGAAAACCAGGGCGCCCGCCGTGAACACGATTGTGTTCGCCGAGTACATGATGGCCGGTCCCAGCAACATGCGCACCGCGTTCAGATCATTAGTGGCCCGGGCCATGATGTCCCCGGTCCGGGTGCGCTGGTAGTAGGAATAAGAAAGGCTCTCCAGGTGCCGGAACAGGTCGTTGCGCAGGTCGAACTCAATTTCCCGCGAAATGCCAATCACGATCCAACGGGTGAGAAACTGGAAAACGCCCTTGATCGCCGCCACTCCCATCAGCTCCAGGGAGTAAGTCAGGAGCTTCTCCCGCGTCACCCCGCCTTGCAGGCCGTCGATGGCCCGGCGCAGCACCAGGGGAAAAAGAATCCAGACGCCGTTATTGATGAAAACGCAGATGGTGCCGATGAAATAGCTGCCGCGGTACTTCTTCAGGTAGGGAAACAGTGGACGCAGGCTCTTGGGCAGCATGTGGTTCTAGTAGATGCCATTCTACCAGCCCAAGGTTCATAGCTCCTATGTGGTCGCGGGCGACTCGCCCGCGGCGTTTGATGTCGGTTTGACTCTCGCGGGCGGGTCACCCGCGACCACACCAGTTAGGCTGAATCGCCCCGGAAGGCTAGTGCGCAGGCCACCAGCAGCATCACAATCCAGCCCAGAAGGAAGATCGAGCTCGAGGCGATCAGGTAAAGGTAGGCTGCGTTCATGACGGTATCTTTTCCCGAACCTGGCTTATCTCGAATCTGGGTTAGGGTTATCGCCGGTCGCCAGCGATACGATTTGGGATAGATGAAGGGGCAGGCGACCAGCGAAATTGTTTACTGGTTCTGGGTCGAATCCGGCGTCTTGCCCTGCATGCGATTCATCATCCGCTGCTCGTGCTGGGTGATCAGCGCATTCAGTTTCGTTTTCTGCTCCGGCGTCAGGACCTGCACCATTTCAGACGCAATGCGGGCCTGCTGAACCGCGAGCTCAGTCATGACCTGACTCTGCTGGCCGGCCAGTTCGCGGGCCTTGGCTTCATCGAAGGCGCCGCTCATGACCAGGTCGCGTAACTGCGAGTGGCCTTGCGCCATTTGCAGCATGAGCGGTTGCAGGGCGGGCTTCTCCTTCGCCATAATGGCCTTCACCTGCGTCCGCTGGGCGTCGGTAAGGTCGAGCTGGTGAACGTAAAAACCCAGCATGGGTCCGCCAAACATGCCATCGCCGCGCATGTGGGCGTGTCTCCCGGTTTGCGATACTGCAATCGCCGCCATTACGGACAGCGCTAAGACTACTGCTGCGATCTTGAAATATTTTGACTTCATCTCTGACTCCTCCGACCCCGCGACACAGGACCAGTTGCCATTGCGACGGTCGATGCTACGAGTTATTAGAAGCGCTCTGTGCCAGGGCAGCGGTAAAGAGTTGGTCAAAGGGAGTAAAGTTTTGTAAAGAGTAAACCGTGGTGGGTTGACAATTCTTTACCGCGGCGCGACCAGCGCTGCTGTAGAAGTACAATAGAGCCTGTGGACCGCATTCTGGTTATCGATGACGACGTCGAGCTGTGCAGCCTGGTGGGCGAGTATCTGGCGCCCGAGGGCTTTCAGGTCGAATCCGCCGCGGACGGAACTCGCGGCCTGGAGCAGGCGCTGAACGGAGAGTTCCTGCTGGTCGTTCTCGACGTAATGCTGCCCGGCTTGAATGGATTCGAAGTGCTGCGCCGGTTGCGCGACAAATCAAAAATTCCCGTGCTCCTGCTGACTGCGCGCGGCGAAGATGTGGACCGCATCGTCGGCCTGGAGATCGGCGCCGATGATTATCTTCCCAAGCCTTTCAATCCCCGCGAACTGGTGGCCCGCATCCGGGCAATTTTGCGGCGGACCCGGGCCTCGGAACGATCGGGCAGCGGGCAGCCCTCCGAGATTCTGCGCGTGGGTGAAGTTGAGCTGGATCCGGCCACCCGGACCGTCCTGCAAAAAGGCAAGCCCGTGGAGTTTACTTCGGTGGAGTTCAACCTGCTGCACGTACTTTTGCGCGAAGCCGGTCGCGTGGTACCTCGCGAGCGCCTGGTGGACATCGTGCTCAGCCGCAAGTTCTCGCCCTTTGACCGCAGCATTGACATGCACGTCAGCAAGATTCGCAAAAAGCTGGGCGACTCCGATTCTGGCGTCGACCACATCAAGACAGTGCGCGGCGTGGGATACATCTTCACCCGTCCGCAGGAAGCCGTCGCCGAGAAGGTCAGGAGCAGCGGGCCATGAAAAGTCTTTTCCTCAAGATTTTTCTTTCCTACTGGATGGCGCAGGCCCTGTTCCTTGCGCTCGCCATCCTGATTACCCTGGCGATGCGCGAGCACGGGGAGACCGCCGCCTGGGACGCGCAGCAAGCCGCGGTCTTCAGCAAGGCGATCCAGACCTACGAACGAAGCGGCCCCACCGAAGCGCGGCGCTATCTCGAAGAAGTGCGCGACTCGCTGCATACTCGCGCCTATCTGTTGGATGATCAGGGAAAAGATGTTTCCGGACACGATCTGCCGCGCTGGGCGGAGTCGCTGGGAAAAGGGGTCGAACCGCCCCGCCGTGACTTCTGGCAACGCGTAACCCCCAGTCCCTTTCGGCGGCAGGTACAGGTTGCGGCCAGCGGGCGGCGCTATATCCTGGTGGCGTTTCTGCCCCCCAGTGGACCTTTTGGGCCGGGCGGCGTTCCCGGCTTGACCATTCTTATCGGAATCATTTCCTCCGGCCTGGTGTGTTACCTGCTGGCGCGATATCTGACCGCCCCGGTGGTCCGGCTGCGGGCCGCGACCCAGCGCCTGGCGGCGGGGGATCTGACCGCACGGGCAGGAGGTCTGGCGGCCCGGCGCCGCGATGAGATGGCGCAACTGGTCCGCGATTTTGACACCATGGCGGAACGCCTCGAAGCGACCGTAAACGCGCAGGCCCGCTTGCTGAATGATATTTCCCACGAATTGCGATCTCCGCTGGCTCGCTTGAACGTAGCCTCGGCACTGGCCCACCAGCGTGCCGGCGTCGAAGCCCACAGCGCGCTCGAACGCATCGACCTCGAGGCCGAGCGGCTGAACGAACTGATCGGCGGCCTGCTCACCATCGCGCGGCTCGACAGCGGGAACGATGCCCGGCAGAAATCCCCCATCCTCCTGGGGGAAATGATCGAAGGCATCGCCGCCGACGCCGATTTCGAAGCCCAGGGACGGAATTGCCGGGTAGAGAGCGCCATCAATGAGGACTGCCTGGTCACGGGAGTTCCTACTCTGCTGCACAGCGCCATTGAAAACGTCGTCCGCAACGCCGCTCGCTACACCCGGGAAGGCACCATCGTGCAGATCGTGCTGGAGCGCGGCCAGGGCGGCGCCGGACCGGAAGCCGTCATCCGAATCACGGACTCGGGCCCCGGTGTGCCTGAGGAAGAACTGGAAAAGCTTTTCCGTCCTTTCTATCGCATTGACGATGCCCGCGGTCGTCAAACCGGCGGAGTGGGCCTTGGGCTGGCCATCACCGAGCGTGCAGTTCGGCTCCACGGAGGGACGGTCAAGGCCAGCAATCGGCCCGACGGCGGCCTGCAGGTCGAAATTCGGCTGCCCTCGGCCCCGGGTCCGGCCAGTCCGAGCGCCGCCGGCGTGGCTGAACAAAGCGAGCCGGTTGAGACCGGTTCCAGCCGCTCAAATTGAGAATCCCGGGCGCGAAAGGGGCGGGCAACTTTCTTCCCCCGAAGCGGTTCCAACCAGCCAGCGCGGTTTGCTCTTCCGGGTTATTCCTGATACACAAATGAGGGTACTTTTGGACCTCGATCTGCCGGCATGAGTGTTCTGTGGCTCGCCGGAAGGCTTGCGAGAGGACAGGGGAGACAGAAAAGAATGGGGACGAGGTTCCGGTTCCTGGCGGGGATAGTGCTTCCAGTTTTGCTGTTTTGCCTGAGCGCCTGCAATAACTCCACTTCATCGTCTTCTTCTGGCACAGGCGTCCTGTTTGTCGCCACCCAGGGCGATTCGTCGGTCTCGACCTTCAGCATTGACCTGACCAAGGGCCTGCTGACTGCGAATGGAGGCGGCGTGGCTACGGGCAGCGTCCCTGCGGCCATGCTCCTGGCGCCCTCCGGCACCGCCCTGTTCGTCGCCAACAGCGGCACTAACGACATTTCCGCCTACAGCGTCAAGTCAGACGGCAGCCTGACCGCAGCCGGCGCCACCCAACCCGCCGGAATGACCCCGCTCAGCCTGGCCATGGATTCAGGCGGAAAGTTCCTCTTTGTAGCCAATCAGGGCCTGCAGATCGACCCCAATTCCGGCACGGTTTCGGTGTTCGCGGTGAATGGCACGACTTTGGCCGAAGTGGCTGGGTCGCCGTTTCGAGTGGCTGCGCCCGGAGCCCCGAGCGGCACCGGTCCTTCCGCGCTGGCGGTCACGCCCGATGGAAAATTCCTCTACGTAGCCAACCAGTTCGACGGCACCCTGACCAAGTTCTCGGTGGATGGCTCCGGGGTGCTGACCCCGGGCCCGGTGGTGGCGGTTGGCACTGCCCCTGCGGCGGTTGGCATGACCCCCGACGGCGGATTTCTCTATGTGGGTAACGCCAGCACCGTCTCCGCCTTTGCCATTTGCAACCAGGTCCTGACCAGTTGTAACGATCCGAACAGCCCGGATGGCAGTCTCACCGTGGTTGGCGGTTCACCCTTTTCGGCGGGGATCGGGCCCGTGGCCATCGTCGCGGCCCCGTCGGGGAAGTTCCTGTTTGTGGTCAACCGCCTGTCCAACCAGATCTCCGAATATAAAATCGCCACCGGCACCGGTGTCCTTACCCCCAACACGCAATCTTCCATCTCGACCGGAGCCACTCCGGTGGGAGCGACGATTCGGGCAGGGACTGCGACGGTCGCAGCCACCGGCGGCACTACAGATTTCTTGTATGTGCCCAACCTGGGAGCATCCTCGGTGTCGGTCTACAGCTTCGATTCGACCCTGGGCACACTAGGCCTGGTCGGCGGACCTGTGCCCGCCACCGGAGGCCAACCGTCGGCAGTCGCCGCCGAGTAAATCCGCTAAGTCACAATGTAGGCGCGCCCCGCTCGTGCGGCAGCGCCAAGATGAGCAGATTGCGAGTCAGGCCGGCGCTAGGTTGACCCTCACTTCGACTGAAACAGCAGCGGCGCGAAGTGCGACAGATTGTCGCGCCACACCGTCCAGACATGCATGCCCGGGGTCTGAATGGCGGTCGGTTGCAGGCCTTTCTGCTTCAGAAAGGCAATGAATTTCTGGTTGCCATCGAACAGGCCGTCCTCAGTTCCGCAGGAAATCCATAGCAGTCGCAGCCGGGCATTGATGCCGGGCGCTGACTGCTCGGAGATTCCTGGGAAGACGGAAGCGTAGTCGACTCCTCCCACCGGGGCGGAGCTGAAACCTCCCACATAGGCGAAGTCGTCGATGTGATTGAGCCCTACCCGCAGGCTCTCCGCGCCGCCCATCGACAGGCCGGCCACGGCGTGGTCTTCGCGTTTATCCGAGAGTGGATACTCCTGTTTCACCAGCGGCATGACTTCCTGAAAGAGCGCGTCCGAGAAACGGGTGTAGTTGCGCCGAATCAGTTCCGGGTCCCTCCAGGTGGTCCATCCCCGGGAAATCACTTCCATTGTTCCGTAGCCCAGCGGCATCACCACGATCATGGGCTTGACCTTCCCCTGCGCTAACAAGTTGTCGAGGATCACATTCGCCTTGCCCATGCTGGTCCACGCGCTGGGATCGTCGCTGTATCCATGAAGCAGGTACAACACCGGGTATTTCTGCTTGCTCGCGGGATCGAAGCCGGGCGGAGTGTAAACGTAATATTCGCTGTTTATGCCGACGATCGTCGAGTGATAGTAGTGATGATGCACCACTCCATGCGGAACATCGGCCGGCTCCCACGCCAGGGGCGGATGACCGGGCACGAGAAAAACATTGTCCACGTTGAAGAAGCTGGGTTTGAGAGTCACATTGTGCGGGTCGAGAACATGGATGCCATCCACACTGAACGAGTAGCTGTAATACTGCGGAGCCAGGCCAGGCACGCTTACGCTCCACGTGCCGTCCGCTGCCTTGGTCATGGGAAACGGGTCTTTCGCACCCTCAAGATGCAGCTCGACTTTTGCGGCATTCGGCATGGCGAGGCGAAAAATAACCGTTCCATCCGGCTGAATTTGCGGGCTGGACGGAGGCGCGGCATCGAGCGGGACGGGCGCCGCGGACTGAGGCCTGGCCGCGGTCTGCGCGCTGGCCGGACAGGACCATACGGCGCAGCCGAGCACCGCCAATAAGGCTAGACGTGAGAGGACGGACAGAGTGGCCGGACGGAAGGGTTGTGACATTCCATTGTTCCTCTGGGATGCGGAATTATTGCGCTCCACAGTCTACAGGGGAGTGGGCTTTCGTGAGTGGCCGATTACAAGATTCTTGTGTGGACAGGGCTGGGGTTTGCAGTTGTGATCCCATAGGACGTCACGAACCGGATCGACGTGTAAACTGGCGGCATTTCCCGGAGAAGTCTGATTGGAAGAACGAGACAATATAGGCGGACCCTGCGAATGCGGACACTAGGAATGCGGACACTGCTCATAGCAGCACTGCTATCGCCAGGCCTGAATTGCCGATCCACCAACGAACGATTTACGTTTGATACCTACCAGGGGATGCCCCACGTCGACAAAGTTCTGGTGAAGAAGAAAGATCATAAGCTCCTGTTGATGAACGGAGATGTAGTAGTAAAGTCGTACTCGATCGCACTCGCACGAGGCGGCCTCGAGCCAAAACGACGACAAGGGGACCACAAGACGCCACAAGGCCTTTATGTCATCGACTCAAGAAATCAAGCAAGCCGATTCCATCGTGCGCTGCATATCTCTTACCCAAATGAGGCAGACAAAGAGCGGGCCCGCAAATTGAGCCTGGATCCGGGCGGCGACATCATGATCCACGGTATCCAGAATGGCCTCGGCTGGGTGGGAGCGTCGCAGCGATTGATCGACTGGACTGATGGCTGCATCGCGGTGACGGATGAGCAGATCGAGGAGATTTGGAGACTGGTTCCCAACGGAACACCCGTCGAGATTCGGCCTTGAAAAATCTCGCTTGTTACGTCGGCACCTTGAGTATCAAATATCCGCCGGCCAATCCAAAAAGCAGATCCGGAGCCCAGGCCGCCAGCACTGGCGGCAACTGGCTGACATTTCCCATCGACTCGGACAAGCGCGACACCATGATGTACAGCAGCCCGATGCCGACCGCCGTAGCGACGCCCGCGACTGCGCCTCTTTTACCCGCGGCCAGCGCGAAGGGAATGGCCAGCACCGCCATAATGAGCGAATTGAGCGGGAAGGCAAACTTTTCCTGCAGTTGGACCTTGAGCCGCACTACATCGAAGCCGCTCTGTTGCAGATCGCGGATGTAGCGCCGCAGGTCTTCCGAATTCATTTCGGATGACTGTCGCACTTCTTTTTTGAAATACGCCGGTGGCTCGCTGATTGCGGCAAACGTGGCAACGTCGAAAGTGTGGTAATCCGTGATTGCGGAACCGTGCACGCTGCGCTCCCAACCCTGGGTACACACCCAGCGCTGCAGGCGTGCTTCCCAGTGCGCCTGGTCGGCATAAACCCGCGAAGTCAGCTGGAAAGTCGCCGGATCGAACTGAAACACCGACAGATTGCCAAACTGGTCGCGGTCGGGATCGAACAGCTGGTAGTAGTAGATGGTCGAGTGCTGCCCGAAAATCCATTTGCGATCGGGATTCAGATACGTCTGTGCCGGCTTGCCCTTGATCAGGTTGCGCAGCGCATCCTGCCGCTTGTTGGCGTGCGGAAGATAGAACTGGTCGAAAAAGAACAGCCCGGCCGCCAGCAGGGTCGACACCACCAGAATAGGCACGATCACGCGGTAGATGCTGATACCGGTGGCCTTGATGGCCGTAATTTCGTTCGACCTCTGCATCAGGCCCAGCGTGACCAGCACAGCCAGCAGAATGCTCAGGTGCAGAATGTTGTACAGAAAAAAGGGCGCAACATTGAGCAGGTATTCGCCCACGATCAGCGGCGAAATCCGGTTGCGCAGGATGTCGCCCAGCAACTCGAACAGGGTGAACACCTGCAGCAACATGAGGAACGAGGCCACGATCATGGCCAGATAGATGAGAAAATCCCGCAGGACATAATCGTCCAGGATCATGGGAAAACTGGCGCTGAACACGCGGCGCCGGTTGGCTGCCCGTTGAAACGCGTCCTCCGGCCGGTTGAAACGGAGGATATTTTTCCCGCCTTGCGCCAGTCTGGACTTCAAAGGATTCCACTTGGCGCGAAAAGAACCAATCTCGAAGGGCCGGCGTTCCGCCCGCCACAACAGAAACGCGCCTCCCAGGAAGAAAACAATGTTGGCCAGCCATGCGCCCAACGCCGGCGACACTTTCCCCTGGCGCGCCAGCGATACTCCGATTAACGTCACCGAATAGTAGGCAAACACCAGCACAATGGTGAGGACGAACCCCGCCGACTTGCCGCCTTTCTTCGACGACAGCCCCAGAGGGATTCCCACCAGCGCCAGCACCAGGCAGGAAGTCGGCAACGCGAAACGACGATGAAACTCGATCAGGTACCAGGGCGCCACATACTTTTTGACCTTGCGGGCCTGGTCTCGCAGGTCCCAGGTAAGCATTTGCGCCGCCGGCACCGGCTCCTGGTCGCGGCTGTCGGTTTGCGGGACCGGAATCGGCACATCGGTCTGGTCGAAGGTCGAAATCTGGTAATGATCGGCTGAGCTGGGATCGGTTTCATGCGTGGATCCGTCGGTCAGGTGCAGATGCAGCACTTGCGGCCCCTCGCTGACCAGGATGCCCTGCCGGGCCAGAGTAATGCGCGGCGAGGCCGGGTCCGTGATATCGGCGATGAATACGCCCTTCCAGATGGCAGCGCCCTGCGCGGCCTTCACATCCTGCACGTAAAGCACGAGCTTGGGAAAACCCTCGTAGAAAACGCGCGGCTGCACTTCAAACGACGCCTGCGAAGTTTTGAGCCTGTCCTCGAGGCGGCCCAGGGCGGCTTGCGATTCCGGCGCGAGGTACACCGCATTGAACATTGCCAGCACCCACGCGGTCACCGCGAAGATGGAAATCACCCGCAGGAACGTCCAGACCCCGATGCCGCTGGCCCGCATGGCGGTGATTTCGCTGTCGGCGGCAAGCCGGCTGAGCCCAATCAGAATGCCCACCAGCACGCCCATGGGGATGGTGTAGGTGAAGGCCACCGGCAGCGTGAAGATAAATATTTCCGCCACGCTGGGCAGCGGAGCGCTGTTGCGCACGACCAAATCAAGGATGTGGCCCAGATCCCGGGTGAACAGCACGAACGTGAACACCGCAATGCCGATGGCGGCATGGGAGATCACTTCACGCAGGATGTAGCGGGTCAGAATGCGCATGGGCCTAGCCGAGCATAGCACGGCCAGAATTGAAAGCCTGTGGCAGTGAATCCACCTGTGAACGGTGTGTGGGACGGACACTCATGTCCGTCGCTTTTGACTTAGAATTTGGTTTTAGGTTTTGATTTTAGGTTTCGACTTTAGAGTTTGACTTTAGATTTTGATTCTTAAGATCTTGACTTTGGATCTTGCCTCAAATCCAAATCAAAGGCGGCGGACAAGAGTGTCCGCCCCACACAAGTGCCCGCTACTCAGGCTTCAGGAACAGGGCCGACAGCGGAGGCAGGGTTAAGCTCAGCGAGAAGGGCCGGCCGTGGGTGGGATGAGCATCGGCATGCACGCCTCCCAGGTTTCCCATGCCGCTGCCGCCGTATTCCTGGGCGTCGCTGTTCAGAAGCTCGCGCCAGAAGCCCCCGGAGGGCACGCCCACCCGGTATCCGTAGCGCGGGACGGGAGTGAAATTGCACACGATCACAACTTCATCGGCCGGTGACCGGCTCTTGCGCAGCAGTGAAATAATGCTGGCGGCGGTGTCGTTGCAGTCCACCCACTCGAACCCTGCCGGGTCGGTATCGAGCTGGTGCAGCGCGGGCTGCTCGCGATAAACCTGGTTCAACTGTGCCACCCAGTTCTGCACGCCACGGTGCACCGGGTATTCCAGCACGTGCCACTCCAGGCTGGTGTCATGGGCCCACTCCCGCACCTGGCCGAATTCGCAGCCCATGAACAGCATCTTCTTGCCCGGTTGCGCGAACATGTAGCCGAACAGCAGGCGCAGGTTGGCAAACCGCTGCCACTCGTCTCCCGGCATCTTGCCGATGAGCGAACCTTTGCCGTGAACCACCTCGTCGTGCGAAAGCGGCAGCACGAAGTTTTCGGTGAAGCCGTACAGCATGCGGAAGGTGAGCTGATTGTGATGATAGCGGCGATGAATTGGGTCCTGGGAGAAGTAGGACAACGTGTCGTGCATCCACCCCATGTCCCACTTCAAACCGAAGCCCAACCCGCCGACATAGGTCGGCCGTGAGACCATCGGCCACGCCGTCGATTCTTCCGCGATGGTCTGAATGCCGGGATACTCCTTGTACGCCTGGGTGTTGAACTGGCGAAGAAAATCGATGGCTTCCAGGTTCTCGCGGCCGCCAAATTTGTTGGGAATCCATTCTCCCGCCTGCCGCGAATAGTCGAGATAGAGCATGGAGGCGACCGCATCCACCCGCAAACCGTCGATGTGATACTTGTCCAGCCAGAACAGCCCGCTGGCCATGAGGAAACTGCGCACCTCGTTGCGGCCGTAGTTGAAGATGAAAGTCTTCCAGTCGGGATGAAAGCCCTTGCGCGCGTCCGCGTGCTCGAACAGATGCGTGCCGTCGAAATAAGCCAGGCCATGGGCGTCGGTAGGGAAGTGCGACGGCACCCAGTCGAGAATTACTCCAATGCCGTTCTGGTGCAGATAATCCACCAGGTACATGAAATCCTGGGGCGTGCCGTAGCGCGAGGTAGGAGCGAAATATCCCGTGGTCTGGTATCCCCATGAACCGTAGAAGGGATGCTCCATGATGGGCATCAGCTCCACATGGGTAAAATTCATCCGCTTCACATATTCCGCCAGGCGAGGCGCGGTTTCGCGGTAAGTCAGCGGCCGGTTGTCCTCTTCGGGAACTCGCATCCAGGAACCGAGATGAACTTCGTAGACGGAAATGGGCGCCTGCAGCGATTCTCGTTTGGCCCGCGTTTCCATCCATTCCTTGTCGGCCCACTGGTATTCCAGGTCCCACACCACGGATGCCGTCCGCGGCGGCTGCTCGTGAAATATGCCGAACGGGTCGGCCTTCTCTCCCACGTGTCCTTGATTGTGGGAGACGATGTGGTACTTGTAGAGCGCGCCCCTGCCGACTCCAGGCACAAAACCTTCCCAGATGCCGGAACTCCCTCGCGCCCGCAGGGGATGAGACTGCGTGTCCCAGCCATTGAAGTCGCCGACCACCGAAACCGCGCTGGCGTTGGGCGCCCAGACTCCAAAGTAAGTTCCGGCCTTGCCCGCGACCGTGGTGAGGTGCGAGCCCAGCTTGTCGTAGATCCGGTAGTGGGTCCCCTCGTTGAAAAGATGGAGGTCCTGATCGGTCAGCAGCGAGGTGTTGCTGCTGGGGAGCGGCGCCAAAGTCGTTGTGGTTTCTTTGCTCATTGCCAAAGTAATCCGTCCTAGTGTACCGGAGTTTCGGCCTAAGTTTGCGCTCTTTGCGGCTGTTCTTCGCCTCCTTTGAGGTTAAGAGCTCGTTGCCGCAAAGAACGCAAAGGAATCCGCAAAGTTCGCAAAGAGTTGCTCTCGGAGATGCGATCGCCGCTTTTGGGAGTTCCTCAGTTTGAGATTTCTCCTCTTAATCAAGGCGTCATCCTGAACGGCCTTCAGGCCGTGAAGGATCTGGCGTGAAGCGGATCCATTTCTTTCCCGGCTTGGGTGCCGACGCGCGCCAGATCCTTCGGGACTGAAGGCCCTCAGGATGACGCCGTTGTGCAGGGGCGGTGTCGAATTGAGCCGCTGACGCGCTTTGGTAACGTCGCGCGCTCCGCGATAACCCTGCTAGACTGCTAGCTTCGATTTGGAAGTCTCACGCTCATGCCCGTTCTGCGCGTCGTAGTTCTGTGGCACCAGCATCAGCCGTTTTACAAGGACCTGGTCAGCGGCGAGTACCGGCTGCCCTGGGTGCGGCTGCATGCCCTCAAGGACTACTACGGCATGGTCAAACTGCTGGATGAGTTTCCCCAGGTTCACCAGACTTTTAATCTAGTTCCATCCTTAATAACCCAAATACAGGATTACGTCACCGGGGCGGCGCGCGACCCGTTCCTCGAGGTTGCCGCCAAGCCTGCCCAGGACCTGACCCCGGACGAGCGTCGTTTCGCCTTGCAGTATCTGTTCCAGGCGAATCCGGTGAATCTGATCGGGCGCTATCCCAGGTACCAGCAGTTGTTGGAGCATTTTCGCAATGCGGGCGGCACTCCCGGCGCCGCCGAGAAATATTTCTCCGCCCAGGACCTTACCGACCTGCAGATCCTTTCGCAGATTGCCTGGTTCGATGAATTTTTCCTGGATGACCCCGACATCGCCGGGCTCATTCAGAAGGGGCGAGAATACTCGCTGGAAGACCAGCGCTTCGTCATGGCCCGGGAGCGGGAACTGCTGGCCAAAGTATTGCCCGCCCATGGCGCGGCAGCGCAGCACGGACGAATTGAGATCTCGGCCTCTGCCTTCTATCATCCGATTCTGCCCCTGGTTTGCGACACCAACATGGGCGCGGTTTCGAGCCCCGGCCTGCCTCTGCCCCAGAATCGTTTTCGCCATCCCGAGGACGCGCGTCAGCAACTGGAGCGCGGCTTGAATCTGCATCAGGAGGTCTTCGGCATTCGTCCCCACGGAGTTTGGCCGTCAGAGGGCGGTGTATCGGAAGAAGTGTTCGGGATTGCGCAGAGCTTGGGCGTGAAGTGGATGGCTACCGACGAAGAGGTGCTGGGCCGAAGCCTGGGAATCTCCTTCGGACGCGACAGCCAGGGCCATCTCCCGGGCCCATTGGCCGAAAAGCTCTATACCATTCATCGCTTCGAGAGCGAGCAGGCCCAGATGAACCTGATTTTCCGTGATCACACTATCTCGGATTTAATCGGCTTCGTATATTCGGGCATGGCCCCGCAGGACGCCGCCCAGCACCTTATACGCAGCATTAAGCAATCGGCCCAACCGGTTCTTGACGCAGGACATGATGCGGTGGTGCCGATCATCCTGGATGGCGAGAACGCGTGGGAATACTATCCCCGGTCCGGCCGGGAATTTCTGCGCCGCTTCTACGATGCGCTGCAGCGCGAGCCGGGAGTGGAGGCCACTACGGTGACCGAGGCCATCGAGCGGCACCAGCATTTTTCCCGGCTCACGGCGCTGGTGCCAGGCTCGTGGATTCACGCCAATTTCAATGTCTGGATCGGAGCTCCGGAAGACAACCGGGCCTGGGACTACCTCTACCACGCCCGCAATTTCTACGCCCAGGCCGCTCCCGCGGCCAGCGAGGAGCAGCGGCAACTCGCCTTCGAGGAAATCCTGATTGCGGAAGGCAGTGACTGGAACTGGTGGTATGGCCCGGAGCATCATTCCGCCAACGACCGCGAATTCGACGAACTCTACCGCAAGCACCTTTCGAATATTTATCAGCTGCTGGGCGCGCGGCCGCCGGACTACCTGGCGCAACCGATTCTGAGCGGGATCGAGCGGCCCGCGGTGGTGCCGCAGACCGCCTACATACATCCCCGCGTCACTGGCGATATGGTGCGCTATTTTGAATGGATGGGGGCGGCCGTCCACACTGCCGACCGCCATACCGGCGCCATGCACGGTAAACAGTTTCTGCTCGACTCTGTCCACGCCGGAATTGACGAGTCTTACATCTACGGACGCCTCGACTTTGTCGAGAACGAAGTTCCGGCGGTGGAATTTGAAATCGTAGTCAACCTGGAGTCTGTAGTCGAGGACGGGCCGCCGCGGCGCACTTTGCGGCTTGACGCAAGAGTGGAAGGCGGCAGGATACGGCGCTGGAAAATCAGCGTTCCCAACGCGAACCACTCTCTCGCGACCTCTGACCAGCCTCACGATCAGGTCGCCGTGGCTCTGCTGCGCAACTTCGAGTTCAAGCTGCCTCTGCAGTGGTTGCTGACTGTCCCCCTGGACTTGGCCACGGAGAAGGCGAACCGGGAATCCGCCGAGCGGACGGCAACTCGGCTGAGGCTGCGTTTCAGCCTGTGGCAGAACGGCCTGCCCACCGACGCGCTTCCCGTGGAAGGATGGATGGAACTGCAGCTACTGAGCGAAGCGGATTTGATCTCGCTCTAGCCCATTCCGCGTATGTGGAGGACGGGCGTCCCGCCCGTCGAGCAGTGGCCTCGGCACGACGGGCGAGA
>DASQHA010000228.1:0-42032 GCA_035632335.1 Terriglobales bacterium
CTCGCGAATCGACCGAACTTTCTGCAGCTGCGCTGCGCTCGACAGAAACACGACGCGCGCGCCCGAGTCGCGCAGGATGTACGCCGTCTGTTCGGCCGTGAGCGTGGCATAGATCGGGACCGAAACCGCGCCGATCAGCAGCGCAGCGAAGTCCGCGATGGTCCATTCCGGCCGGTTTTCGCTCAGGATGGCAACCCGGTCGCCCTTCCCGATGCCCCATTTCCGCAGAGCCCCGGACGCGGCCAAAACCCGCTGCCGCAGCGCTTCCGAAGAAACCGCAACCCATTCCTCACCCAGCCGTTGCAACATGGCCTGGGGATGCTGGCGCTCCACCACCGCAAAGAAAACGTCGTTAAGAGTGCGCAGGCTCATTCGCAAAAAGAGGAAATCGACCTCATCCCACGAATGTACTGTTTCGCCCAAGCATTAAGCAAACCGAGCCCGAAGTTTGACCGCTCCCAACCAGCTTGTTATGATGACTCTGCGGGGTGGAGCAGTCTGGTAGCTCGTTGGGCTCATAACCCAAAGGTCGGTGGTTCAAATCCACCCCCCGCAACCAACCACACTTAGCTTTCCTCCCCCAAAACCATTGCGCACGCAAGGCCCTTTCAACGTATTTCGGGTATTTTTCGGTGGGTTTCCGCTGACTCTGCAAATGAAGGTTAGAATGCGAATTGAAATGGGGCCAGACCACGCTCGTTAAGCGCCAAACCGAATTGTCGGAAGAGGGTTTATGACGAGGAAAGCAAGCAATTTGAAGCCACGGCGTGAATTTCTCAGGCTGGCCGCGTTGACCGGCGCGGTAGCGCTCACGGGAAATGGAGTGGCATCCGGAGCGGACCAACTTGCCGGTACACAAGCAGCGGGCAGTCATGAGGGGGATGACAAGATGGAGTTCCTCCGGGTCAGCGGCCGTCACATCGTCAATGCGAAAGGGAAACAGGTTCGCCTGAGGGGAACCTGTCCGGGCGGCTGGATGAACATGGAGGATTTCATTAATGGGCACCCGGGCGCGGAGCATACTCTCCGAGCGCAGTTGGCGGAGGTGCTTGGTCCGTCCAGAGCACAGTTCTTCTTCGAGCGCATGCTGGACTATTTCTTCAATGAAGACGATGTGATCTTTCTCAGGAAGGCCGGCGCCAGCGTCGTCAGGATACCTCTTAATTATCGACACTTCGAGGACGATGCCGCTCCATTCAAATACAAAGAGGCGGGTTTTGCCCGTCTCGATAAAGTCTTGAGCCACTGCGAGAGACATGGTCTTTACGTCATTCTGGACCTTCATGCGGCGCAGGGGTGGCAGAATGTCCACTGGCATTCTGACAACGCATCGCGCATCAGCCTTTTCTGGGAGGTTGCGTTTTATCAGGATCGCTTTGTTGCCCTTTGGCAGGAGTTTGCGCGGCGCTACAAGAACAGGGCTGTAATCGCGGGCTACGATGTGCTGAACGAGCCTTGTGCGAACAACGCCCTGGGCGACTATCCATGGAACGTGGGTCCCAATTACAGGCCCAATTTTGACCGCATGAATGCCGTCTACCGGCGCCTGGTTACGGAGATTCGCAAAATCGATTCCAGACACATTATCTTCCTTGAAGGTGATGACTACTCAAAGGCCTTCTCGGGGCTGGAGAAACCCTTCGACGATAACCTCGCCTACAGTTCACATAACTACACTGTGCCTGGGTTTGGACCTGGCCGATACCCTGGCACCATCCATCCGCGATCGGCTGCGGCGGGCGGTGCCCAGGACTGGGATCTGGCAAAACAGGAGCGCAACTTCCTCGATGCCGAGGGAACGAAGTTCACTCAGCAGCATAACGTCCCGCTGTGGGTGGGCGAGTTTGGGTCGGTCTTTAACGGGCCTGCCGATGAGAGTGGCGACCGGCTGCGCGCGCTAGATGATCAGATTGGAATCTTTGAAAGTCACGAGGCGCACTGGACAACGTGGAATTACAAAGATATCGGCGTAATGGGTATGCTGACACTCAACCCTGCGTCTCCGTACATGGAGCGCATCAGCGACCTTCTTCGTAAGAAGCTTGCTCTCGGCACCGACGATTGGATGAAGTGGCTACCGCCGACGCCGGTAAAGGACGCAACCAGTCAGCTTGCTGACCAGATCCGCCAAGTGGTTGGCGATCCGCAGTTGGATGCGCGACTCAACGTACGGTGCATGAGCCAGACGCTATTGTGCTTCTACACGGGAACGCTGATGCAACCGCTCTACGCCGGCCTCTTCAAAGGCCTGTCCGAGAATGAGCTGGATCACATCCTATCTTCCTTTTCGGCAAAGCAGTGTGTGCCAAACCAAGGTCTGGTGGACGTGCTCAGTAAATACATGGCCATGCCAGCTCAGGGGCCGAATACGGGCGGCTGATTCCCAGCCACCGCAATGCCGGGATCACGATATTGAATCGTGAGCCGATTAACTTTGCTGTCGAATAATCGGACGAATGGAATCGTCCCTTTGTGACTGCAAGATCTATTTCTCGCCGTCCATGAGATCAACACCAGACTCTGTTGATCATCGACAACAACTCGGTTTCGCGAATGGAACTCTTCGAGGACTGATGGGGGCGGGGCAGGCCCCGCGGGCTGGAGAGGAGTGCGAGTCTGCGCGTCAGGTCGATCTGGCTGGAGCCCTTTCGACGGCCTAACGCGCCAGACTGCTTTGCCCCCCTCCGGACAGAAAGATGTCGACTCAGAGCCCTCCTTCGAAGGTGCTTGAGCTATCATTTGCTTTCTACAGAGAAGCCGGGCGGCACAAACTCGCGGAAAAGAGGAATCGATGGCCTTTGCACTCGCTCATAGATCTCCATCTACAGTCCATTGCCCGATCGTTCATGTCGATGCTCTCCCAGCGATGAGAGGATTCTTAACCCAATCCGCCTCATCCCTTCGTCGTTTGTCCGTGGCACTTCCGCCTCAAAGGGTATCGCTTCTCAGGCGTGCATTTATTTTCGTTGTCACACTGATCGTTGTGGCTGTCGCCGCGCCCAGAGCGGCTGCACAGAAAGTCGAGTTGTCGATTGACGCATCCAAACCCGGCGCGAAGATCGACCGCAATCTTTTCGGGCAGTTCGCCGAGCATCTGGGACACGGCATTTACGACGGGATATGGGTCGGCTCTGATTCCACCATTCCGAACACACGCGGCATTCGCAAGGATGTGGTTGCCGCACTGAAAGCGATTCATGTGCCGAACGTACGCTGGCCCGGAGGGTGCTTCGCCGACGGATACCACTGGCGCGACGGGATCGGGCCGCAGAGAGTAGTGCGGCTGAATCCCGACTGGGGCGGCGTGATCGAGCCGAACACCTTTGGAACACACGAATTCATGGACTTCATCGACCAGATCGGGAGTGACGCTTACGTCTCGGTCAACCTGGGCTCGGGCACTCCCCATGAAGCGTCCGATTGGCTGGAGTACATGACCGCGGCGCAGGCGACGACGCTCGAGAAGGAACGCGCCGCGAACGGGCATCCAGCGCCGTACAAAGTCGCATTGCTCGGACTCGGCAATGAAAGCTGGGACTGCGGCGGCAATATGACGGCTGAGTACTACCTGGACCGGATGAAGAGTTTCAGCCACTTCGTCCGCAACTACAATCCGGCGCAGCTGGAGAAAGACCAAATGCTGAAGATCGCTGTCGGTCCCGGCGGGGGCGAGGAGCGCTGGACCGACTGGACTGAAACCGTCATGAAGGCCTACCAGCAACATACGTGGAGTTGGGACATCAACGGCCTTTCTATGCACAACTACACGGTCGTGAAGTGGCCGCCCGCGTTCAAGTCGGTTGGATTCGGAGAAGACGAGTACGCGCAGATTCTCAAGACTACGCTCGAGATGGATGACCTGATCAGGAAGCATTCGGCCATCATGGACAAGTACGATCCGCTGAAGAAGGTTGCGCTCGTGGTTGACGAATGGGGTGGATGGTATGCGCCGTTGCCCGGCAGCAATCCAGGTTTTCTCGTGCAGCAGAACAGCTTGCGCGACGCGATACTGGCGGCGCTGAACATCAACATCTTTGCCCGACACGCCGACCGTGTACGCGGGGCCAACATCGCCCAGATGATCAACGTGCTGCAGGCAATGATACTCACCGATCATGAGAAGATGGCGCTGACACCGACCTACTACGTTTACAAAATGTACGTGCCATTCCAGGATTCGACATACCTCCCGGTTACGTTTGAGGCCGGCAGCTACAAGCACGGTGA
Source organism: Terriglobales bacterium (assembly GCA_035632335.1). Taxonomy (GTDB): domain Bacteria; phylum Acidobacteriota; class Terriglobia; order Terriglobales; family Acidobacteriaceae; genus JAIQFF01. The sequence continues at coordinate 4,228 of DASQHA010000228.1, forward strand.
CTTCAGCCTGCCACGCGTCGACGCCCTGGCTGCAAAAGGCAAAGACGGCAAGCTGTGGGTGGAGATCACGAACGTGGACCCGCATCAGGCAGCGGAGGTCGAGTTGAATGTGACTGGGATAAACGCCAAGTCTGCCTTGGGACAGACACTCACCGCGCCTAAGGTGGATAGCGTGAACACCTTCGAATCCCCGGACACCGTTGTCCCCAAGCCGATTTCGGCGGGCGCGCAAGGCGGCAAGTTGATTCTGCAACTCGAGCCTAAGTCCGTGACTGTGGTCGCGGTCGAGCCATAACGAACTCCCGGTCGTGCAGTCACTGAATCATGAGGCCGCGCGGTTCAGGACCGTAAACGTTTACGAGGAGAGTCCCATGAGGCAGTTTGCAATGAGTTTTGCGATGCGTCGGCCTTGCTTGAGCAAGTATTCGCTCGTCGGCGTCCTTAACCAGAATGGACGCGATATAGCGTTGGACCGTCGCCGGAGGCAAAAGATGAAAAGGTTACTGCTGCGAATGTCGGTTGCGATTGCTGCCGGGTTGACGGCGGTAAGTTTGTTTGCCCAGAGCCCCGAGCGACCCGCCTATATGAATCCTGCTCTGCCTCCACAACAGCGGGCCGAGGACCTGGTTCACCGTATGACGGTCGAAGAAAAGGTCACGCAACTCGTGAACCAGTCGCGGGCGGTGCCACGTTTGAATGTGCCGGACTATGACTGGTGGAGCGAGTCGCTGCATGGCGTGGCTCGGAACGGGACCACCGAGTTTCCGGAGCCGGTGGGACTGGCCGCAACCTTTGACAGCGATGCGATCCACCGCATGGCGATCGTGATCGGCACCGAGGGGCGGGCGAGTTATGTTCGAGGAATGCGCGATGGGCACAGCGACATCTTTGAAGGGCTGGATTTCTGGGCGCCAAACATCAATATTTTTCGCGATCCGCGATGGGGACGCGGTCAGGAAACGTACGGCGAAGATCCGTTTCTGAGTGCGCGCATGGGCGTGGCGTTTGTCACGGGCATGCAGGGCGACGATCCAAAATACTATCGTGTCATTTCGACGCCCAAGCACTACGCGGTACACAGTGGCCCGGAGTCGACCCGGCATAAGGCTGACGTGAAAGTCAGCAAGCATGACGAATTGGACACTTACCTGCCGGCGTTCCGTGCGACGGTAACGGAGGGGAAGGCGGGCTCGGTGATGTGCGCCTACAACAGCATTAACGGGCAGCCGGCTTGCGTGAACGAATTTCTCTTGCAGGATCAGCTGCGCGGCAAGTGGGGGTTTCAGGGATATGTGGTTTCAGATTGCGAAGCCGTGATCAACATTTTCCGGGACCATCACTTCACCAAAAGCCAGCCTGAGGCCTCTGCCCTGGCGGTGCAGCGTGGCATGGATAATGAGTGCATTGACTTCGCAAAGGTAAAGGACGATCACGACTACAAGCCATACCTCGACGCATATAAGCAAGGAATCCTGAAAGAAAGCGCGATTGACACTGCGCTGGTCCGGTTGTTCACGGCGCGAGTGAAGCTGGGTATGTTCGATCCGCCGGAGATGGTCCCCTACTCGACGATTGACGAGAAAGAACTCGATACTGCCGAGCATCGGGCGATGGCGCACGCTCTCGCCAACGAAGCCATGGTGCTGCTCAAGAATGACGGCACGCTACCTCTAAAGCCGGGACCTCTCAAAATCGCGTTGATTGGCCCGCTTGCGGATCAGACCAAATATCTGCTGGGGAACTACAACGGGGTACCCACGCACACAGTTTCCGTGCTGGAGGGACTCAAGGCAGAATTCCCTGAAGCGCAGATCAGCTTTGTCCCGGGAACGCAATTCCTGCGCAACGATGGCGACCCGACTCCGGCATCGGTGTTCACCACGAGCGACGGGCAGCCGGGCCTCAAACTGGAATTTGCCACGGGGGAGATATTCGGCGGGAAAATGACCGTACTCGCGACCCGCGGCGTAACCACGGTTGACTTGAAGACGGACGACGTTCCCCAAGAGGCCGCGGGCAAGTATCCGGTGCGCGCGGAGTGGAATGGCTTTCTTACGCCCACGGAGAGTGGCGAGTATAGCATCGGCGTGCGCTTTCAAGCGGGATTCGCGAGAGTGCTGGTGAACGAGAAACCCGTCGCTCAAGGCTGGGCGGGTGCCGACGACGCCGGGGAGACGAAAGTCGGACACGTCCATCTCGAGCAGGGGGAGAAGGTTTCGCTCAAGGTGGACTACTCGAAAACCGCCGCGGGACCGATACGGGCGCAGATGATCTGGTCGAAGTACGATCCCAGGCCCAGTTCTGAAGCGATTGCGGCGGCAAAAAACGCGGACGTTGTCGTCGCAGTGCTCGGAATTACAAGCGAACTCGAAGGGGAAGAGATGCCGGTCAGCGAAGAAGGGTTCAAGGGAGGCGACCGCACGAGTATCGATCTGCCGAAACCGGAAGAGGAGTTGCTCGAAGCGGTGACCGCGACTGGAAAGCCGGTAGTTCTAGTGCTCGCCAACGGCAGCGCGCTTGCTGTGAATTGGGCCCGGGAACACGCCAATGCAATCCTCGAGTCCTGGTACGCGGGCGAGGAAGGCGGCACGGCGATCGCGGAGACTCTTTCCGGCAGGAACAATCCAGCCGGGCGACTTCCAGTCACGTTCTACACGGGCGTCGATCAACTGCCACCGTTTGAAGACTACGCAATGAAAGGGCGCACGTATCGCTATTTCGAGGGCAAGCCGCTTTATCCATTCGGCTATGGCCTGAGCTTCACGACGTTCTCTTACAGCGGGTTGACGCTACCGAAGAGCGCCATCAAGGCGGGAGATGCTCTGACCGCGGAAGTGACGGTTACCAACACGGGCAAACGAGACGGAGATGAAGTGGCCCAGCTGTATCTGGAATTCCCGCAGGTGGCGGGTGCGCCCCTGCGTGCGTTACGTGGGTTCAAGCGCGTTCATCTGAAGGCCGGCGAGTCGCAGACGGTGCAATTCAAGCTGAGAGACCGGGACTTGAGCATGGTTACCGAAGCCGGCGCGCCGATTATCGCGAATGGCAAATATTCCGTTTTCGTTGGTGGCGGCCAGCCGAATACCGAGGCGCCATCCGTTTCAGGAACGTTTCGAATAAAAGGAACCGCGAGGCTACCGGAATAAGCAGTGCAGAAGAACTGCATGGTTCGGCTGTCAGGATTTCAGGGGGAAAGCTTAGATTAACCGGGAGGAGGTGCAGGAGGTTGCGTCAACTGTTCTCATCGTTATTGATTCGTCGGTGCGGCGGTATCGTGTTGTTTTTTTCCGTGTTCTCACAACTTCAGGATCGAGCGGCGCCGGATTTGCCAGAAAAGCGCGCGAAGATCTCACGGTAGAATTGCGGATGGGACTGCCAAGTCTGTGCCGTCACGATGCGCCCGTCGCACACCGTTTGATCGGTGACATAGATGGCTCCGGCCTGCTCCGCTTCGAGGCGCAGATGTTCGTAGCAGGTCACGCGTTTACCCTTGATTAGCCCCGCGGCGGCCAGCACTTGAATGCCATGGCAGATGGCGAAGATCCACTTTCCCGCTCGATCGAAAGCCCGGACAATATCCAACAGGCGGACATTGTTCCGCAAGTACTCGGGCGCCCTGCCGCCGAGAATGAGTACTGCGTCATAGTCCTCGATTTTTACCTGATCGAATGCCAGATCTGCCTCGAGCCCATATCCCTCTCGTTCGATATAGGTGTCCCAGCCCGGCTCGAAGTCGTGCATCACAAGATGCAGCCTCCGGCGTGCCGGAGCCGCAACCACGGCCTCCCAACCCTCCTCCCGAAAGCGGTGAATCGCATAAAGCGCTTCATACGACTCACCGCCATCACCCGTGATTACAAGGACTCTGGCCATGTTTTCCAACCTCATCAGGACTTTCCTTTTGCTGTGCCGGCGGCGACCTATTATACCCACAACCTTAACCCGCTCATTTCTCCGCCATCGGATCGCAGCAGCACAAGGGCTGCGGTCTCTTGCAGGTGGCGAGATGTTGTACAATTGGCGCCCAACTTCGAGGCTCTTCTCGGGGACAACGGTCTCCGGTGGTTCGGAATTGAGTATTTGGCCATGATTCTGGCGGGAGACATTGGCGGTACGAAGTGCAACCTCGCGATCTTTCGGGAAGAAGACGGCGCCACCCTTCAGCCGGTGTTTCAGCGGCGCTATGCCACGCGGGACTTCTCACGATTTGAAGATGTGATTGCACACTTCCGCCGGCAGGCGGCGGAGCAAGGCGTCCATTACGGCGGCGAAGTTATCAACGCGGCGGGGTTTGGGGTGGCGGGCGCTGTGGTTGACGGCCGGCTGCACGCGAACAATCTGCCGTGGGACCTCAATCCGCCGGAACTGGCACATGCGCTGGGCGTGGGCGTCGAAAACATCGTGCTGCTGAACGACGTGGTGGCGACCGCGTGGAGCCTCGACCGGCTGCCCGGCAAAGACCTGGCAGTCCTAAATCAGGGAGTGATGCAGCCGAACGCGACTCGGGCGCTGATGGCGGTTGGCACCGGCCTGGGCGAGGCCCATCTCTTGTGGGATGGGCGACAGTATCGTGTATCTCCTTCCGAGGGAGGCCTGGCGGGTTTTGCCCCGCGAACCGACCGCGAGATCCAACTCCTTATTTATTTGAAAAAACGAATGCCTCAAGTCTGTTGCGAGGATGTTCTTTCGGGGCGAGGCATTCGCGCTATCCACGAATTCCTAGATCCTGCAGTCCGGCATCCTTCGTTCGAGGGATCGGGCGCCGATCCGGCCCGGGAAATCAGCGAGAAGGCATGCACGCATGCCTGCCAGGTTTGCGTTGCGACCCTGGACCTGTGGACAGAAGCTTACGGCTCGGAAGCGGGAAATCTGGCATTGCGCGCGCTTGCTTTTGGCGGCATTTACGTCGCGGGCGGGATCGCGCCCAAGATCCTCCCCCGCTTGAAGGAGGGCGCATTTTTCCGGGCCTTCTGCGACAAGACATTGCTCTCGCCGGTGCTGGCGCGGATCCCGATCTATGTGGTCTTGAATGAGAACGCGCCGGTTTGGGGAGCGGCCTATCAGGCGCTGGCCATCAGCGGAATGGGTCAATTGTCGAACCGGCAACGCAAAGCGTGCTAGCGGTTTGCGGAAACGTTCTCCTCCCCAACCGGTGGCGGCATCTGGTAGCTGTGTAGTTAGTGACGGCTTCGGTTCGCGCGGCTGGTGCGTTATATACTGGCGCGGGAGCGTGCATGGCACAGAATGGTCGCAACGGGACCCCGGCCTACCAGAGGATTCGCAGCGTCATCTGGAAACGTATTGAGGCGGGTCAGCTGAAACCTGGCGATGTGGTCGACTCGGAACGAGAGTTGGCAAAGATCCACCGGGTCAGCCTGATGACCGCGCGCCATGCCCTGACGTCGCTCGAGCGCGAAGGAGTGGTGGAACGGCGGCGCGGGGCCGGCACGTTCGTGGCGCCCCCCAAGATCCACTTCAACAAGCTGATGAGTTACTCCGAGCAGATGGCCAGCCGCGGGCTGGTCGCCGGCTCGGAACTTCTGTGCAACAAGATCATCGATTACGAACCGGAGATTGCAGCCCGGCTGGCGATCACACCCAATCATCGCCTGGTCAAGGTGGAGCGCCTACGGCACGCCGCCAACGAGCCGTTTGCCCTCGAGGTCTGCTATCTGTCGGCGGAAGAGTTCGGCGGACTGGTTTCGGCGCCGTTGGGAAGAGGTTCACTGTTTTCGACTCTGGAGCGCGACTTTGGAGTCGAACTGGCGCACGCGGACGAAGAAGTCGATGCCACGGCCGCGGATTCCAGAATCGCGGAACTGCTGGGCGTCCCCCGGGGCACGCCGTTGTTGCGGATCCGCCAAGTCATTTATTCGACCAAAGGCAAGGCCACCATTTACGTGTTGGGCTTCTACCGCTCCGACCGGCACACCCTGCTGATCCGAAGATTCCGCTGAGGCGCGTCGCTACTCAGTTTCCGGGTAGATTCTGATCCAGTGATTGCGCACTTTCGGTTTGACCTTCCTGCCGTTCGAATCGGACACGATGAGATTGGTCTGCTGCCTGGGCATGTGGCAATCGATGCAGTTGCCGGCGATCTCGCGGCCCCGCTGGGGAAAAACTCCGCAACTTTCAAGCTTGTGGCAGGAAAGACAGCGTTCCGAGAATGCTGCGAGACCGTGCTGTGTTACGTGGACGTTGTGACAAGTGGAGCAGGTCATCGCGGCTGACGATTGGTAACAGCGGCTCCGCTTTAATAACTCCACCTGGCTGCCGTGAACGTCGATAGTGGCGGCTGGGTCGAGGAGCGGCAGGGCAAGATAATGTTCCAGCGGTTCTCCGGGAACGTAAGTGAAGGGCTTGGCCGTGAGTTCACCAATCCCGGCGTGGCAGAGCGCGCAGAGGTCGATCTGACGATCACGCGGCAGGCGGGCCGGGTTCACGATGGTCTGCGGATACTCGGCCGGCGTTTTCGAAGTCTGCCGGGCCACGTGCTCGCGGCCCGCGCCGTGACACTTCTCGCACGAGATACCCAGCTCGAAGCCGGGATTGCGATAATGATTCAGGGGTGGGGCAAGCGATTCGAAATAGCTGGCGTGGCAATCAAGACAGCGCGGTAGAACGCGCCGGCTGAAGTCGGGGACACCGTCGCGATAGCCCGGGCTGTTCACCCACTGTCCCAGTTCTGTCCAGTACGTGACGGGAAGCTGGAACAGTTCCTCTCCTTTCCAGTACAGATAGGTTTGTCCCTTGCCTCCGGAACCGATGACCAGGTCGAAGCGTTCGGTGCGTGAAGTCGTATCGGGGGATATTCCCATCACTGCAGTCTGGAACTGGCCGCGCTGGCTGGCTTCCATCCGGTAAAAAAGTTCCGGGTTCGATGTCTTGAGAATGTTGTCGCCCTCGGTGAATTTACCCAGAATCGAGTTCAGGTTCGCCGGCTGCGAAGTCAAATGGTGAGCGGTGTGGAGATAAGTTTCGAACTTTTCTTCATGACACGGGCGACAGGCCTCATCCCCAACAGTTCCGGGGGCAAGCGAGCTGTCGGGTGAGGCGGCATGGGCGGGAGAACACGCGGCCAATGCCAGGAAGACGTTCAGGATGATCCTGGCTTTCAACATTGCGGCACCCGCGAGTGTGGCCTGGCGAGCGCGGTGAAGAGGATTTGAGAATCTGCCCGCCACATCCTCATTATGTATCAATTCCGGATACGGCAATTCCGGCAGAGCTGATTTTTATTCATGCCCGCGGCGGTGCGTCATATTCCGTTACGGAATCGGCGGATCATAAGGGTGTGACGATCGGAGCGATACAAGCCAAGCATGTAAACCGTGGGCCTGCCATTGGTAGCGTAGATGACCTGGCGGATTCTCAACAAGGGGGCCCCGCGCTGCAGGCCCAGCAGCTCTCCGGTCCTGGCATCGGCAGCCGTGGCGTCGACTTCTTCATCCGCGTGGGCCACTTCCAAACCGTAGTCGTGCGCCAGTATGGAGAAGAGGGAACCACGCTCGAGGGGAGCGCGCGTGAGGCCGGCAAAATCCTCCGCGGCCAGGTAGCAGGCCTCGAGAGCGAAGGGCTCGTTGGCGGCATGACGGAGGCGTTCTACCTTGACCATGCGGCTGTTAAGGGGGAGGGCCAGCCGAGCCGCGATGTCGGGCGCATCGTCGATGACACGGTTGCAGAGAAGGCGTGAGCCGGCCGCCAGGCCCCGGCTGGCCATCTGCTCGGTGTAACTCATGAGTTTGTTGAAATGGATCTTCGGCGGCGCCACAAAAGTGCCGGCGCCGCGCCGCCGTTCCACCATTCCTTCTTTCTCGAGCGTTGCCAGGGCGTGGCGGGCGGTCATCAGGCTGACCTTGTTGATCCGCGCCAGCTCGCGCTCGGAATCAACCGGATCACCCGCCTTCAACTGACCGGCTTCGATGCGCTTCAGGATTGCGGTTCGGATCCGCTGATAGGCCGGAGTTCCGTTTTTATGAATTTGCGCCATCGATCTTTTCGATTCCCGCCGGGTAGAACAGGCCCAAATCACTGCTATAGAGCGACTTTCCGGATACCAAAAAGCGTATGCGGCGCAGCCCGAGGGCGCACCCGGTTGTCGTGCACAGAAGCGCGCCATCCGACAGCTATATAGCTGCAGTATGCCATTGACTTGTCTTGACAGTCCAGCGAAAGCTTATAAATTTTGAAAAAAAGTTGAGTTTTCCTCAGAGGATGCTTGTGGATCCGCATCCAATCCCACATCCGGCGTCTTCCAAATTGTGGATTGTAAAATCGGTCCGCTTCCATTTTCCATAAGGTCCGGCCCGTGGACCCCTGCCTTCTTGCTATAGAGTGTTGCCGGGCAAGACAAAATAATTACGTCCCGGCGCATTTTTTTCTTGACTGTCACTCTTTTCGTGCTATATAGCATCACCATAGTTCATTTTGGCGATGCGGGCACGTGTGGGATGGACGAAGCGCTTCCAGGAGGTTTAGCGATGCGACAGTCAATCAGAGTAGCCTTGGGACTTTTGTGGTTGGGCATGATCCTCAGCATGTTGACCGGGCCGGCGTGGGGCCAGGAAGTCACGGCTGCGATCGTAGGAACGGTGGCGGATCCGACCGGCGCGCCGATCGCCGGAGCGACGGTGATCGTGACGGACGTAGACCGGGGGACGGAGCTGGTGGCGACCACCAACGAAACCGGCGCTTACAATGTGCCGCGCATTCCGGTAGGAAACTATGAACTCAAGGTCTCGGCCAAGGGATTTCAGACCGCGGTTCATCCTGCCTTCACGCTGGTGTTGAACCAGACGGCGCGAATCGATGTCGCGATGAAGGTGGGCCAGGTCTCGGAGACGGTCGAGGTATCCTCTTCGGCTCCTCTGCTGCAGACGCAGAGCACCGAGATCAGCACCATCATCGATGCCAAGACCAATGCAAGCCTTCCGCTGGCGTCGCGCAACTACATTCAGTTGACACTGCTGGCTCCCGGGGTGACGGTGGTGAATCCGCAAGCCCTGACCCAGGCACAGTCCATGACGAGTTCGGGCCGGCCGTACATCAACGGCAACCGCGAACAGGCCAATTCGTTCCTGCTGGACGGCGTGGACAACCAGGAGAACATCAACAACGAAGTGGCGTACCAGCCGAGCGTGGATGCCATCCAGGAGTTCAACCTGATCACGCAGAACGCGTCGGCTGAGTTCGGACAGTATCAGGGCGGCATCATCAACACCACGATTAAGTCGGGATCGAACAGTTTGCACGGGTCGGCGTTTGAGTTCTTCCGCAACGACATTCTCAATGCGAATTCGTGGCAGAACGGGCTGACCATCGGTTCGCCGAACCCGAACCCGCTGGTACAGGAACCGAACGGCGTGGGAAAGAAACCGCAGCTGCGCTGGAACATGTTTGGCGCGACCATCGGCGGTCCCATCGTGAAGAACAAGCTGTTCTTCTTCGCGGATTTTCAGGGACAACGCTTCGACCATCCGCAGACCACGACCCGGTATCAGGTGTTCACCGATCGCGAACGCGCCGGAGACTTTGGCCAACTGTGTACGGAAGGTGGGGGGACCTTTGACGGAGCGGGGAATTGCACGGGAGGAACACAGTTGAAAAATCCCACGACCGCCGCCAACGTCCCGTTCAATAACCTGGCGACCGCCGGATTTACCATCAGCCCGGTGGCTGCGAACCTGTTTGCATCGAACAAGTATCCCCACGCCCAGGTTGATACGGCCGTTGCCGACAACTTCAGCGGCGGTGTGGGAAATCAGCTGAACAACAACCAGGGCGACCTGAAGATCGACTACAACCTCTCGCAGAACGATCACATATCGGGCCGCTACTCGCAATTTCATGTGTCGAACCCGTTCACCCAGACGTTTACGCTGGGAGCCCGGGCTAATCCGGATTTCTCCGAGCAGCCGGGCCAAAACCTGTCGGTCAGCTGGACGCATAGCTTCAGCCCGAGTCTGCTTAACGATTTCCGGGTCGGCATCAATCATGTGCGCTTCAGTTCCGGCTTCAGCGATCTGGGGCTGGGAAACTTCTCGCAGGGACTGGGCATTGCGGGGGGCAACGCGCAGGCGCCCGGGCTTCTGGCCCTGAATTTCGCCAACGCCGGCTTGAATCTGGGCACGCCGGATATCGAGCAGCATTTTGGCGACGGGACCCTGCAGTTTTCGGAAGGCGTGATCTGGACGCGCGGGCAGCACATCATCCACGCCGGGTTTCAGTACTGGCGGATGCGAGAGAATTCGGCGTATTCAGGAAACGACGGTGTGCTGGGAAGCCTGAACTTTACCAGTGATCAGGCGTCATTCTCGGACGCCGGCAATTTCTGGCTGGGCGATGTCTCGAACGGAGCCCGCCAGGGCGCAGGCCAGGAATGGGGAATGCGGGGTGACACCTATGCCGCCTACGTTCAGGATGACTGGCGAATCACCAGCACCCTGACCCTGAACCTCGGGTTGCGTTACGAAGACCACACACCCTGGACGGAAATTCACAATCGCATGGTGAATTTCGGATTGTTCAGCGGAGCCATCGAAGTTGCCGGACAAGACGGCAACAGCCGAGCCCTGGTTAACTCCTATAACGGAATCGGCAACTATCAGCCGCGAATCGGATTGGCCTGGAGCCCTGAATTCCTGGGTGGAAAGGGAGTGGTGCGGGCTGCGTACTCGGTTTCTTCCTACATGGAGGGAATGGGCAGCAATCTGCGCATGAGTCAGAATCGTCCGTTCGTTCCCGCGGTTTCGGCCGTCAGCGGGACCGATGTGACCACCGGGTTCGGTCCGCCGGCGCCACTTTGCACCGGGGCCAACCTGGCCTGCTATGACGGAGTCAGGATCTTCCCCTGGGACCCGAATCTCAGGCCGGCTAATGTGCAGCAATGGAACCTGTCGGTACAGCAGCAGTTATCCAACGAAACAACTTTCCAGATTGGATACGTTGGACAGCGGGGCGCGCACCTGGTGGTGCCGGAGATCATTACACAACGGGAATTGGCAGCTCCGGGTTCTTGCCCTCCGACGACCCCACCTTCTCCTTGCGTGGGGACCCCGGGACCGTACTTCGCTGGAAATCCAGCCCTCAGGGACGAGATCACGGGAGGTGCAGGAACGTTTAGCGGGTTGCCAGCCGCGCTGGCGACTTTCTCCGGCGCCAACCAGGCTTACAACGCCTTGCAGGCAACACTGCAAAAGCGTTTCTCCAGCGGACTGCAAGGCCAGGTTGCTTACACGTACTCGAAGTGCATGACCGATGCGACCGGATACTTCGGCGGCGGATGGGGCGGCACGCAAACCAGCCTGCCGGCTTCTTTCTGGCAGAACATCTACGATCGCAAGGCGGAGTGGGGACCCTGCTACTTCGATCAAACCCACATTCTCTCGGCCTATGCCAACTACCAGCTTCCTTTCGGTCACGGAAAGAAGATGGGCGCGAACATGAGCCGCGTGGCGAATGCGATTGTGGGAGGATGGGAAGTCAGTCCGATCATTACTCTGCACAGCGGCAACGCGATGACCGCGGGCCTTGCATTCTTTGACAACTCGGGGACTGGCGGCGCCGGTCCGTTCGGTTTTGCCCGGCCCGACTGCGGGGGTGCGCCGAGCTATCCCAAGACCCATCTCACCGGGTCGCAGACGGGCATCCAGTGGGTGGATCCGAGCGCCTTCACTGTGCCTGATTTGAACACCTTCGGTAACTGCCACAACGGCTCGGTCCGCGGACCGACGCTGGCCCAAGTGGATCTGGGGGTGCATAAGGATTTTGCGATCAGTGAGACCAAGGGATTCGAGTTCAGGTCCGAATTCATCAATCTGTTCAACCATCCGATCCTGAATGCGCCGAACATGTTGCTGGGTTCTACGTTCGGCCAGATCACTACCGGTCAGGGAGAACGAAATATTCAGTTCGCTCTCAAGTTCCACTTTTGACCGTTGTATGATTGAGGGCAGGCGTCGCCACGACGCCTGCCTATTTTTATGCCCCGATTCCTCTATCCGGCGCTGGCTCTGCTTTTTGTCTGTGCTTTTTTTCCCCTGACGGCGGCCGCGCAGGCTGCGAAGAAAGCGGGGGATGCGGCGCCGTCCGGCAAGCAGGCGATGAGCCTGGCCAAGACCGGCCATTGCAGGGAGGCGCTTCCGGGACTCAGGCGAGCTGCCCAGCATGATGCGGACGCGGCCCTGAAACGCGATGCCGGTTTCGCGGGTGTGCGGTGCGCGATGGCGCTTGACCAGAGCGAGGCTGCCCTCGACTTCCTGCGCTCTCTCAAACGCGAGTTTCCGCGCGATCCCGACGTCCTTTATCTCGCGGTGCACACTTATTCCGACCTTTCCACGCGGGCCTCGCTGGAGTTGGCCACGACAGCGCCGGCATCGCCTGAAGCGCACCAACTCAATGCCGAAGCGCTGGAAGTGCAAGGCAAGTGGGACGAGGCGGAGAAGGAGTATCGCCTGATCCTGGCGCAGAACCCCAACCGGCCCGGCATTCACTACCGGTTGGGGCGCATTCTGCTTTCCAAGCCGGATTTCAGCCCAGCTGTGGCCGAGCAGGCTAAAGGGGAATTCCAGCAGGAACTTGCGATTGACCCATCCAACGCGGGCGCGGAGTATGTCCTGGGAGCATTGGCCCGGCAGAATCAACAGTGGGACGAGGCCATCCAGCATTTTTCGCAGGCGGCGAAACTCGATGCCGGCTTTGGCGACGCGTTTCTCGACCTGGGGATGTCGCTGGTGACGGTGAAAAAATATGCGGAAGCGATTCCTCCGCTGGAAACCGCGGTGAAGCTGGAGCCGCAAAATCCCACGGCGCACTACAATCTTGCGGTGGCGTACCGCCGCGGCGGGCGCCAGAGCGATGCTGACCGGGAATTCGCGATCCACAGAAAGATGACGGAGCAAGAGGCGCCGCCGGCGGGATCCTCGCAAGCGAATCCCAACTAGGCGAGAGAGAGCAGCGGCGCACAGGCATTATTCCTCGTCATCCTGTTTCTTCATGGGCAAACGATTCGCTTAATTGAAGCCAGGAATTTCGCGCCGGGTCACGGGTCAAATGGGTTGCTCACGCCGCCAGTTCTTGTGGACCATGGCCGGGAGCCTGGCGGTCAACGGTCTGTCGCGTTTTGCAAGTGCGCTTCCCGGCGTCGTTTATCCGTTTGAGCAGGTCCTCCCTTCCGCCAGCGGCATTCACTGGTCCCATAGCGCCGGAAAATCTCCGGAAAAATATCTGCCTGAAACCACGGGCGCCGGCTGCGCGTTTCTGGACTATGACAACGATGGCTGGATGGATATTTACCTGGTCAACAGCGGCAAATGCGATTTTCTGAATCCCAATCCGCCCCTGCGCAACGCGCTCTACCGCAACAATCGGGATGGAACTTTCACGGACGTCACGGACAAAGCCGGGGTCGCAGCGGGCGGATACGGGCAGGGAGTCGCGGTTGGCGATTACGACGGCGACGGCTTTCCCGACCTGTATGTCACGCAGTATGGCAGGAGCATCCTCTACCACAATAACGGCGATGGAACTTTTACGGATGTCACGGAGAAGGCGGGCGTGGCCGCTCCGGGGTGGTCATCGAGCGCGGTCTGGTTCGACTACGACAATGATGGCCGGCTCGACCTGTTCATTTGCCGGTTTGTGGACTTCGACCAATCGAAGAACCGGCCGTGCGGCGCGGGAGGCAAGCCGGAATACTGCATTCCGCGGCTTTACGGGCCGATGGCCAGCTGGCTGTTTCACAATAATGGCGATGGCACCTTCAGCGACGTCAGCCAGTCATCAGGGATTGCGAAGTATCCCGGCAAAGCCTGGGGAGTGGTTGCCGCGGATGTGAATAACGATGGCCGGATGGATCTATTCGTCGCGAATGATACGGTGGCGAACTTTCTGTTCGTCAACCGGGGCGACGGCCGCTTCGATCAGATCGCGGACCAGGCGGGCGTGGCATACAGCGCGGAGGGCAAGGCGCGCTCGGGCATGGGCGTGGATGCGGCCGACTTCAACCAGGACGGGTGGATGGATTTGTTTGTAGCCAATATCGACGGCGAGATGTATTCGATCTACCAGAATAATCACGACGAAACTTTCGATGACATGGCGTTGCCCAGCGGGATTGCGAAAGCCACGAAGATGATGAGCGGGTGGGGATTGAAATTCTTCGATTATGACAACGACGGGAACCTGGATTTGTTTCTGGCCAACGGCAATCCCGACGATCTCATCGAGTCTCTGCATCCCGGGGTTACGTATCGCGAACCGCTCATGCTTTTCCACAATACGGGCAAGGGATTTCAGAACGTAAGCGAGGAGAGCGGGCCGATTTTTGCGGAACCGCTTTCGGCGCGAGGCATGGCGGTGGGTGATTTCGACAACGATGGCGCGCTGGACGTTCTGGTGAGTGTCAACGATGCGGCTCCCTTGCTGTTGCGCAACAAGGTTGGGGCGCTCAACCACTGGCTGGGGGTGAGGCTGGTGGGAAAGAAGTCGAATCCGGATGGAATTGGGGCGAGCGTCACTTATCTGGCCGGAGACTTGAAGAGGACTCGGGTAAAGGTTGGAGGAGGCAGCTACCTCTCCTCGCATGATCCGCGCCTGGTGCTGGGCATTGGCGAGCGAGTCAGGATTGACTGGCTGGAAGTGGCCTGGCCACAGCCCGGCGGGACCAAAGAACGCTTCACCGATCTGCCGATCGACCGGTACATCACGATTGTCGAAGGCCAGGGCAAGTGGAAGTAGAACCATGTCCGTCTTCACCATGACCGGGGCACGCGTTTTTCTGTGCATGCTGCTCTTTACCGCACTTATGCAGGGGTGGCAGGGCACGGCTGCCGATGTTACTTTGCAGATCATCGTGGTGGACTCGTCCGCTGAAGCGGAACGGTTGCTGCAGCAGATCAAGAACGGCGCGGACTTTGCCACGCTGGCAAAGCAACAATCTACGGATGCCAGCGCGGCGGGCGGCGGATACATGGGCCGACTGGACCCGGCGACACTCCGGGCAGAGTTCCGGGATGCGCTGAAGGGAATCGCGCCAGGCCAGATCACCGGCGTCGTGAAGTTTTCTGAAGGCTACGCCATCCTGAAGGTCTTGCCGTCTTCGGGCGCGGCAAATCGCCAGACTGCGCGTCCCAATCTCTCCACCTCCGCGCGGGGCACGGTGCGTTATGCGCTGAATGTTGGCGGCCTGAATGACGCCGATGCGGTGTTCACGGCTTTCCCGAAGGCTGGCGGCTGGCAACAGGATTTGCCTGGAATTTGCGCGGCGCGCAAACAGTCCCTTGCCCTGGCGACCGAGCAACTGGGGAAGCAATTGGCGTCCGCCGATGCCGAACTCAATCCTTACGACGTGCTGGGAGAGCATCATTCGCTGGCGCAGCTCGAAGCCTATCAGGGCAACATGGAGAAGGCGATCGAACAGTGGCAAGCCGCTTACCAGATCGCGAACGACGCCGTGCCGGCGGCGATCCCGAAGTTTCTGGAGGCTCTCGGTATCGCGTACCTGCACAAGTCAGAAATGGAAAATGACGGGTATCGCAATCCAGGGGACCGCTGCATCTTCCCGCCCCGCGCCAGTTTCAAATATGCGGACGCCGCCGATTCTCAAAAGGCAATTCAGTATTTCCTGAAATATCTCGACCAGAAGCCGGACGACCTGGAGGTGAAGTGGCTGCTCAACATGGCCTACCTTACGGTTGGAGGGTATCCGGCGTCGGTTCCCGCGAAATATTTGATTCCGGCCGAAGTCTTCGCGTCGAAGGAAGAGGTTGGAAGATTTGTGGATGTGGCCCCGCTGCTTGGGATGAACACTTTTTCCATGGCGGGCGGAATCATCGTGGATGATTTTGAAAACAACGGCCGCCTCGATGTGGTCACGTCGAGCGTCGGGGTATGCGAGCCCATGCATTACTTCCACAACAACGGGGACGGGACCTTCACCGACCAGTCTGAGAAATCCGGGCTGGGGGCGCAGCTGGGAGGGCTGAATCTGATCCAGGCTGACTACAACAATGACGGATGCCTGGACATTCTGGTGCTGCGGGGTGGATGGGAATTTCCCCAGCGCATGTCGCTGCTGAAAAATAATTGCGACGGAACCTTTACCGATGTGACCCGCGAGAGCGGCCTGGCTGCGAACCCGAGCGCAACCCAGGCCGGGACGTGGGCCGACATCGACAACGACGGCCTCATCGATCTTTTCGTCGGCAGTGAAAGCGGCCCGGCCCAGCTGTTCCACAACCGGGGCGATGGAACGTTTGAGGACATCGCTCATGCCGCAGGAGTCGACCGGCCCGCATTCACCAAGGCCGTGGCCGCCGGCGACTACGACAACGACGGCTATGTGGACTTCTATCTTTCGAACTACAACGGCAACAACTTCCTTTATCACAACAATCACGACCGGACGTTCACCGAAGTCGGCGGCCCAGCCGGCGTGCAGGATCCATGGGCCAGCTTCCCGGCGTGGTTTTTCGACTACGACAACGATGGCTGGCCCGACCTGTTCGTGAGCAGTTACGCGGGATCGAGCGATGAGGTGATGCGCAGTTATCTCGGGCTGCCTGTGAATGCCGAGCCCTTGAAGCTGTACCGGAACCAGCACAACGGCACGTTCAAGGACGTGTCCGGCGAAGTCGGGCTCGACCGGATCTTCATGCCCATGGGCTCGAATTTTGGAGACATAGATAATGATGGCTTTCCGGACATTTACCTGGGTTCGGGCGCCTCTCCCTACACCGCCGTCGTGCCCAGCGTCCTGTTGCGTAATAAGGAAGGGAAGTCTTTCGTAGACGTCACCGCTTCGGCGGGCACGGGCGAACTGCACAAAGGGCACGGGGTAGCCTTTGCGGACGTGGATCGCGACGGCGACGAAGATATTCTCACGGTCATTGGCGGCGCTACGCCGGGAGACAGCCACACTTTCCGCTTCTTCGAAAACCCAGGCAACGGAAATGACTGGATCAACCTGCGCCTAGTGGGCGTGAAGACGAACCGGGCAGCCATGGGCGCACGCATCACGGTGACGGTGGAAAATCAAGGCCAGGGAACTCGATCGATTTATCGAACGGTCAGCAGCGGTGGGTCCTTCGGAGCGTCTCCGTTGGAACAGCATATCGGGCTGGGAAAATCGGCGCGGATCGTTCGGGTGGAGGTCTGGTGGCCGGGCAGCAATAGCCGGCAGAGTTTTTCGGATGTCAGCAAGAACCAGTTCATCGAGATTAAAGAATTGGCCCAGGACTACACTAAGCTGGAGCGAAAATCCTTCCGGCTGGGCGGCGCGAAAAGGGATGCTGCGGAAGTTCCGTCACCGGCGTCTCAAAACTCGAGGCCATAGGGACGCAGTTGTGGTGAATGATGTGGTGAAGCACGCGGAAGCAGCGGTTCTGGTGGCATGGCTCGTGCTCGGAGCGAGTCCGAGTTGGGGAGCGCAGCAGTATTCTGTGAGCGGTCTCGTGCTCAGAGTTGACCGCGCCAAGCAGACGATGGTGGTTTCCTGCAACGCGATTCCCGGATACATGGATGCGATGGTGATGCCATTCGAAGTTCCCGACGGCAAGAGCCTGGAGGGAGTAGAACCGGGAATGGCGGTCGAGTTCAGGCTGGTGGTGGGACAGGAGTCGTCGCACGCCGAAGACGTTCGCGTCCGCAAATTCGAAACGGCGGAGCAAGATCCATTTACCGCGCACCATTTGAAAACTCTGCAGACCCTGGTCTCGCCCAGCTCGGCAATCACGGAAGTTCTAAGAGTGGGACAGTCCGTTCCGGATTTCAAACTGATCGACCAGAACCGGCAGCCGGTTACACTGGGCCAGTTTGCGGGCAAGGTTGTGGCCATCAACTTTATTTACACGCGTTGCGCCCTGCCGCAATTCTGCTACCGCCTCTCCAATAATTTCGCGCTGCTGCAGAAACGCTTTGCGGACCGCATGGGGCGAGACCTGGTTTTGCTCACGGTGAGTTTCGATCCGGAGCACGATCAGCCGGAGATTCTGGCCGCCGCGGCCAAGACCTGGCACGCGGATTCGCGAACCTGGCACTTCCTCACGGGACCGGTTTCGGACGTGAAGCAAGTTTGTGCCAGGTTTGGCGTGGACGCCTGGACGGACGAAGGCCTGATGACACACTCGTTACATACCGTTGTTGTCAACCGGCAGGGAAAGCTGGCCGCGGATCTTGAGGGCAACCAGTTTACCGGGCAACAGCTGGGCGACCTGGTGGACACCGTGATCAAGAGTCGCAACTGAGGAAGCCTTCATCTCAAGCGCGATGTGATAACGTACACCGACAATTGTTCCGGCTGTGATGGCGCGCGACGTGAAACCTCTCTACATTAAAACTCACCCCAGCGACAACGTTGCGATCATCGTCAACCCTGATGGGCTGGCGGCCGCCACGCAATTCGGGGACGGGCTGACGCTCAAGGAGAGCATCCCACAAGCCCACAAAGTAGCGCTACGGGACTTGCAGGGCGGAGATCCGGTCAGACGGTATGGCCAGATTATCGGGTTCGCGACGCGTCCGATCGCTGTGGGTTCGTGGGTGCACGAAGACGCCATCGAATTGCCTCGGCCGCCCGCCCTCGGCGAATTGCCTCTGGCGACGGATCCTCCGGCGCCTCAGCCTGCCCTTACGGGTTATACGTTTGAAGGCTTCCGCAATGCGGACGGCAGCGTGGGAACGAAGAATATTCTGGGCATTACCACCACGGTGCAATGCGTTGCTCCCACGGTGGAGTACGCGGTGCGACGAATCCGGGACGAAATCCTGCCGCGATTCCCCGGGGTGAATGACGTAGTTGCGATCACTCATACTTACGGGTGTGGCATCGCCATGGACGCGCCCGGCGCGGAGATTCCGATCCGCACGATTCGGCATATCAGCACTCATCCCAACCTGGGCGGAACTCCGCTGGTGGTAAGCCTGGGCTGCGAGAAGCTGCAGCCGGAGCGGCTTTTCCCCGAGCAGCCGTTGGGGAAATTGCCGGTGCTTGAAAGCGACCCGTATCTGATTCGGATGCAGGATGAGCGCGGCTTCGGCGAGGTGGTGAGCGCGATCATGCGCGCGGCCGAGAAGCGACTGCAGCAGCTCAACCAGCGACAGCGGACGGCGGTGCCGGCAGCGGAACTCGTGGTGGGCCTGCAATGCGGAGGGAGCGACGGCCTCTCGGGCGTGACCTGCAATCCGGCGGTGGGATATGCGGCCGATCTGCTGGTGCGCGCCGGAGCCACGGTGATGTTCTCGGAAGTCACGGAAGTACGGGACGCCATCCACCTGCTGACGCCGCGCGCCGTCAATGAGGACGTGGCGCGTGCTTTGATCCGCGAGATGCAGTGGTACGACGATTACCTGGCGCGGGGCTCAGCCGACCGCAGCGCGAACCCCACGCCCGGCAACAAGCGTGGCGGACTGTCGAACGTGGTGGAAAAATCGCTGGGGTCGATTGCGAAGGCGGGAAGCTCGGCATTGATGGCGGTGGCCGCGCAGGGCGAGAAAGTGACGGCCAAAGGGCTGGTCTTCGCCGCGACCCCGGCCAGCGATTTCATCTGCGGCACGCAGCAGCTTGCCTCCATGAACCTGCACGTGTTTACGACCGGAGAGGGAAGTCCATACGGGCTGGCGCTGGTGCCGGTGGTCAAAGTGTCGTCGCGAACCGCGCTGGCGGAACGCTGGCCTGACTTGATCGACGTTGACGCAGGCCGCATCGCGACCGGCAGCGCGACGATCGAGGAAGTTGGATGGGAAATCTTCCGCTACATTCTGGACGTGGCCGGCGGGCGCAAGCAGACCTGGGCGGACCGGTGGGGCCTGCACAATGCGATGGCGCTGTTCAATCCCGGGCCGGTTACGTAGGGCCTGCGCGGCTGCATCTAAGGTCAAAGGCAAAGGCAAAGGCAAAGGCAATAGCAAAGTCAAAGGCGGCGGACAGGAGTGTCCGCCCCACATTTAGAGGGCCGTTTGTTCTGCGCTTTCTACTTGTGTGTCGGGCAGGGGCTTGCTTTGCGTCAGGCTGAAATCTTTTACATTCTTTAGCACAATCGAGGGCACGCCGGGAGTTTGGGGCAGCTTGACGTGAATGAGTTCGGCGCCGCTCACATCCTCGAGCACGAATCCGGGCCGCATATCGAGATGCATGGGCCGGATCTCGACATCCTTGATCTCTATCCGCTTCACGTGACGGATATAGAAGCCGTGCGCCGGCATGGGGCCGAAGCGGCCGGGCTCGGGATAGCCGTTTTCCAGTTCCGGCGGCTGGATGGCGGCATCCTCCTTGCTGCCGCCGCCGCGATGCAGCACCAGAATATTGCTCAGCTTGACGTCTTCGATGGTGTGGCCGGGAATTCCGGTGATCAGAGTGGCCTGCCGGGAAGCGCAGTTCGAGACCACAACGTTGCTGATCAGAATGCGGCGCACTTCTCCTACCGGAGTGCCCTCGGGACCGCGCATCCGGCTCCCCAGGCGAAGAAAGAGGGGAACATCGACAATGTCGCGCATGGTGATGTTGGTGATGGCGACGTCTTCCAGGATTGCGCCATCCACCGACTCGAGGGCAATGCCCTTGCAATCCTCAATGACGCAGTTGGAGACGGTGATGTTGCGGAAGCCGCCATTGCTTTCGGTGCCGAACTTGATGCGTCCGTTGCGCGGGACTTTGAAATCCGGGGCGAAGCGCTTGCAGGTGCCATCGAGCATGGTGCCTTCTTCGTAGCCGCCGGTGACGTAACAGTTGGTGATGGTGACGTGATCGGTGGAACGGGCGAAGCCCAGGCCGTAAGAATCCTTCAGGCAGATGCCGTCGTCCCAGGGTGAGTTGACGCTGCAATTGGAGACACGGACGTTGCGGCAGCAGTCGATGTCGATGGCGTCGCGATTGGTGTCGATCTTCAGATTGTCGATGGTGAGGTTGTCCACGCCGGTGGCGAGGATCGCAAAATGACCGCCGTGGAGGATGGAGATATCGCGCAGGGTCGCGTTATGGCAATTCTTCAGGCTGATGGACTTATTGCCGACGCCGGCGGCGAGTACGACGTCGTGGTCTCCTCGGCTTAGACCCTTGCCCCAGATGAGGCCTTGGCCTTCGATGGAAATGTTTTCCAGGCCTTCGCCCCAGATCAGGCTGTTGTGCCAGTGGCTGTGGCCGAAATCCTGAAATTTGTCCCAGGCGTTGGGCTCGGGCGGATCATAGCCGCCGGCGGCGCCCGCGGCGGGCGCGTCGGCCGCCACGATGGTTGCGCCCGCGTCGAGGAATAGAGTGATGTGGCTTTTCAGGTGGATGGAGTAGCAAAGATAATTTCCCGCCGGGAAGCGGACGATGCCGCCGCCGGCCGCGGCCGCGGCGTCAATCGCCTGATTGACGGCCGGCGTGTCCACAGTTTTGCCATCGCCGGTGGCGCCGAAAGACCGTACGTCGAGGGTGCCGTGGGCGGCAGAGCTTGTCTTTGACTTCGCAATGGCCGGCTGAACGGTGGTGGCGGCTCCCAGCGCAGAGCCGGCGATCCCGGCTCCGGTCAATTTCAGGAAGTCTCTTCTCTCGGTGGGCTTGACGGACATGATTCCTCCCTGGGTTGCTGACTTCAAATGCTTGATGAGGCGGCGCACAGGAGACTGAAGCAATCGTAAAATAATGTCAAACGAGAAATTTTAAGCCTTCGTTTCAGCAGGACTCATATTGGGTTTTGCCTGGATCGACTATATTCCCACGACGGAGTGTGCCTGGCCCGTCCGATTGGAAGTGTTCAGGCGCGGGCGACGCTCCCGAGAGCCCTGAAGCAAATTCAAAAGACGCG
The DNA here is from genome assembly GCA_035632335.1 of Terriglobales bacterium. GTDB lineage: Bacteria > Acidobacteriota > Terriglobia > Terriglobales > Acidobacteriaceae > JAIQFF01. Next base: position 26,010 of record DASQHA010000228.1, read on the forward strand.
GGAGAGTCGCCCGCGGCCACACATTTCCGGATCGGTTCGCATTGAGAGTTTCTAAAAGCCTTGTTTAACTCTCTTGATTTGACAGTGCGCACGCGGACAAGTACAAAAGCGTTCCATGATTGGGCTCGAATCAAAGCGACTTTCCGGGCTAAGATGGATGCCTGGCCTGATCGCTGCTTAAGCGTTTACTGCAGGCCTGAAGAACGAAAGTGCAGGAAGGAATGACTACACCGACCCGACCACAGCTTGGCGATGATCTGCTGACCACAGACCGGATCCAGGCGACCGTGGAAGAAGTACTCGCGACGACGCCGTTTATCGATATCCACACTCACTTGTTTGCGCCCGAATTTGGCGGCCTGGGACTGTGGGGCATCGACGAGTTGCTGACATATCACTATCTGGAAGCGGAACTGTTCCGCTCGTCGAGCATTTCTCCGGAACGCTACTGGGAGATGCCGAAACGCGAGCAGGCGGACGCCATCTGGCGGGCGCTGTTTGTGGAGAACAGTCCGATCTCAGAAGCCACCCGCGGCGTGATTGCGGTCCTCGATGCATTCGATCTGCCCACCGAGAGTCCCGACCTCGAAGAAGCGCGGGCGTTTTTTCGCGCGCAAAGGATTGAATCGCATGTCTCGAAAGTGCTGCAGATGGCGGGCGTGAGCGCAGTGGTGATGACCAACGATCCACTGCATCCTGAAGAACAGAAAATCTGGATGAATGGCGCGCCATCGCGGCCCGATTTTCTGGCAGTGTTGCGCCTGGATAGAATCTTATGGGGATGGCCAGCCCACTGGCAGCGCCTGGCGGAGCAAGGCTACAGGGTGGATGCCCAGGCGAGCGGCCAATCGGCGGCCGAGGTGCGCAGATTTCTGGCCGACTGGTGCGAGCGCATGAACCCGGTGTACATGGCTGTGTCGCTCACCGACGCCTTCCAATTTCCCGAAGACAGCATTCAGGGCAAGATCTTGAGTGACGCGGTGCTGCCTTCGTGCCGGGAGTTTGATCTGCCGCTATCGCTCATGATCGGAGTGCGCCGGCAGGTGAATCCACGAATCCGGCTGGCGGGCGACGCGGTGGGCAGGGCAGATCTGCGCGCGGTGGAAAATATCTGCCGCGACTATCCCGAGAACCGTTTTCTGGCCAGCGTCCTGAGCCGCGAAAATCAGCACGAACTCTGCGTCTATGCGCGCAAGTTCAGCAACCTGATGCCGTTCGGGTGCTGGTGGTTCCTGAACAATCCTTCGATCGTGGAAGAGATCACGCGGGAGCGGATTGAGTTGCTGGGGACGAGTTTCATTCCGCAGCATTCCGATGCGCGGGTGCTGGAGCAGGTCCTGTACAAATGGAAGAATACCCGCGCCACCATGGCGCAGGTGCTCAGCAGCAGCTACAAGCTGCTGGTCCGCGACGGCCGCGGGGTGACGCGCGCAGCCATCCAGCGCGACGTGAACCGGCTGTTCCGCGGGAACTTCGAAAGCTTCGCCAACCTGGCGTGAAGAATGAGCCCGGGCGTCCGCCGCGCGCACACTCCCGTCTCATGACTGGCTGATGAGAATCTTCTGTAGAAAGTCGGCGACGGATTCGGTCAGCTTGCGGGGATAGTCGGTGCGGACCATGGCAAGCGCCAGACTCCGACTCAGACGATGCCCGGCCACGCGGTAAGTCTGGAAAAAACGATTTCGTCCCCGCAGGGCGTGCTGGGGCAGTATCGAATAACCGAATCCCGACTCGACCAGTCCCTTGATGGCCTCGCTGTCTTCGGCCTCCATCACGACCTGCGGCGTGATGTTTATCTCCTGAAAAAACTGATCGATGATGTGGCGGATGTTGCTGGGCTTGGGATAGAGAAGAAAGGGGACGTGCGCCAGGTCCGCCGCTTGAATGACTCCAGTGCGCGGGCTGCGAATGCTGTTGGGCGATGGCCGCAGCACCAGCAGCTCTTCGTCGAACAGCGGCATGATCTCCAGGCTCTGTTCGAAGACGGGAAGAGAAATAAGGCCGAGGTCGAAGCGGCGTTCCAGCAGGCCGGCGACGATCTCCTCGGTCACTCCCACGGTGACGCCGATATCGGCATTGGGGAATCGCTTGCGCAATTCGCGCAGCGGGCCGGGGAGCTGGTGGATCAGGGTGGTCACCCCGGTGGCGAACTGGAAGGGGCGCACATCCTTCGAAACATCGTCGGCAAATTCCTGCTGGATCTGGCTCATGGTGCGGACCACATCCCTGGCGCGTTCCGCCAGGCGCAGAGCCGCGGGAGTGGCGACCAGGCGCTTGCCCGAGCGCACAAACAGTTCGGCATGCAATTCCTCGGCGAGGCTGTGCAGTTGCAGGCTGACTGCACCCGGGGAGAGGTGAAACTGCTGCGCCGCATGCGTCATGCTGGACGACTCCAGCACGGCAAGAAACAGTTTCAACTGATGAATGTCCATCTCGCGCCGGCCTCGCTGCTCTTTGAGTGTTCCTAAATCGCGTCTTGAATTTTTCTGGTGTTGACAGTCAAAACGATTCTGGCCTATCTTCCGCCGCCATGGGTCACTGTATCAAAACCAACGGACCGCATTGTATCCGAGTACTTGTTGGCTTGATCCCCCGATCTGAGATACGGGTTGCTTGGGGCGTTACAAGTAAGCGCCGGCTGCTTGGGGGACGGAGTGAACACGTGGTGCAAACGCGCTCCTTGAAAGGCACACCATGAAAAGGAAAATTGTTCTGGCGCTTCTGAGCCTGGCTGTCTTTTCGACCTTGTCGTCGACTTTGGCGCAGGGACAGGGATTGGGGAGCATCGCGGGGACGATCACGGACCCGACCGGCGCTGCCATCGTTGCAGCGCGGATCACGGTCACGCAAATCGGCACCGGTTTGGCGCGCGAAGCCGCAAGCGATGAGGGCGGGTACTACGTGGTGCCTTCTCTTCGTCCCGCTGACTACACCGTAACCATCAGGGCCAAAGGTTTCAGCGACGCCAGGCAAAACGTCACCCTGCTGGCTGACCAGACGCTTACAGTGAACCTGACGCTGCGGGTGGGCTCGGGAAGCGAAATCATCCAGGTGGAAGGCAATGCACCCCAGGTCGATACCATGACCTCGACGCTGAGACAGGTGGTCGAACAGGCCCGCATTACGGAGCTGCCGCTGAACGGGCGCAATGCGGCGCAACTCACGCTGCTGACGCCTGGGTCGGTCAACTCGCCCAACGGCGGCGCTGACCAGGGATTCACCAAGACCTTTCCCGGCGCAGTCACCATCTCGGCGAACGGCGCGCGCCAGAACATGGTGAGTTACCAGCTTGACGGGGGCAACTATGTGGACGAATACACCAACGTCAACCAGCCTTTTCCCTTTCCCGACGCGCTGCAGGAATTCAGCGTGCAGACCAGCAACTACACTGCGGAGTATGGGCAGAACGCAGGCGCGGTGGTCAACGTCATCACCAAATCGGGCACCAACAATTTTCACGGCAACGCGTTCGAATTCCTGCGCAACTCGGTGTTCAACGCCCGCAACTACTTTGCTCCTTCTTTCCTCCCGGTCAATGGGGTGCTTACTCCCACTAAGGACAACGGCCGGGACCAAATCAAGCGTAACCAGTTTGGCGGGACTTTCGGCGGACCGATCATTCACGATCGTACGTTTTTCTTCTTCGGGGTCCAGTTCACCCGCTTCCGCAACGTTGGAACGCCGACGAGTTCGACCGTGCCAACCACGGCATTGACGACGATTCCCGCGACCGGTCCGGTGACCTCTTCGTGTCCCACCTGCGACATCGAGAATTACCTGAATACCGGCGGGCCGGGCGGCACTCCCGGCACCATCGACCCGGTGTCTTTGAATATTCTGGCCGGCCTGCCGCTGAGCACGAACCGAGCGGTGACGTTTTTGAAACCGGACAACGAGAATTACAAGGAGTATCTGGGCCGGGTTGACCATTCATTTACGCAGGATGACCGGCTCTCCGTACGCTACAGCTACAACCAGTTTCAGCGGGGCGCAGTGTTCGATCCGTCGAATTTTCTGGCCTACGCCGATGGGGCCACGATTACCAACCAGAACTATCTGATCCACGAGAACCATATTTTCCGGCCGACCCTGTTAAATGACTTTCGTTTCAGTTTCGCGCGGGAAGCGTCCAGCCGGGGGCCGGCGGCGAATGTGCCCAGCGTGGCCAGCCTGGGCTCGAACATTCCGTTCCAACCGCCCACCAATGCAATTCAGCAGATCCGGGTGAACGGGTTCTTCAACTTCGGGGACAATCCGAATGCCACTTTCATCCGGAACAATTTCTCCTGGAGCGATGACGTAAGCTGGGTGAAGGGCAGGCACGATTTCCGCTTTGGCGGAGTCGTGGAACGCAGCCGCGTGGACCTCAACAACCGGTTCTTCCAGCCGGCGGAGTTCAGCTTTAACGGGGTCAATGCATTCCTGTCTGGCGCGCTGGGAGACTACAGCGGCAACCTGGCTTTCCGCCAGGGAGCGGGAGAATTCAAAAACAACCGCAACACTTTTGCCGGCGTGTATGCCCAGGACAACATGCGGGTGACCCGGCGCCTGACGGTCAACCTGGGATTGCGCTATGAACCCGCCCTGCCGTGGCGCGAGCTGAAGGGACGGGTGCAGCAATTCCGGATTGACGGTCTGATTGCCGGGACCCGTTCGACGCAGTTCCCCAACGCACCTCCGGGCGCGTACTTCCCGGGCGATCCTGGCGTCCCGCCTAACGGAGTGAATGCCAGTCTGAACAATTTTGCGCCGCGGGTGGGCTTTGCTTACGACGTGTTCGGCAACGGCAAGACCAGCCTGCGGGGCGGCGCCGGCATTTTCTATGACACCCGCATTACCGGGATCATCAACAACCGTTTCGTCGACCAGGCGCCTTTCAGCCCGCAGCTCATTTTCAGCACCAGCGCAGTCAAGCCGGGAAGCATCAGCGATCCGCTGTGCACCGAGGCCGCCACGCAGACTGCTCTGGGTTGCACCTCACAAGCCAATATATTTCCCGCGCCTTTCCCGCCGCCGAAGAACTCGAACTTTCCCGGAGGCGCACTCTATTTGAGCTGGGACCCCAATCACAAGTACCAGGTGCCCACGGTCTACAACTGGAACCTGGCGCTCGAACACCAATTGCCGTGGGAGCTGCTGGTGCGCGCCGCGTACGTTGGGTCGCGCAGCAACCATCTTACGGAGACCCTGAACCTGAACCCGTCGTTCCCCTCCGCCACGGGCGTGGTGGGCACGCTGAGGTTGAATGCGATCGCGGCCACCCAGGGATTTACCGTCCCGCCGTTCTCGCAAGTGCAGCAAGACATGCAGGACGTCAATTCCATCTACCATTCCCTGCAGGCGTCCATCGAGAAGCGCGCCTCGCACGGATTGACCATCCTCGGTAGTTACACTTACTCCAAGAGCCTTGACGATCTTCCGGCCGGGGCTGGAGTGACAGGTTTCGATACCTTCTCGACACGCCCGTGGGACGATCCGCTGCGTCACCAGTTTGACTACGGGCCGTCCGACTTTGATCACACTCATCGCTTCGTTGCGTCGTATGTGTGGGTGTTGCCCACGGCGGCGAGAGGCAACGGCTTTCTGCGCACCGTCCTAGGGGGCTGGCAACTGGGAGGAGTGGTTTCCGCTCAAACCGGACGCGCTTTTAACTTGCTGCAAGGATCCGAAATTTCCGGCACCGGCATAGGCCAGGACCGGGCGACGTTGATCCCAGGAGCCGACCCCTACGCTCCCGGGGCCTGTGCGGCTGCTGGAATCAATACCGGGCCCCATCCCAAACCTTGCGTGGACTGGCTGAACAAAACCGCTTTTGAAACCAAAGCGCAAGCGCTTGGGACCTTCGGCACCACAGGCAAGAATGGATTCCGTTTGCCGGGTGCGTACACCTGGGACATGAACACCACAAAGAACTTCGTGTTCAACGAGCGTTTTAGACTGGAGTTCCGCGCCGAGTTCTTCAACGTTTTCAACCGCGCCAATTTCATGGATGACACCGCTTCCCTGACCAACTTCCAGAAGGTCAGCGCGAGCGCTTTTGGCGCCATTCAGCAAGCGTCGGATCCACGCATCGGTCAACTGGCGTTGAAGCTGTATTTCTAGGTTGGACGAAGATCGCGTACACAACAACAGCCGGGCACGATGGCACTGAGCCAGCGTGCCCGGCTGCAGTGTTCAAAACTTCGGCGACGGTGTGCGAACTAGTGATATCGATGCCGATGTCCGAGATCCATATCCTGCTCGAGAGGGCTTCATGCTGAAAGGTTTCAGGAACCAGGGGCCGCTGTTTCTGCTGGCAGTTTCTTTCCTGCTTTTGAATTCCAAAATCTTCGCTGCTACCGAAACGCTGGAATCGCCGGCGTTGCGGCTTGAACTGAACACAGCGCCATATTCTTATCGTGTAATCGAGCGTTCCAGCGGGGAGGTGCTGCTGTCGCAGAGCAGTACCGGGATCACATTTGGGCCGGAACTGTATCCCGCGTCCGAAGCGGCAAGTGTGAGCAAGACGTCGAACGGGTTGCAGACTGAGCTGCTGCTGCAACTCGCAGGCCGGGAAGGCATGCCTGCCGGGACGCCTGCCCGAGCCCAGGTCAGCTTCAGCTTTCTTAAGCCGGGGATTCTGCAGGTTTCCATTAGCTACAAGGACGCGAGCCCGAGTGAAATCTCCGAGGAATTCAACGATCAGGGCGAGCACTATTACGGCATCTGGGAGCAGCCTTTCGGCGGCAGCCTGGACAATCGCGGGGCCGACCATGAGTTCCTCGGCATGGGCAACGAACGCTACGTCCATCACGCCAGCGCGCGGGCACCCTTCTACATGACTTCGAAGGGGTATGGGATTTATGTCGAGAGCCTGGCGCAAGCCCACTATGCGGTGGCGCAGGCAGGCAAGACAACCTTTTCGTTTAAAGACTCACACCTTACATACGACATTATTTACGGACCTTCCTATGCCGACATCCTGAACCGGTACAACGCCCTTGCCGGTCCGGCTTTCATGCCGCCGCTCTGGGCTTTCGGCAGCATCTGGTGGCGGGATGATCACCATGCCGATTTACGCGGGGTCACAAACGCGCAGGAAAAAGTGATGCAGGATGCGGACCGCCTGCGCGCCCTGCATCTGCCGGCAGGAGCCATGTGGCTGGACCGTCCTTATGCCTCCGGGGAACTGGGATGGGGCGCCATGGATTTCGACTCCTCGTTTCCGGATCCGGCGAAGATGATCCACGACTTACATGATCGCGGTATGAATCTTCTGCTGTGGACGGCCAACCGCTGTTCGGGAGACCTGTTTAAAGAAGGATCGGCGAAAGGTTATCTCTTCGCGTTGCAATGGCCGGCGGCCGACATTCGGCGTCCGGAAGTCTATGACTGGTTCAAGCAGAAGCTCGACGCCTACGTGCGCGTGGGCATTAAGGGATACAAGATCGACCGCGGCGAAGAGGGCGAAATGCCGGAGTCACTCGAGAACCAGTTTGCGGTGCTCTTTCCCAAGCTGTCGGCCGAAGGCCTCAGCGCGGCGTACGGCAATGACTATTTCATTTTCTCGCGCAACGCCAACGACACTACGCGCAAATATTCCGCGCTCTGGAATGGCGATTCCTGGTCGACTTTCGAGGGGCTGCAGGTTACGGTAAAGAACGGGCTGCGCTCCGGAACCATCAACTTTCCGATGTGGGGATCCGACACCGGAGGGTACTTCGCACCGCCGGCGCCTGACAACGAACTGCTCGCCCGCTGGCTGGAGTTCAGCGCCTTCAGTCCCATCATGGAGGTGATACTCGGGCCGAAGCGCACGCTCTGGGACGACTACAGCCCGGAGGTGGTCGGCGTGGCGCAGAAATATGTCGCCGCTCATCACGACCTGATCCCGTACACGCGTTCCGCGATGTACCAGGCCACGCAGAATGGCATGCCCATCATGCGAGCGTTGATCCTGGCCTATCCGGATGACAATCGCCTGAGCGACATGTGGGACGAATACCTCTACGGCGACGCGCTGCTGGTCGCTCCCGTCACGACGGCGCAGGCTGCGGAGCGCACGGTGTACCTGCCCGGCGGGCGCTGGATGGACTACAACGACAGGCAAACGGTGTATGCCGGGGGGAACACGATACAGGCGGCCGCGCCTTTGGGAACCATACCTCTGTACGTTCGCGAGGGAGCTATCATTCCGCGCGGCGATATCGTCAAGCTGAACAATAATTGGGAGGCGAACTGGAGTCCAAAGCTGCGTGTGGAAGTTTTTCCCTCGGGCAAGCACAAAAGCCAGTTTGACTACTACACCGGAAACGGAGTGCAGAAGATCGTAGCCGAGCCTGCAGGAGACGGCCTGCGGATCGAATTTGGGGATCTGGGAACGCCGGGAACGATTGAAGTGTATTGCCGGAACGTGAAAGCCGTGACACGCAACGGCGTGAAACTGCATGAAGGCAGCGAATACCGCTACGACCAGCAAGCGAACCGGCTCACGGTCAATTTCCAGGGCGCCAGCAAGATCGTCATCGTTGGCGGGACCAGTCTATTTTGACGGGCTTGGCGGGGCCGAATGGAAGTTAATTTCGCCACGGCGCAACTGATCGATCATTCGCAACTACAGGCCTCTCCTACCACGGCTATTGTCCTGAGTAAGTAATCCTCCAGATGGAATTGGAGCCGTCGTCGGTGACCAGCAGTGAGCCGTCGGGGGCGACGGTGACGGCGACCGGGCGTCCCCAGACATGCTCGTTGTCGATGACGAATCCGGTCATGAAATCCTCATATTCGCCGCTGGCGTGTCCGCTCTGATGCAGAGGTACCCGGATGAGTTCGTAGCCCACGCGAACCGCACGGTTCCAGGAGCCATGCTCAGACGCGAAAATGTCTCCCTGATATTCCGCGGGAAACTGTTTGCCCTCGTAGAAGGTGATCCCGAGGGATGCGTTGTGCGGGTTCAGGATAACGTCGGGAGTGATGACCTTGTCCTTGAGTTCGGGGCGGGTGCCGTTGTGCCGGGGATCCTGATGGCCGCCCATGTACCACCAGGGCCAGCCGTAGAAGCCGCCTTCCTGGACGTGGGTGATGTAGTCCGGAACGAGATTGTCGCCGAGCCCGTCGCGTTCGTTGACGGAACACCACAGCTCGCCGGTTTTCGCATTGACAGCGAGTCCTACACAGTTGCGAATGCCGTAAGCGTAAATCTGCATGTCTGAACCGTCGGGATTAAACTCCAGGACGTCGGCGCGGTTCTTCTCCGCCGGCGTGGTATCGGGATCGTCCACATTCGAGGCGGAGCCTACGGAGACGAACATCTTCCGGCCATCGAGCGAGAATTGAATATCGCGCGTGGAATGGCTTCCGTTGGCCGGCAGGTCGGCCAGATGTTCGGCTGGGCCACGGGCCTGCAGGTCGCCATTCTGATAGGGGAAGCGCACCACCGCGTCGGTGTTGCCCACATAGACCCATTGCGGATTCGGGCCTGGAGGATAAAAGTTGATGCCGAAGGGCCGATTCAGGCCGCCGGCAAAAAGCGCCATCTGCTCCGGTCTGCCGTTTCCGGTGATGCCGCGGAAGATTCTGATGTCACCGGCCCGGGTTTCGGCCACGAAAATGTCGCCGTTGGGCGCGGTGCGGATGATCCTCGGATTGTCGAGCCCGGCGGCGTATTGCTCCACCTTGAAGCCTTGGGGAACTTGCGGCCATGCGCCTTCGGGACGAGCCACAACCTTGGGACCGTTGCCTGCCGACGAAGTCGCAAAGGGAGAGGGAAGGTCCTGCAACGTAATCTTGCGAGTCTCTCCCGGTTTCTCGTAGCGAAAGTCGGTAAACGGCGGGGTTGGAGGCGGAGCGTTTAGTTTCCTGGGAACCGGCGAGTCGGCGATCTGGTTGCCAGCCGGCGCGCTCTGCGGTTGACCGAGCGCTTGCACGTAGCTGACGATCTGCCAGCGCTGCTGTCTGGGCAGACTTGCCCAGGACGGCATACCGTTAGGCACGTCGCCTTTGGTGATGAACCAGAAAATCTCGCCCGGCGTCACCGCCTTGATTCTTTCCGCTTTCAGAGGAGGAATGTTCCCGGAGCCTTCGCCATTCTCTCCGTGGCAGCGGGCGCAACGAAGATGGAACAGGGACCTGGCGTTGGGCGGCTGTTGCCCTTCGTAAGGGTTCTTCAGGGCCCTGGCCGATGCCGGTGCGTTGTGGAAATTCGGGTTCTGCGCCTGGACCTGGGAAGGCAGAAGCATCGCCGCGAGGGCGAGGACCGCAAACAGACCGCGAGAGACGCGGACGATGACTCTCAAATCTATTCCTCCGTCGAAATGGTTGTTCAATCTGGGTTTCACTTGAGGCGCTGCTGTTTCAATATCCTTTTACCTTGATTACGAAGTAATTGATCTCGGGCGCACCCTCAAGCAGGAGCTGGTGAGGCACGCGAGGGGGAATGCGGACAATATCCCCGGCGGAAAGCTTTCGCCGGACGCCTCCCTGAATCGTGCCGTTACGCTTTTCGTGAGGCGCCACGGTTTCTCCATTCACCAGGGTGCCGCCGATCAACAGGGTGGCCGAGCCGGATTGCACCAGGAAGACGTCAACCTGAGTTCCATGCCATTCGGGCGGGCCGTCCGACTCCCGATGGACCAGCATCGCGCTGTCGTGGGTAAAGTCGGCGAGGAGTTCGACGGCAAAATGGTGAGGATCGGTGGAGGCATCGGCGTGCATCTGGCTTTCGAGACGCTGCAATGATGCCGGAGTCCAGAGTTCGAATCCCAAGGGATCGTTCTCTTGCGCGGCCGCAGACAGCAGAAGAATTGCAAGGGGACATAGCAGCCAGAGTTTCTTCGCCAAATTCCTGCCTCCTGCGGGCGACCGCGAACTATTCGCACGCGGTCCTGGTTCACAAACCAACAGGCTTTCCGCGCCTTGGATCGCCTGGGCGTTTCCATCGAGAGGCCTCAACCCGAAGGGTAAAAGCCTCAAAAAATCCACCGATTGACACCTCGATCCTTTAGATTTGCTAAAGTAACCTTGCCCGCATTGAAACGATAGGCAGGGTCGCCAGCGCTGTCAAATTGGAAAAGTTAAAGAAGCGTTTCAGCACGACTAAAGAGACCGCCGGTTCTTCAGGCCGTCGTTTTTGGATGAGTGGAAACGCCCGCCTGAAGGTTCGGCCCGACTGGAGTAGGGAATATGGACATTCACCAGCTCGAATTGTTCCTGGCCGTGATGGAGTCTCCGAGCATGACGCGCGCCGCGGAGAAGGTCTTCCTGTCTCCGGGCGCGGTCAGCCTGCAACTGCATAATCTCGCCGACGAACTTCATACCGAGCTGTTTGTGCGCAGCGGAAAGCGGCTGATTCCCACGCCCGCCGCGGTGCGCCTGGCGGAACATGCGAAAGACCTGATCAAGCGGATGGGGCAGGTCAAGCAGGAGTTTGAAAACGATCTGGCGACGGATACGCGGCCTTTTCACTTTGCCACCGGCGTGACCACGCTGATCTATCAGCTGGGGAAGCCCTTGCGACAGTTGCGGAAGCAGTATCCGAAGGCGGAGATTCGGGTTTCGGTGAATGTGACGGAGGAAACCGTGGCCGGGCTGCATGACCGGCGCTTCGATCTCGGCCTCATTTCACTTCCGGTTCCGGAAGAGAACCTGAAGATTATTCCGCTGTTTGACGAGGAGCTCATGATTGTGCGGCCCTCGAGCAACAAAGTCCGAGGTCATCAGACAGGATCGGTGCGGGTAGCGGAGCTGACCCGCGTTCCGTTCCTGCTTTATCCGCGGGGGACGGTGCTGCGAGTGCTCATCGATCGGTTCTTCAAGGATATCGGCGTAAGTCCGAGGGTGGTGATGGAGGCGGAGGATACCGAAGCCATCAAGCGCCTGGTGGAGTCCGGTTTTGGTTACTCGATTCTTCCCGAACATGCGCTGCGGCGACGAACGGGATTCTTCCAGACTTTCCGGGTCGATGGACATCCCATCACGCGGAGCCTGGCGCTGGCGATGGTGCAGACCGACTATCCGCGCAAACTGACGGTGTCGATTGCGGAATCGCTGCGAGCGATGTTGACGGCTTAGGCGGTGGCCGGTTGACTGAACCGGGCGGCGCTTTTCAAGCGTGCCGCGATTGAAGTCCAGACGGCCGCTTGGAGAAGGCCGCCGCCGCGCTGACCGGCGGAGGAAAGGCAGGCTGTCTGGAAGCAAGGAGATGCTCGTAGAGCTTCGCTCGACTGGACAGCCGAGGGCGGCTGTCCCCACGCGGCTCGTGGTCAGCGGCCTAACCAGCCGCCATCCACAGCCAGCACGTGCCCATGAATGTAGTCGCTGGCGGAGGAGCAGAGGAATACGGCGGCGCCGGCGACATCGCCAGGTTCTCCCCAGCGGGCGGCGGGAATGCGCTCCAGGATTTGTCGACTGCGCTGGGGGTCTTGCCGCAGGGCGGTGGTGTTGTCAGTCGCCATGTAGCCGGGCGCAATCGCGTTCACGTTGATGCCCTTCGCGGCCCACTCGTTGGCGAGCGCCTTGGTCAGTTGCGCCACGCCTCCCTTGGCCGCGGCGTATGCCGGAACCAGAATCCCTCCCTGAAATGAGAGCAGGGAAGCGATGTTGAGGATCTTGCCTTTGGCGCCTCGCTTCAGCATGTCCTGGGCGGCAAGCTGTGAAAGCCGGAACACGGCGGTGAGGTTGACCGCAATCAGTTCGTCCCAATCATTTTGCGGATACTCAGCCGCCGGGGCCCGCCGAATCATGCCGGCGTTGTTGACCAGGATGTCGATGGAGCCAAATTCCTCCACTGTTCTTCCGATCAAGGCCGGATGGAACTTTGTGTCCGACATATCGCCGGCCAGGTAGAAGGACTTCTTTCCCATCTGAGCAATGGTTTGGCTGGTGGCTTTGCCCTCGGCGCTTCTTCCATGACAGCCGACGTTGGCCCCGGCCTGGGCGAGCGCAATGGCGATTGTGGCACCGAGCCCACGGCTCGAGCCGGTCACCAGCGCGTTCTTGCCTTTGAGCTCGAAAGCTTCAAGAATCATGGCTGTTCTCAGTGAATGTCGGCGGGATCCAGCCTGGGCACCAATAACTGGATCGCGGCCACGGCGAGCACGTAGGCGGAGCCGGCCATCAGGAAGGGAATCATGTAACTGCCCGTCCACTGCAGCGCGTGGCCGACGATGGTGGCGATCAGCATGCCGCCGATGGCTCCCGCCATTCCGCCCATTCCTACCACCGAGCCCACGGCCTGGGCGGGGAAAGTGTCGGAGGTCAGGGTGAACAGATTGGCGGAGAATCCCTGGTGGGCGGCGGCCGCGAGACCGATCAACAGGACCGCCCCCCACAGACTCTGCATGTTATAGGCGAAGACGACGGGAACAACGCACAGCGCGCAAACCAGCAGGGCGCTCTTGCGGGCCACATTCACAGTCCGGCCGCGATGGATCAGCCAGGAGGACAACCAGCCACCGGCGACGCTGCCGACGTCGGCGATCACGTAGATCACCACGATGGGCAGGCGAATCTTCATGAGGTCCAATCCATGCTTGCGCTGCAGAAAATCCGGTATCCAAAAAAGATAAAACCACCAGATCGGGTCGGTCATGAATTTGCCCACCACAAAGGCCCAGGTCTGACGGTGGGGAATGAGGCGGGCCCATGCGATTTTGGCCGCCGGGGGTTGAGGGTCGCTGCGGATGTAATCGAGTTCCGCCTGGGAAACGCGAGGATGTTCCTCGGGCCGGCGATAGAGCAGCAGCCAGAAGACAAGCCAGATAAACCCGGATGCGCCGGTGATCAAGAACGCCCAGCGCCATCCCCATCTGCCGGTGATAAAGGCGACGACGAAAGGGGTGACGATGGCGCCGACATTGGTCCCGGCATTGAAGATTCCGGTGGCCAGGGCCCGCTCTTTTTTCGGGAACCATTCCGCGACCGTCTTGATGCTGGCGGGAAATACGCCTGACTCGCCCAGGCCTAATGCCGACCTGGCAACAATAAAGCCGGTGAAGGAGCTGGCCAGGGCATGCCCCATGGACGCCAGGCTCCAGAAGACCATGGACAGGGCGTATCCCAGGCGGGTGCCCAGGCGATCGATGATCCGGCCGACCACCACCATGCCGATGGCATAGAAGCCCTGGAAGGCAAGAACCAGGTTGCCGAAGTCGATGTCATTCCATCCCAGATCGTGTTGCAGGGTGCCTTTGAGAATGCCCAGGACCTGGCGGTCCATGTAGTTTTTTGTGGTTCCGAACAGCAGGAGGGCACAGATGACCCAGCGGAAATATCCGGCCCGGGGCGCGGCCTCAGGCATTGCCGCTGCTGAATCCGCCGAAGGCGCCGGGTTCGCGGAGCTAGCGGCTCGGTCCATGGTTGGGATTGTAGCGCTTACTTTTTACGGCCGGCTTCTAATCCGGAAGATCCCTGATCGAATCCGCGCTGCACGTTGACCACGCCAAACTGCCGGTCTTCGCCTTCACGGTGAGCGGCCATGGCCCAGAGAAAGCAAATGCGATGACCCGGAACCGATACGTTTGGATGGTACCCGCTGGGCATCAGCACGGCGTCGCCGTCGCGTACAACGGTAACGATCTCCGGATAGTCGGTACGGTTATATACCAGTTGAATGCCGAATGCCGGGTCGGGCATGTCGAAATACACGTACATCTCTTCCAGCATCTTGGCGTGCTCGTGGGGAGGCCAGCTCGTCCAGTTGCCTGGTTCGGAAATGGTGAAACCCGCGACCAACCTTCCCGCTTCGATGTTTTTTGCCAGCAGCATGTGCAGCTTGCGGGACGATCCGGTTCCGCCAGTGGTGAATTTTAAACCAGGATCGTTCTCGACCTGGGAAAAACGAACGACCTGAAAGGGATAGTGCCTGGAAACTTCGGCCGAAAACTCGGCGATATCCACGCTGGAGGCGGTAGAAATCTTCACCGAAGAATCGCGCGGAATATAGATCGCGTCGTACTGTCCCAGCGATACTTCTTTGGCTTCGGCCGTTACCGTGGCGTTGCCCGACAGGACAATCAACCCGGTCTCGCGTTCGCCGGTCGAAAACGATTCCTCGGGCTTCGCGGCATTCAGGATAATGCGTCCGTAGGCGAGATGTTTCATGGAACTGTTTCCGGGAGTAATGGAGACATGCCGCCCGGTATGGGCGTGCGTCTTGCGAAAGATTATCTGATCACTCCCGTCGTCCACCTGCGTGCCCATTAGAAACTCCCTTGCAAAAAATACGAGTGGAGCGCGTTCCTACTCTCAACTATGGCTGGATGCATGTGAGATTGCGAATCGAACCAGCTTCCGTTGTTACACCGGCGGAGCAGCACAGCTGCTAATCGAGCAGTGAAATCGATCATTCTGAGTCGATCTAATATCGAAATCGTTTCCAGTATAGAAATCGAGTTGTAGCTGTCAAACCATAAAAATTGAAGTTTGATTTCAGCCAGACTCAACGGAAGTTGACGCTGACCTAGAGAGTATCCAGCTGCTGCCAGACGGAAGGATCGACGGGGATGCCGTGGGCCAGGTTATCCCTTCGCGTGGTCAGGACCCTGTAGCCGGGATAGCGCAAGCGTTCTCCGCGAGAATCCGGCGGGAGCTGGAAATATTCGATGACCTGGCCGGCAATCGGGGAAACGGCGCCGGTGCGGTCCAGAGAGGAAACGTCGAACGCGAGGAAGACCTGCGACTGGCCGCTTTCACGACTCGGATCGGCGGTAATCTGATGGGTGGCCTTCCCTCCTGAGAGAGTCGCGGCCAGAAGGTCGAGCATCAAGGCCAGGCCTGAACCCTTCCAGAAGCCGATGGGCAGCGGGCGATTGGAGGCCTCGATCTCTGCCGGAACGCGGGTGAGCCGGCCTTCCCGGTCAAATCCGCCGTCAACCGGCAGCAGTTCACCGCGGGCCCGATAGGATGCCAGGGCGCCGTAGGAGAATTGCGACATCGCCATGTCGAGGACGACGTGTCCCTCCAGGCGGGGAACCGCGATCACCAGCGGATTGTTGCCCACCCGCGGATCGGAAGCGCCCCAGGGCGGGAGATTGGGAAAGGTATTGG
>DASQHA010000229.1:0-3147 GCA_035632335.1 Terriglobales bacterium
CAGAAAGAGAACACTCATCGCTGGCCACAGGTCTTGCCGGGCTCGAAGGCCGTTCTATTCAATGCCAGCCTTGCGTACGGAAACTACGACGATGCGGAAATCGCGGTCGTGTCGCTGAAGGACCACCGCAGGAAGACAGTACTCGAACACGCAGGCATGTGTCCGCGGTATCTGCCAAGCGGTCATCTGGTTTACGCGACAAAGGGGACGCTTTTTGCGGCTCCTTTTGATCTGGATCGGTTAGAGGTAAGGGGAGCAGCCAGACCCTTGGAGGAGGTGTCGAGCAACACCACTGTCGGGTCCGCCCAGTTCGACTTCTCGGTGAGCGGAACACTCGCGTTCCGGAGTGGCAGGACCGAAGGGCTGAGGACCATCCAATGGGTGGACGCCGCGGGACGAACGGCATCGCTCGGACTCGAACCCGCCATCTACGTGTATCCTCGCTTATCCCCGGACGGAAACCGCTTGGCCTATATGGTCAGTCAAGGAGGGCATACGGACCTTTGGATCTACGACTGGCTGCGCGGCAGTAAGGCACGCTTGACCAGTGGTATTTTCACCAGCTTTCCCGTATGGAGCCCCGACGGCCGGTTCGTGGTGTTCCAGACGGTTGGAGGCATCTTCTGGGCGCGTGCGGACGGCGCCGGCCAACCACAGCCTCTGACGCAGACCAAGTCGCTCCAGTACCCGACTTCGTTCAGCCCTGATGGCTCGCGGCTGGCCTTTGCCGAGGCGACTCCCGGGGCGGGAGGAGAGATCCGAACCGTGCCGGTCGAGAGCGCGTCCGGCTACCTCAAGGCTGGGGAGTCGCAGTTGTTCCTGAAAACGGCCGCCAGCAATACGTTCGCGGAGTTCTCACCCGACGGACGATGGCTGGCCTATGCGGACGCCGAAGCCGGACGCTACGAACTGTATGTCCGGACCTTTCCCGACAACGGAGCCAAAGTCCAAATTTCCAATGCCGGCGGCATCATACCCAGGTGGTCCCGGAATGGACATGAGCTCTTCTACCGGACCGAGGATCAGCGGATCATGGTGGTGAATTACACAGTGAAGGGAGATTCGTTTGTTGCGGACAAGCCGCGGGTATGGTTCGGAAAGCAGCTCGCCAATCTCGGTGTTGGGGTGAACGTGGATCTTGCACCCGACGGCAAGCGCTTTGTCGTGCTGATGTCTGCGGAGAGCCCCGAGCCTCGGGAAGCGCAGAGCCATGTGATGCTGGCGATCAATTTCTTTGACGAGATCCGCCGGCGCGTGGCAGCGCAAAGCAAATGATCTCTTGGGTCAGCTCGGGTTGAGCTGTTGTTTCATTTCGAGCCAAGATCAATCCCGCCCGGTCTTCCTCCCACAACGGGGAAGGCCGGTGCGTGACGATTTCTTAAACCTTCCCCCGAAATTCTCCCACCACACGCCGAAGTGTCTTTCCACGCCGGGTCTATACCTGAGGGTCATCACCCGATTGCCCATGGTTAGCCTCCGCGATAACTTCGTGTCATCGAAACATCTTTAGGAAGCGATCTTCATTACCGGAAACGCCGCGGGCGCGGGAACCGGAGCGAGCTGGCTCTCGCCTTGGTCTCGCTGCTACTTCTGTTCGGCGTGGTGTATTTTGCCGAGCTGGACGAGAACTACCAGACCTCCACCCGCATCACCGCGGCCATCCAGCGCGTTCTCGGAACTCACTCCGCTGCCGCGCACAGCCCGCGGCGCGCGGCGTCCGGCCCAACCGCCATACTGGTCGCAGAGAACGACGATCGCCAACGCCTGATCGCCAAGACTGCGCTCGAGCATTCGGGCTACGCGGTCGTGCTGGCGGAAAATGGCGCTGAGGCCGTCGCGCTGCTGCGCAACGATGAGCCACACATCGCGCTGGTGGTCGTCGACCGAGCCGCTCTGGGCAGTTCCGCCGGCGAAACCATCCGCAAGCTCAAGAGCATCTGCCCAAACGTGCTGATTCTCGTCTCGCACGCGCGCGGTGAAAATGCGACGGCCGATTCCCGCGCCGCCGGCTCCATCGAAAAGCCCTTCAGCGCCATGCCGCTGGCCGCCGCCGTCGAAAAAGCCCTCGCCGCGAAATGAGCGGCTCAGTTTGCTAGACTGAAACTGTTCCCGCCACGGTGGGTGTAGCTCAGCTGGTAGAGCGCTGGATTGTGGTTCCAGTGGCCGTGGGTTCGAATCCCACCACCCACCCCAACGAAACCAAGGGCTTACGACGGTCGGGGGCTTTTCGCGATAGGCACTGTGATAGATTTTGTGATAGTTTTCGCGGCTGCCGTCCGGATTTCCTCGAAATACCGCTCCAACTTTCGACCCGCATCACGGATGTCCCGGTCGTTGGTCATCGCATACCGCCAGTAGATGGCCTCTGTTTTGTGGCCAGCGATGGCCATCGCGGTTTTGCGCGGGATGCCCGCGCGTTCCATGTTGCGTACCGCTGAACGCCGTAGGTCGTGAAACAGCAGGCCCGGTATGCCGGCGCGCGCACAGGCTGATGCCCACGCTTTGCGGAAACTCTTAATCTGCTGGCCGCCCTTCTGGAAAACCCACGGACACTGCGGGCAATTCGACTGGTGCTGGGCGTAGGCCATCTCGACCCAGGGCAACATATCCCCGTAAATGGGCAGCGTGCGGCCCTCGTTATTCTTCGTCTCGCCATGCCGCAGCCGAATTTCGCGGCCCTTGACATCCACCTGCGCCCAACGCACCATCAACAGCTCGCCTTTGCGGACACCCGTATGGTAGCCCACGACGAACAACATCTTCAGGTAGTCGGGCAGCTCGTGCAGCAGCGCGCGATACCGTTCGTCATCCAGGAAGCCCGTACGCACATTGTCTTCTTTCAACGTCAAGATGCGGGGCACGCGGCCCACCAAAGGAGGCGTTCGTTCCGCGGCTAGCCTAAGTGCGCGCTTGATGATAGCCAGCTCTCGGTTCAACGTGGCATTGGCAGGCCTGTGCTCCGAGTTGCGCCGGTGCCGCAGGTAACGCTCTACGTCCTCACTGCCAAACTCAGTGGCTCGGATTTTCCCCACGGCGGGTGCCAGGTGGGTATCGATGCGCAGCTTGACATAGTACAGCGACCGGTGATCACGAGCCGTATAGTCGTCGACCACCATCTGGAACAGTTCGCGCATTGTCATGCGTTCG
>DASQHA010000230.1:0-3360 GCA_035632335.1 Terriglobales bacterium
GACAAAGCCCCGCTGTGTTTTGGCCGCGGGCGAAGCGTGATCTTGGAGTCGCCTGGCTTGGGACGGGCGGGACGCCCGTCTTCCATGGTTTCGCGGGCGAGTCGCCCGCGACCACACAAACACCACCACTGCCAAAGGCTATTGGGCGGTGCCGTTGCCGTCCAGCACTTTTTGCGCGTAGTAGTTTTCCACCCGGGCCTGATCGCGAAGGACCTCGTAGTACGCCGCCTTCAGCAACTGCTCGCGCCGGTCGCGGAGCTGGGAGCGGATGGCCTGCTGCACCCGCGGATCGGCCAGTTCGCGCTGCCCGGCCGGCTCTTTCGAAATCAGCTTGACGATCTGGAACCCGGCCACCTGTTTGTTCATGGGGTTGGCCAGCGGGATCACGGCGCTGTACTGGCCGGGCTTCAGCTTGGCCACGGCGTCGCGCGTGCCGGGGTCGGTATTGCGCAGCGAAGATTCCGGAGCGAAGCCCAGGTCGCCTCCGCTGCCCGATGTTTCGGCGTCCTCGGAATAGTTCATGGCGAGCGTCCCAAAGTCGTCGCCGCTATCCAGGCGATTGGTGATCATCTGGATTTTCTTGCGGGCGTCAGCCTCATTCTGCGCCTTATCGTTCTTCAGATTGTGGACTTGAGGATTGGGCGTGGTGGTCACCAGGATGCGGGCCAGGTGATACTGCGGCTCGATCAGGTTGAACTCCGCCTTGTGCGCGTTGTAATAGTTCGTAATGTCCTGGTCGGTGACGTTAATCTTGGATGTAATTTCCTTGTTCAGGACTTTATCCACGGTGAGGGAGCGGCGGAGATCGCGCTTGAAATCGTCCACCGTGATCTTCTTTTCCTTCAGCCGGGCTTCAAACTGTTCCTTGGTGTAAGGCGACTTGATTTCGTTCAGCTTGGCGTCGACCTCTTCGTCGGTGGCCAGCAGCCCGAGCTTCTCCGCCCGGCGCATCAGAATTTCGTTGTCGATCAACTCCCTCAGAATGCTGAGACGCAGGCTGGTGGCCTGCTCGCCGACCGGGACCTGTTCGGAGCCGGCGGTCTGGTTCTGGTAATACTTTTCCACGTCCGCGGTGTAGATTTTGCGGCCATCCACGGGGGCGGCGACATCGTCGCGGGCGCGCCGGGAACCGCAGGCGGCAGAAAGAATCAGGAGGCTAACCGCAAAAAGGGCAACCAGCGGGCGCCGCAACCGATCGTGTTTTTTCAAATCAGGTCCTCCGCACTCTTGTATCGCTGCTGTGGACGGCCTGCCATTTTTCCCGGGCCGTCATTCGGAACGTCTGGAATTATTTGTTTCCCGGCTGCGGCGCTGCCGCTGGGGCTGGGGCAGGATGCGCCGGCGGCGTCTCGCCGGCCTGCACCAGGGCGCGATCCAGGACCGCCCGCAGCTCGCTGATCGACAGCGCCCCATCCACCTGCTCGCCGTTCACGAACATGGTCGGCGTCGCTTCCACGCCCAGCGCTTCGCCTTCGTGGACGGAAGCCTTTACCTTGTCGTCCTGCTGGGCTTTGATGCAGGCTTGCAGCTTCGGCCCATCCAGATTGTGCTTTTGTCCCTGCTCCATGGTCAGGCGATCGAGGGCGGCAAACTGGCCGTCGTGGCCCTTCTCGGAATTCACTTCCTTCTGGTTGGCATGGATGTAGTCGGCGAAATCCCAATACGCCTCCTGGCTTTGCGCAGCCAGGCAGTTGGCGTTGACCGCCGCATGCGTGGCCCAGGGATGGATCTCGGCCAGCGGGAAATCCTTGTAGATGAATTCCACCCGGTCGCCATATTCCTTCAGCAGGTCGGGGAAAAGCGTCTGGTGCATGCGCGAGCAGAAGGGACACTCGAAGTCGTCGTAATTGATGGCAATCACCTTGGCCTTGGCGTTGCCGCGGGTCGGCCGTCCGCTGACGTCGATCTTTTTCATGACCTCGGCGTAGGGGTCCCTGCTGAGGTCGAGCTTGGTCATGCGGAGCAGGGTCTTGCCATCCTTGGCCAGCAGGAAATCATAAGTCTGTTTCTTGTCGCCGCCATCGAAGGTGATGGTCAGGGCGTCATAATTGGGGAAATCGCTGGGCTTGACCGGGCCCAGAATTACTTTTACCCGGGCGGGAATGGTATAGAAAATCCGCACTTGTTGTTCGATTCGCCGGGCCACTTCAGGAGACATCGACTGGGCCGAACAACCCAGGCATACGATCAGAAGCACAAGTGTGGCACGCCGCAAAAACGTCACTAGAAACCGCCTGCACATTGAAGATTAACCACTAGGATTAGCCTCGATTATCTCACACGGCCGCGACGGCTGACCGGTGAATGAGCGGGCTGAAGGGCCATTTTCAGATGCGAAGTCAGCGTCCGCCGGTCAGGATTTCGGCCGCCAGGAACGCGTTCATGGAGCCGGAGCGGAAGCCTTCGAGGTCCAGGGTGACGAATTTGAACCCCAGAGCTTTGAACATACGGGTAAATTCGGCAGCCATCTCCGGAGTGAGCGCCCGGGGAAGCTCCTCGCGCGCAATCTCGATGCGCACGATATCTCCGTGATGACGAACGCGAACCTGGCGGAACCCGAGAGCGTGCAGGGCGTCCTCGCCCTGTTCGACCACGCCGAGCGCCTCGCGGGTGACCTCCCGCCCGTACTCGATGCGCGAAGAGAGGCAGGCGGAGGCAGGCTTGTCCCACAGGCGCAGTCCGGCGGCGCGGGCAAGCTCGCGGATATCCTGCTTGTTGAGTCCGGCCTGGCGCAGTGGCGCGGCCACGTGATGCTGCTCCGCCGCCCGCTGGCCGGGACGGAAGTCGCCCTGGTCGTCCAGGTTTACCCCGTAAGCGATCGCATCGAAACCGTGCCGGCCGCGGAATTCTTCCATGACGGTGAACAGCTCATCCTTGCAATGAAAGCAGCGGGCAGCGTCGTTGCGGGCGTATTCCGGCCGGTCGAGTTCGCTGGTCTGGATTACTTCGAGGGGAATCCCCTGTTCGCCGGCGAAGGCGGTAGCGTCCGCCAGCTGGGTGCGGGCCAGGCTGGGCGAGTCGGCGATGACAGCCAGCATGTTGCTGCCCAGGGCCTGGTGCGCCGCCCAGGCCAGAAAGGCCGAATCCACGCCGCCGGAGTAGGCGACCAGAGTTCGTCCCAGGCCGCGGAGATGCTGGTCCAGCGCGGCGCGCTTCGAGACAAGATTGGCTTCGCCCGGCACAGGGATATCTTACGACGCTTTGGAGGGCGAAGCGAATGGCATCGCTTCGACTGCTGGCGAGCGCGACGGTCCTAAATAACTGTCGGAACCGGGCGCAAACGCCTGTCAGTTCCGGGCGTAAACCGTGTCATCCTGAGCGGAATCTAATCCATTCGCTCGCGAATGGATTCGATGGAGT
>DASQHA010000231.1:0-15818 GCA_035632335.1 Terriglobales bacterium
GACTTTTTTCGCTTCCGAGAAAGCCGATCCCTACTCGCCAACCGCCCCGACGCTGATCGCGCGCCGCTTCGACGAAGATCGCGAGATTCCGGAAGCGCGGGTCCGGGCCATGCTGGAGCAGGTATTGACGTCGCCGCTGGTCCCGCAGGTGGCGAAGCTCATCGAGGCGCGGCTGAAGCGTCCGCTGGAGCCGTTTGACGTGTGGTACAGCGGCTTCCGGCCCGGCAGCCAGTACACCGAGGCGCAACTGGATGAGATGGTGGCGAAGAAATATCCGACGGCCCAGGCCTACCAGCGCGATATTCCCAACCTGCTGATGAAACTGGGATTCTCTCCCGAACGGGCGCAGCACGTCGCCGACAATATCATTGTGGACCCGGCGCGCGGCTCCGGTCACGCCATGGGCGCGGAAATGCGCACGGAGAAGGCGCACTTGCGGACCCGCGTCGAAAAAGTCGGAATGAATTACAAGGGCTATAACATTGCCGTCCATGAAATGGGACATAACGTCGAGCAGACTTTCTCCCTCAACGACATTGACCACACCCTGCTGAAAGGCGTTCCCAACACCGCATTCACCGAGGCGCTGGCCTTTGTTTTCCAGGGTCACGACCTCGAACTGCTTGGCCTGCCCGCGCCCGATGCCCGCAGCCAGTCAGAGAAGACGCTGAATGATTTCTGGGGCACGTACGAAATCGCCGGCGTCGCCTTGGTGGATATGGCAGTGTGGCACTGGATGTACGACCATCCTCACGCCACGCCGAAAGAGTTGAACGATGCCACAGTGCAGATTTCAAAAAATATCTGGAACCAGTACTACGCCCCGGTCTTTCATAAGAAGGATGTGGTGCTGCTCGGAATCTATTCGCACATGATTGATTCGTTCCTCTACCTGCCCGACTATCCCATCGGGCACATGATTGCGTTTCAGATTGAGGAGCAGATGAAGAAGGCAGGCTCGATCGGGCCGGAGTTTGAACGCATGGCGAAGATGGGAGACGTCACGCCCGATCTATGGATGGAGAATGCCACCGGCCGGCCGGTCGGGCCGGAGGCTTTGCTGGAAGCGACTCGGAACGCGCTGGCCGCAGCCGGGAATCCCTAGTCCTTTTCGTAGTACGCCTTCCTCACAAGGCAGCCGCGCGAAACGATAGTGCTGAGACTTTTGAACTGGAGCGGCTCGCTCCCTGAGTCGGACGGGCGGCGTGTTTTTCCCTCCAGGATATGACGACCCCTCCAAACGATTCCCAAATAGAAGAAAACGACGCTGATTCCGGCCCGCATCGCGGTTCGTCCAACGGCCGCTGCCCGCGTGATTCAGATTCAGGCAAGAGCCGGTGAAGAATTTGGCACGCTCACTGCCAATCTCGCCCTCGCCAATTACCACCGTAACTTGCTGCTCCTGAACGCCCTACCTACCATTAAACACTATGAGTTACCAAGCGCTCTTATTCTGCCCGGATGAAAAAACCGCCCGCGTGGTGAGCCAGGTATTGAGTGAACTCGAGTTTAATGTCGAGCCCTGCCACGAACCTTTTGCCGCGGTAAAAAAATTGATGGTGCAGCACTTCGATGCCCTCGTGGTGGACTGCGACAACGAGCAGAACGCGGCCCTGTTGTTCAAGAGCGCCCGCAACTCAGGTTCGAACCAGGCTTCATTGGCGGTGGCGGTGGTGGAAGGACAAGCGGGCGTGGCCAAGGCCTTTCGCCTGGGCGCGAATCTGGTCCTGACCAAACCCATTCACGTAGAGCAATCCAAGGGCACGTTGCGGGTAGCCCGCGGCCTGTTGCGCAAGGGACAGGCAGCCAAGCCGGCGGCAGGGGCTCCGAGCGCAGCGCCTCCAACGATGTTTACGCAACCAGCGGCAGCCGCGCCGTTTCCGCCGCCGCAAAAGATTGCAGCGCCGCCCGCGATGAGCGCCGCCGCATTCGAGCTCGACGCCGAGCCCATGCCGGCGCCCGATCCCGCAGACGCCGCCCTGCTCGAGTACATGCCGGACTCCCCGGCGTCGAACGTCGATAATTCGGCGCGGCCCGCGGCGGAATCCGACCCTTCGAAACAGTATCCCTGGCAACCGCGCAAGCCGCTGGCAGAGCCGATGGCGTCCGCCCTGCGCAAAGCAGCGGAAGCCGCGGGAAAATCCGAGTTTGACGCGGCTGCCCCGCATGTGACCGGCACTCCACAGGCCAGCGCCACCTCATCCGGCAATCCCCAAACCGGCAGCGCACAATCCGGATTCGCTTTGGGGAAGGCAGGCGCGGCGGCCGCGCCAGCCCGGGCCAGGGAAATTCCCGCTCCCGACGCCAAGAAGTTGGGACTGGAGCCGACCGCGAGCGCAATCACGGTACCGACGACAGACGAGGTTAAGAGGATCGAAGACCCGTCGGCGGGCGATGGCTGGGATTCACCGTCATCCGTAACCGTCACGGAAGCGCCAAGCTTTGGTTCGCTCGATGACAACCAAGCTTCCGATGCGGGTGGCAGCAAGAAGACCCTGCTGATCGCGGTCGTGCTGCTCGGACTCGCGGCCGCCGGTTATTTCGGCTGGACGAAAATGCAGTCGGCGCATCCTCAACCGGCGCCGCAATCGGTGGCTCCGGCAATGCCCGCGTTACCGCCCCAGCCCGCGGCTTCGGTTCCGGAGTCCCAACCCGCGGCCGGCGATGTGGTATCGCCGCAGGGTGAAACAGATCTGAGTGGAACAACCGCGGTACCCGCGTCCTCCAAGCCTTCGGCTGCGGTGGTCGCGGAAGGTCCCGGGCTCAAGGCGTCAACCGCAGCCAAGGCGACACCCGCGGAGGATGAAATTACGATTATCAAAGCGCCCGCGACCGAAAAGACGGAAGCCGCGCCGGTCCTCAAAGTCAAGAACGGCTCCTCGACCCAGGCGAAACCTGAACCTGAGGCGCAGGAGCCGGTGCAAGCGCCCGCCGTAACCAGCATCGCCAGCGGCAGCGGCAGCAGCGTGTTGTCCGGCATTGTGAATACCAACGCGATCAACGCCGAGAAAGCGCCCCAGCAGAAGCTGAGAATTTCGCAGGGCGTTTCGCAGGGACTGATCATCAAGAAAGTCCAGCCGGTGTATCCTCCACAAGCCCGGCAGATGCATCTGGAAGGAACGGTCGAACTGCAGGCCAACGTCGCCGAGTCCGGCAGCATCGCCAGCGTCAAGCAACTGAGCGGTGACCGGGTCTTGGGACGCGCCGCCATGGATGCGGTGCGGCAGTGGAAATACAAGCCTTACTATCTGAACGGCCAACCGGTCGAAGTCGAAACTCAGATCACGGTGAACTTCAAACTCCCGTAGAGTACGGCACCAACGGGAAAGACCGGACGGCGCAAGGATGCATTCCACTTGCGCCGTTTCGTTTTTCCGGAGAGCTCAGGA
The DNA here is from genome assembly GCA_035632335.1 of Terriglobales bacterium. Classification (GTDB taxonomy): domain Bacteria; phylum Acidobacteriota; class Terriglobia; order Terriglobales; family Acidobacteriaceae; genus JAIQFF01. The sequence continues at coordinate 3,390 of DASQHA010000231.1, forward strand.
AGGTCACAGAGTCATCCGGAAGCTTGCAAAGAGCCTGCCCCGAGCGGCGTTCAGCGTCATCGCACGACCACCTCATCATCCCGAGTTATAATCAAGAGATACCCACTCGCCGATATTGCCTTCTGTGAGGGGGCAGAACCGATTTTTATGGACTTCAAACTAGTCAGCGACTACAAGCCGCGCGGCGACCAGGCCACCGCCCTTGAGGCCCTGGTTCGCGGTGTGTTCGATCGCGAACAGCACCAGGTTTTACTGGGGGTCACGGGGTCAGGCAAGACCTACACCATGGCCAAGGTGATTGAGCAGGCTAACCGGCCCTCGATTGTGATGGCGCACAACAAGACCCTGGCGGCGCAGCTCTATCATGAATTCAAGAGCTTCTTCCCGCATAACGCGGTGGAATATTTTGTTTCCTACTACGATTATTACCAGCCCGAAGCCTACGTTCCTGCCGCCGATCTTTACATCGAAAAAGAAGCCACTATCAATGATGAACTGGACAAGCTGCGGCTATCGGCGACGCGCTCGCTGTTTGAACGCCGCGATTGCCTGATCGTGGCTTCGGTGAGCTGCATTTACGGCCTGGGCTCGCCCGAAGCGTACTACGGCATGCTGCTCTTCCTGGAAAAAGGCCAGAAGATCAAGCGCGAGGACATTACCCGCAAGCTGGTTGAGATTCTCTACGAGCGCACGGATGGCGATTTCAGGCGCGGCACGTTTCGCGTGCGCGGAGACGTGATTGAGATTTTCCCCACCTACGATGACATGGCGTATCGCATTGAATTGTGGGGAGACGAAGTGGAATCGCTTTCCCAGATCGATCCCCTGTTCGGGACGGTGAAACAGAAGTATGTGCGGCTGCCGATCTACCCCAAGACGCACTACGTGATGAAGCCGGAGACGCGATCGAAGGCCGTCGAGTCGATCCGGGCAGAGCTGGCGTGGTGGGAGGCCGAGCAGGAAAAGCAGGGCCACCTGGTAGAAGCGCAGCGGGTGCACCAGCGCACTATGTACGACCTGGAAATGATCAAGGCCATGGGCTACTGCCACGGCATTGAGAACTACTCCCGCCATTTCACCGGACGGCTGCCGGGCGAGCCGCCGCCGACGCTGCTCGATTATTTCCCGCGAGACTACCTGATGTTCATCGACGAGTCGCATCAGACGGTGCCGCAGTTGCATGGCATGTATCACGGCGACCGTTCGCGCAAGGAGACGCTGGTGGAGTATGGCTTCCGCCTGCCCTCGGCGCTGGATAATCGCCCGCTGACCTTTGAAGAATTCGAAACCCGCATGAACCAGATCATCTACGTTTCGGCCACGCCCGGGCCTTACGAGCTGACCAAATCGGCCGGCGTGGTGGTGGAACAGATCATTCGTCCCACCGGCCTGGTCGATCCGCCGGTTGAAATTCGTCCGGTGAAAGGCCAGATTGATGGCCTGCTGCACGAAATCCGCGAACGCGTGGCCCGCGGTGAACGTGTGCTGGTGACGACGCTCACCAAGCGCATGGCGGAAGACCTGGCCGAGTATTACAGCGAAGTCGGCGTAAAGTGCCGTTACATGCATTCCGAAATCGAGACCCTGGAGCGGGTGAAAATCCTGCGCGATCTGCGCAAGGGCGAGTTCGATGTGCTGATTGGCATCAACCTGCTGCGCGAAGGGCTCGACCTTCCCGAAGTGTCACTGGTTGCGATTCTCGATGCCGACAAGGAAGGTTTCCTGCGCTCGGCGGGATCGCTGATCCAGACCATCGGCCGCTGCGCCCGCAACCTGAACGGCCGGGCCATTCTCTACGCCGACCGGCAGACCGATTCGATGAAGAAAGCGCTCAGCGAAACCGACCGCCGGCGTGCTATCCAGGTCGCCTACAACGAAGCCAACGGCATCACGCCGGAGTCGATCGTGCGTCCGCTCGAAATGTCGCTGGCCAGGATCATCGAAGCCGACTATTCCGACCTCACCGACGTCGAAACCGAAGGCGTGCCGGACTTCAAGTCCCAGGAAGAACTGGACGCCTACATCGCGAAACTGGAGAGCGACATGCGGGAGTCAGCCAAGCGGTTTGAGTTCGAGAAAGCCGCCAAGCTCAGGGATACGATCAAGGAATTGCGGACGAAGGAGTTTTTGTTCGCGTAGGGCCTTGAGTCGCCCGCCGGCGCTACTTTGCCTCCGTTACGAGTTCGCGGCGGCGGCCCGAACCCGGGTTCTGGCTTCGTTTTCCGCCTGCTGTTCCACGGCGTTGAATTCTTTTTCGATGGAAGAAAAGCGCTGCAGGATTTCGTGCATGCGCACCGCCATGTTGCGGATGGTTTCAATTTGCGAGCGCGATGCCACCGAGAGCGATCCCGGTTCAAGCAACAGCAGTTCGGAGTTTCCCAGCACCGAGGTGAGTGCGTTGTTAAGGGTGTGGCGAACATCCAGCATGTAGCGGCCCAGGGTAGCCTGCCGCTCCAGGGATTTGACGGCCTGCTCGGCGCGTTGAGCGCGGGCCAGGGTTTGCCCGTGGCGCAGGATTTCCGTGGATACCAGCACCAGTGCATCCAGCCAGCCTTCCTGCTGCCGCAAGACCGTGACGTAGGGGCGCGCCGGGCGTGTTTTATGGGCGGGTTGCTTTCCGTCGTCGATGAACAGCACGGGGTTGGCGGCCGGATCGAGGGCCTTGAACACGGCGGGCAGAACGTCGGGGCGCACCGCGCCCACCACGGCCATAGCGAAACCGTCGGCGTCGAGATCGCGGCAGATGTCGCCGCTCATCAGGGTAAATGCGGGGGCGTTCCGTTCGCCTTGCCAGCGGTCCATGACCACGCGGGAAAAGTCAGCGTCGTCTGAGATGATTAATACCGTCGACTGATCCAAGTTCTGCTCTCCGATCACTGCTCCGTGAACTCCGGCGATGGTTCCGTGCCTAAACTTTGTCGTCGTCTCCGGCTTCGGGAGATGCGGGGGAATCCCAGTCGGGAGCCGCTGTGACCTCGAACTCCGCAACCTCGGGACTGGAAGGCGCAAACTGGACGCCCGCGGCGGCCGCTTTGGCTTTTCCCGTGGCCGGCCGGGATGGCAGATTCACCGCTTTCTTGCTGGTCCGGGAGAGAGCCGCATCCACGACGTTGCGCAAGTCCACCAGCATGCGCAGCGGGCTGCCAGAAGAATACTCGGCGTGGAACATCACCTTCCAGGACTGGCAGATCATGCGCAGCCGCGCCACCGGCTCGTCGGCCGAAAACTGGGCGGAGCGGCAGTCCAGGGTGTCGACGCCGCGAGCTTCTAGTTCACGCAGTCCATCCAGAATCGTATTCAGGTCCTGGTGCATCAGCCGGAAGAAGACCCGCCGCATCAGGAAGCTGAAGCGGGTGAATGCGACCATGGCGATGGGCTCGAAGTAATTTTCTCCCGCGGAAATCTTGAGCTTTCTGCCTTTTTCCAGGATGCCGCTGGTGAGCAGTTCGTTCAAACTGCGGCAATCGTTGGCCGACTGGATGAAATCGTCGATGGGCTCGAGCCATGATGGAACGTTGAGGTCAACGCTTCCCAGAACCGGCTCCAGCGTCTGGGCTACATATCCCAGGTCCACGTCGGTGTCTTCCAGACGGGACGGAGCGCAGTGGGAAAAGAACTGGACCAGCAGGAAATCGATTTTGTCGCGGTCCGAGTCGACCCGGGTGGTGCGGTTGAGATGGTGCTCCAGCAGGGTTTGCAGGCCCTCTTCGCTGGTCAGATTCGTGGTCTGAAGGAATTGACGCAGTTGATGGACTTGGATTTTCTGGTCCATCTCGAGGAACCACTGGCGGGCTTGCTCGACCGACTCCTGGGGCGGATCTTCCAGGCCGGATTCGAGATCGGGGCAAGCGGGCAGCTCGATCACAAACTCCCGTCCTAATGCGCTGTACAGAGGATGGAGCAGGCGCGCTTCGCGCCACTCCGCGGCCAGGTCCTGCTTTTTCGGTTTCAGAGTCATGGTTTCACGATCCAGTTGGAAACTTCCTGGGTAAAGCGCGCGGCTACCGCGGTGCGCCCACTGGTATATTGCAGGGCCACCACGGAGGCTTCAGCGTCCAGCGTGCCGTCGGAATTTTGCACTTTGAGCCGGTCGGCAAATTCCAGCGGCAGAGTCGAAGAAAACAAGACTTCACGGGGCGTACCGAATTCGATCACGGTGCTTTCGGTACAGTCGTTGCCGTCCCCCACAACTCGAGTCAGGCGCACCGGGATCCGCACCGGGCTGGCCTCGGGAAAGAACTTCGCCAGCTTGGCGGTGCAGCTCTCCTGCCGGACACGCGCTCGGCCCGTGGCCTGTGTGGACACTGCGAATACCTCGGTTTCCAGGGTCGACGCGGCCTGGGTCCCCGGGCCTGCCGGTTAGCATGGCATGGGCACCCGGACCGCATCGGCAAGTGAGAGTGCACTCTCGCAACCAAAGTCGTTGCCGCAGCGAAGTTTCCGTAAGATGCTGATAAATAGTTACTTATATGCGTAGGAGGTGAAACCTGCCGGAGCTCGGGATCAGGGGTTTGTCTCAGAATGAAACACTGTCTCAAGGTATTCTGGTGTGGGCCGGACACTCCTGTCCGATGTTTTTGACTCTTGTTCCTGCTTTCAGGAGCTTGCCATCGAGCTCATTCGACAGTTGAGCCCGGATTGATCCATGGTTGGTGTAATCGTCTTTTGGGGCACCAGGTTTTCCAAACACCGAAATCAAAGTCAAAGGCGTCGGACAGGAGTGTCCGACCCACACACAGCTATTGCAAGGCCTGGACGGGCGCCGTTACTTCGCGGCCTCCGATGTTGTAGCGCTTGAGCTTGCGGTAGAGGGTGGCGCGGCTGATGCCGAGCATCTTGCCGGCCAGCGCCTTATCCCCTTTCACCTGTTCGAAGACGCGCTCGATGGTCGTGCGCTCGATGTCCTCGAGGTCGGTGGTGGTGAGCCCGGAGGATTGCGATTCCATCCCGGCCTCGCCCGGAGTGGCGGTGGTGATGGCGGGCGGCAGATCGTTGAAGTCGATGGTTCGGCGGTCGCCCAGGGCCACCGCGCGCTCGATGCAGTTCTCCAGTTCACGCACGTTTCCCGGCCAGTCATATTGCAGCAATGATTTCATGGCGGCGGTGGTGATCTGAATCGATCCGCCGCGAGCGTAGCGCTCCAGGAACCAGTGCGCCAGCATGGGAATATCGGAGCGCCGTTCGCGCAACGAGGGCAGGTGCACGGTCACCACGTTAAGCCGAAAAAAAAGGTCTTTGCGGAAGGTGCCATTGCGATACTCGGCTTCGAGATCGCGATTGGTGGCGGCAATCACGCGCACATCGACCTTGATCTTCTGATTGCTCCCCACCGGGCGAACCTCTTTTTCCTGCAGAACGCGCAGCAGCTTGGCCTGCATTTCCTGGGGCAATTCGCCGATTTCGTCCAGAAAGATGGTGCCGCCGTTGGCCGATTGAAACAGCCCGGTCCGGGCTTTGACTGCGCCGGTAAATGCGCCGCGTTCGTAGCCGAACAGTTCGCTCTCGATCAGGGTCGGGACCAGCGATCCGCAATCCACCGCGACGAAGGGACGCTTAGCGAACGAACCGCGGAAGTGGATGGCCCGCGCCACCAGTTCCTTGCCGGTACCGCTTTCTCCGGTGATCAGGACCGGCGTGTGCGTGTCTTTGAGGCGGGAGATCATGCGCAGCACGTCCTGGATCTTCGCCGACGCGCCTACGATGCCATGCAACTCGGTTTCGGTATCCACGCGCTCGCGCAGGAATTCGTTCTCTTCCACCAGGCGGACCTTTTCCGCCATGCGGCGGAGGAAAAGGCGCAGCTCTTCCAGCGGAGAGAACGGTTTGCTGATGTAGTCATAGGCGCCCAGCTTCATGGCCTGGACCGCGGTTTCGACCGACCCATGGCCGGTCATGACCGCAACTTCGGTGCGCGGCAGCATCTTCTTCACCTTTTCCAGGAAGGTAAGCCCGGACATATTGGGCATCACCATGTCAGTGAGAATGATGTGCGCGGGCTGTTCCTCGAGCAGGGCCAGGGCCGATTCGCCGCCGTCGGCTTCCATGCACATGAAGCCCAGGGCCTCGCCCACGGTCATGCACAGCTGGCGGATGCTTTGCTCGTCGTCAACGATCAGGAGGCGAATTCGCAGGTCTTCGTTCACACGGCCCTCCCCATGGTCTTTTCGACTACTGAAATGAATTGCCTTACTCCGAATGGTTTCTCGACGCAGGGAGCGCCGGTCTCGCGCAGCGTGGCTACGGTTTCTTCATTGGCGATATCGCCGGTGATGAAGACGATGCGGGCGGCCAGTTCCGGGCGGTTTTGCGCGACCCAGGCGTGGACGTCGGCGCCGTTCACGCCCCCGGGGGTGCGCATGTCGGAGACGACGCCCAGAAATTCTCCTGACTCCAGCAGGCGTAAACCGTCGGCGCCGGACGCGCTGCACACCACGGAGTAGCCATTGCGCTCCAAGGTGGCTCGGACGTAGGCCATGACGGCGGGCTCATCCTCGATGAGCAACACCGGTAAGCTTGCGGGCTTGGTGACAGATTGCGTGTTCATCGTTGTATGACTCCGGCAGCGGCGCTGACTGAGGCCGTTCCTGGCGTGGCGGGCAGGCGCACGACGAAAGTCGCGCCGGGCCCGCCGGTGTTGTTGTGGCAAAGAATCTCGCCGCCATGCTCGTGCACAATGCCGTAGCAGATGCTCAAGCCGAGGCCGGTCCCCTTGCCCACTTCCTTGGTGGTGAAGAAGGGATCGAAAATGCGGTCGGGGTGCGAAATTCCAGGCCCGTTGTCGCGAAATGAAATTTCGACCGAGCTGCCTTTATGGGTGGTCGCAATCTCAATCCGCGCCGGGCGGCCGGTTTCACCTACGGCGTCGTAGGCGTTGTTCAGTATGTTCAGGAAAACCTGCTGCAACTGGTGCGAGTCTCCGATCACGCTGGGCAGTTCCTGGTCCAGGCGCTCGATGACCTCCACTCCGTGGCTTTGGAAATCGTAAGAACGCAGCTGCACGGTGCGCCGCAAAATGGGATTCAGCTGCAGAGCTTTTTTCTGCGGCGGCATCTGGCGGGCAAAGCTGAGCAGGTTCTGGACGATCTGCTTGGTGCGTTGCGCCTCCTGCAGAATGACCCGCATGTCCTTGCGGGCGCTCTCCGGCAGTTCGGGATTCTCCATCAGCAGATCGGCGAATCCGAGTATGGCGGTAAGGGGATTATTGACTTCGTGGGCCACGCCGGAAACCAGCTGGCCCACCGCGGCCATTTTTTCCGCGTGCATGAGTTTCGATTGCAGGCTGGCGGCATCGGTCACATCGGTCATGACCACGACCAGGCTGCTGACGTGGGACTGCTCGTCGCGCATGGGACTCAGGTTGACGGAGAAGTGGCCAATCCGGCCGTCCCCGCGCAGGATCTGCAGTTCGAGATTGTCCACCTGGCGGCCCGCCAGGGTCGCGCTCAGGGCCTCGGTAAGAATGGCGCGGCGGGCCGGCGCCACCAGGTCTTCGAGCGGCCGTCCCAGCAACTGTTTCTGCTCGTAGCCCATATCCTGCCAGCGGCGGTTGGCATAGCTGATCAGTCCGGCGGTATCCGCCACCAGGATCAGGCTCTGGGTGTTGTTCAGGATCTTTCCGGAGAAGTCGCGCTCGCGCTGCAACTCCGCCTGGAAATTTTTCAGCCCGCTGATGTCGAGCATCAGGCCGCGGAACTGCATGACCCGCCCCTGGGCGTCGCGCACGGCGAAGGCGTTGATGAGCACATAGACGGCGGACCCGTCGCGCCGGCGCAGGGTCTCCTCGTGGTTCCGCACGACGCCGTGCTCTTCCATCTCGCGCGCAAGTTCCTGGTGGCCTTCACTGGAGAAATAAACCTGGGTGCGGACATCGGCCTGCAGCAACTCTTCCCGGCTGCCGTAACCGAGCATGCGAACCAGGGCGTCGTTGACCTCGATGAAGCGGCCGTCGGGAGTAGAGAAGAACAGCCCCTCCTGAATGTTGTCGAACAGTTCGCGGTAGCGCTGCTCCACTTCCAGGCGGTCGCTGATGTCCTTCAGCACGTGGATGGTCTGCATGCCCTCGCTGCTGGCGCCGTGCACCCGCGAGGTAGAAACCAGGTAAGTGCGCTCCAGCACGGGATGGACATATTCGTCGTCCCCGTCGCTGGTGCTGCGGCAAAATGGGCAGGAACGCGGCGGCGGAGCATTGCCCATGGCCAGCAGGGCGGACATGTTGACCCCGATGAGCGACTGGGGCTGTACTCCGATGAACTCGGCTAGCGAACGGTTGACCCGCAAGACGTTGCCGGCCTCGTCGTGGGCCACGATGAAATCGCTGATGGCGTCGAAGATCTCGACCCAGTGCCGGTTGGCCTGGTCCATGCGGGTGAACAGGCGGGAATTTTCGAGCGCGACCGCGGCGTGCCCCGCGATGGCTTGCAGGACCTGGTTGTCATCTTCCGAGGGCTGTTCGCGATCTCCCAGGCACAGTACGCCCACCAACTCTCCCGAAGCGCCCAGCAGCCTTACCAGCGTGCCCTGGCTTCCACCCAGCTCGGAGGCCAGCGCCGCGCCAACCAGTTCGGTTGCACTCGAGGAGACGATGGCGCCCTGGTTCCGCGCCAGTGCCTGTTCGATGGCGTGGCTGAAGCGCCGCAGCAAAGAACGGTCCTGAACCTCAGAGCCGTCCCCTCCGCGTATGACCAGGGTTTCCATGCCGGTCTCTTGTTTGACCACCAACGCCGCACACTTCGCGCCCAGGATGTCGGCGGCACGGGCCACAAAGCTCCGGGCAAAGTCGGGAAGCCGCAAATGGCCGTTGAGTTCGAGGGCCAATCCCATCAGCGATTCGGCCCGCCGGCGGTGTTGTTCGGACTGATGCAGATTACGGGTCACCTCGAGCGCGACTGCAACCTGCGCCGCCAGGGCGCGGGCCCGGCGAATCTCCTCCTGCGAGATGCCCTCCTGATCGATCCGGTCCATCACGCCGAACATGCCCAGGACTTCGCCCTCAGTATCGAGAAGCGGGACAGTCAAAAGCTGCCGAACTTCGTACTGGGTCAGGATTTCCAGGTTGATGCCGGGAACTTTGCTGGGGTCATCCGACCAAAAAACCTCCTTGTTGAGCAGGGCCCGGCTCGCGGGTCCGCCCGGAAGCAGGAAATCCACCTGCATTTTCTGCCCATTTTCCGCTGCCCAGCGCACGTGGAAGGAACCGTTTTCCAGCAGCCCGATGAAGCCGCGTCCGAATCCCAGAAAATCTGCGGCGCGCAGGGCAAATTGCTGCAGGAATTCGTCCAGCTGGCCGATGGAGCCGAGTTCGGCCGAAATGTCCAGGAGCTGGTGGAGTTCGTAAGCCCGCGCCCGGGCCGTACTGTAGAGTTCCGCGTTCGCAATGGCCACCGCCGCAAAACCGGTGACCACGGAAATCAGCGATTTTTCTTCCGCGCTGAAAACGCCCTCGGGCCGCGGATAGATCAGTACCGCGCCCTGCGTCTGGGAGGTGCGAAAGGGAGCGGCAATCAACATTCCGGGCGGAACCAGTTCGCCCAAAGCGTGAGTGGCGGGATCAATGGCCACGCTGATGGGCTCGCCCGCCGCCACAGCCCGGCTGGCCAGATCGGCGGCAAACTGCAATCCCCTGCGATCATGCCGGGCCCGCACCGAAGCGGCCAGCTGCACTGACTCGGCGGCGACCGCGCGCAGGCTGAAGCCGGTCGCTTCCTTCAGCATCATGCAGACCAGGCGGGTGCGCAGCAGCACTCGGAGCCGGTCAGCCACGGCTTCGACGACGGCCGTGGACTGGGGAGCGGAATGGATGGCTTGCGCGACCTCAGCCAGAATCTTGGTGCGCCGGTGTTCCTCCCGGGAAACCTGGGTGAGGCGGCTGGCCTCGAGCAGACTGCCCAGCTGTCCCGCCAGGATGGTGGCCTTGGCGGCCAGGTCGGGGTTGAAGAAGTCGGGGTCGGAACAGTGCAAAAAGACGGCCGCGCCGATCGAATCGTGGCTTACTACAAGCGGGGCAGCCATGATGGAGCGCGCGTGGTACTCGGCGGCCATCAGATAGCGGGCCGGATCCAGCTGATTTTCGTACACGGTTTTCTGCTGCCGGATGGCTTCGGCCGCTATGGCAACTGAACTTTGGCTGGCCTTTACCCGCGTCCCCGGGAAGCGGTCTGCCATCACACCGTCAGCCTCCGCTCCCAGCAATTCGTCGGAAGACACCCGCTGCCAGAAATAGGCGCCGTCGACCTGGAAAAATTCCCGAGTGGCCTGACAAAACAGACGGATGAGCGCCTGGGGCGGGGTACCTTGAGCGGCGGCATCGGAGAACTTCAGCAGGAGGCGCTGAAAGGCGTCGTCCGAGCGCGGATTGCTACGCTGTGCCGCCGCATCCTCGGCAGAGATGGTCAATCGGTCACCGTCCACCCGCAATGAATCTACAAGTAGTTGATATACAGCAAATTAGACTTCATTCTCATTTTGAGTCAAGGGAATAAGCGGGGCGGGTGCCGAGATGGTGACAACCGGCAGGACCACTACCATCGCGTCTCACACTGAGATGGGAAGCTCCGGATGAGACGATTTTAATCCTTCCAGAAGCCCGCTTTTTTGCGTGGTTGAATTCCTATAAGTCATTCATATAGTGGTACTTACTCCGGGCGCGACTGCTTCAAGCGGGGGCTCCGCGCGGGCTGGCATCGGCATTGCACTTGACCGCATGGGGAATTTTGCCCCTACCCCAGGAGACGCCAGTGCGTTTGGCAAAGATAGTTCTGAGGACAAGCGGCCTGATGCTTGCGCTTTGGCTGGCGAGCGCGGGAGCGAAGTGGTTCGGTCCGGTGCCGGCCGCGGCCCAGGATCAGCCAAAGCAGGATCAGGGAAAGCCGGACCAGCTGAAGCAAGAGCAGGCGAACACAGAGGAATTGGCGCGCAAGGCGAAGACCAAGGTCTTGCCGGTCTACCCCGAAGTGGCCCGCCGCATGAGCATAGCCGGCACGGTGCGGTTGGCTGTGGTAGTGGCGCCGAACGGCACGGTCAAGAGTGAGAAGCCGGTCGGCGGGCACCCGCTTTTGGTGAACGCTGCCATGGACGCCATGAAGCAGTGGAGGTTCGAGGCGGGTCCGACGGAGAGCAGCGGCATCGTGGAATTCAAGTTTCACCCGTGAAAATCGGAGTCGGCAGCAGAGAGTGGAGGAATAGCATGACGATCGGCAAAAAACTTTATGTGAGCTTCGGCGCAGTGCTGGTCATGGTCGTGGTGCTGTTTGCCGTGAACCTGGCGGCCGTTTACCGCGAACACAGCGCCAAGGCCGCCGCCTCCCAGGCCCTGCAACTGGCGGATGCCACCGACAAGATCAGATTTCAGATGATGCAGAACCGCCTGTATCTGACCAACTACCTGCTGAGCGGAGACAGCCGCGAATCCGACCATGTGAATGAGGGCGCGCGCCTGCTGGCGGACCGGATGCAGAGCGCCACCGCCCTGGCCACATCCGAGCAACAGCGGACTGCGCTGGCGAAAGTGCAGCAGACGGAACAGAACTGGGCCCATGAGTTTGCCGAACCACTGATGGAAAAGCGGAAAGAAGTGGACCAGGGAAATTCCACTGTGGCGGAACTGCAGATCTTCTACCTGCAGAAAGATGCCGGCTCCTGGGTAAAGAACTCGACCGAATACCTTGACCTGGCGGACCAGGAAAGCAAACGCGTGCTCGAAGAGCGGCGCCAGAGCGACGATTCGGCCAGCAACTGGACCATCGGAATCGCGTTCCTGGGCACGCTGGCGGCGCTGGGTCTGGGCAGCCTGATTGCCTTCCGCACCGCCAAGTCCATTACCGAACCGCTGGGCGACCTGATCAAGGTCACGCAGAAGATCGGCACGGCGGGCGATCTGGACCACGAAATCGACATCAAGCGCGAGGATGAAATTGGAGAACTGGGTCGAACCTTCAACAGCATGGTGAGCTATCTGAAGGAAATGGCATCGGTCTCCGAGGCCATTGCCGGCGGCAACCTTTCGGTTGAGGTCAAGCCGCGCTCCAAGGATGACACGTTGGGCAATGCTTTTGTGCGCATGGTGGATGGACTGAGGAACCTGGTGCGCAACGTGCGCGACGCCGCTTCCCAGGTGGCCAGCGCGTCCAGCCAGGTGGCCGGCGCCTCGGACGATTCGGCCAAAGTCAGCCTGCAGACCGCTTCCGCCATCGATGAAGTCACCAGCACCATGCACGAGATGAGCGTCAACGTGCAGAACATGGTGAAGAACACGCAGACCCAGGCCTCCAGCGTCAGCGAGACCTCGGCCTCAATCGATCAGATGGTGGCATCGATTCAGCGCGTGGCCGATACCGCCAAGGTCCTGCTCGACATTTCGAACCGCTCGCGGGAAGAAGTCCACAGCGGTATCAACACCATGGAAAAGGCCACCGATGGACTGAACAAGATCAA
>DASQHA010000232.1:0-4530 GCA_035632335.1 Terriglobales bacterium
TTCATGGTGGTGCACTTCTGGCGCGTGCGCAAAGACGGTGGCATTTCCGGTCCGGCGCCCGTGCAGCTCGAGAGCGAGATGAAAGAGCCGCGGAAGCTCTGAGGGAGACGCGCCATGGATTTCCATCAACTTTGGAGCATCGTAAGCACGCCGGACAACGTTCCCATCGTGCTGCTCATGATCGTGGTGCCGTTCTACACCTGGTATGCGATGCGGCAGGCGTTTGCCAACGACCGGCTGATCGCGGAGCTCGAAGCCAACCCTGCGCTAGCCAAGACGCACCACCGCAAGACGCAGCCCTGGAAGCCCGGCTGGGCCAAGGAGGTGCACGTCTGGCCGTATCTGCTGCGCATCGAGTTTCTGGCGGCCATCATCGTGACGTTCATCCTCATGATCTGGTCGATCACGCTGAACGCGCCGCTCGAAGAACCTTCCAATCCGACCCTGACCATGAATCCCGCGAAAGCGCCGTGGTATTTCCTCGGCCTGCAGGAGATGCTGGTCTATTTCGATCCGTGGATCGCGGGCGTGGTGATGCCCACGCTCATCATCCTCGGGCTAATGGTGATTCCGTATATCGATGAGAACCCGCTGGGCAACGGCTATTACACGTACAAGCAGCGCAAATTTGCCATCTGGACGTTTATCTTCGGTTTCATCATTCTGTGGGTCACGATGATCGTCATCGGCACGCTCATTCGCGGTCCGGGCTGGATGTGGTTTTGGCCGGGCACCACCTGGGACCACAACCGGCTGGAGTTCACCGTCAACCGCGACCTGCCGGATGTCTTGGGCATCAAAGGGCGCATCGCCAAAATCATTTTCGGCGCGATTGTGGTGGGCCTTTACGGCATCGCTGCGTCGATCGGCATTCACAAGCTCATGAACTTGACGCCGTTCGCCAAAAAGATCTACAAGCGCATGAGCCTGGTGCAGATCGCCATCATGCAGGTCTTCCTCATCAGCATGCTGGCGCTGCCCATCAAGATGATCGCCCGCCTGGTCTTCCGCATCAAGTACGTTTGGGTCACGCCGTGGTTTAACGTATGAGCGACCAAGAACAAGATAAAGATCCGGTAGTCGAATCTTCTCTGAGCCGGCCGCTGTTTATCTGGTCGGTGTTGCTGGTGCTCTCGCTCGGCTGGGCGCTCTACGACGAGATCTACGGCATCCGCCCGTGGAAGAGCTACCAGAGCCAGTTCGCGAAAGTCTACACCCGTTATCTGCGAAGAGTGCGGCCCAACGAAGCCGGGTTTGAGAAGCAAATCAAGGCCGAGTCGGAATACCAGAAGCTCGACCGCGAAGCCGACGCGGCAATGAAAGCCGTGGCGGACAAAGTGAAGGCGATCGACTACGAGGTCAGCCAGGTGCTGGTGCCGCAGACCCTGGCGCTCAACGATCCCTTCCAGGAGGTCCGCAGCCACATCGGCTCGCTCACCTATCAGATCGAGACCACCGACAGCCAGAGCTCGAAGGAATCCAAGCGGCGGGAGATCGAAGAGATCAAGAAGGAAATCCACACTGCCAAGCTGCCCATGCCGGACGGCACAACCAAAAAAGTGGACTATACCTTCGACCAGATGGACCACGACCTGACGGCATGGAAAGCCCGCAAAGCGCAGCTCTTGCAGGAGCGCGTGGAGGTGCTCAAGCCCTATTCGGAACTAATCGCCGCGCGCGATAAATATCTCTCAGATCGTCTCGCCGACGTGAGCGCCGCCACGCTGACCGGTCTGGTGAACAAGATGCAAGACTTCGACATCAAGATCCGCCAGATCCACATCAAAGACATCGACCTAGTGGACCGCTGCGAATCCTGCCATCTGGGCACGCGCGAACCCCTCACCTTGAGCAAAGTCGCCATGGGCGAGGAGGTTTTCGTCAGCCATCCCAACAAGGATCTGCTGAAGATTCACGATCCCGAAAAATTCGGTTGCACGCCCTGCCACAACGGCAACGGCGTGGCGGTCGACTCCATCGAGAAGGCGCACGGCCTCAACGAGCACTGGCTTTGGCCGCTCTATGAGCGGGCGAATTTCGAGGCGGGCTGCCAACAATGCCATGTCAGGGAAGTCGTCACTGAGATGGCGGACACGCTCAACGCCGGGCGCGAACTCTTCCGCCGGCGCGGTTGCATGGGCTGCCACCGCTACGAGGGCTTCGACCGCGAGCCCGACGAGATGACCTCGGTCACGCAGCAGATCCGCCAGCTCGAGCAGCAGAAAGCCGAGTGGACGCGCGAAATCGGCTTCACCACCGACAAAGCCGACCGCACCCGCGACAACACCGAGGCGCAGCGCCTGTACCAGCACGCCAATGATCTGAAAGTGGACATCACGGGTCTCGACGCGAAGATCGAGCAGCTCGATATGCGTTCGAGCGACCTGATCCGAGAGGTGAAAAAGATCGGGCCGAGCTTGAAGGAAGTCCGCGTGAAGATGCACAAAGAGTGGATTCCCGTCTGGCTCCAGGACCCGCACAAATGGCGGCCCGGTACCAAGATGCCTACCTTCCGGCTGGACCAGGACGAAATCCATGCGATCGCCGCCTTCATCTGGCAGTCGGGCGTCACGGGCGATTTGCCGAAGCAGCCGCAGGGCGACCCCGTCAAGGGCAAGGAATCCTTTGAAACGCGCGGCTGCACGGCTTGCCATTCGATGGGGGAGGATAGTGACCGGCTAGGCGGCGACTTTGCTGCGAATCTGAGCCGCGTGGGAGAGAAAGATAATTACGATTACCTGGTGCGCTGGATTCACAATCCGCGCGAGCGCACGCTCCCCTATTGCCCCTTCGAGAAGCGCGACCTGACGGCGGAAGATTACAAGAAGAAGGGCCTGCCGTTTGTCTTCGACATGGATCACGACAAGTGCCCCAACGACGGCCACCAGTTGCAGGTCGAGCAGATGACTCCCATGCCCAGCCTGCGTCTCACCGTCGAAGAAGCGCGCGACATTGCAAGCTACCTAATGACGCGGAAACACCAGGACGCCGCCTACGCCGCCGCGAATTTCATGGACGATCCCAAGCTCAAGGCGCACGGCCTGTTCCTGGTGCGTTATTACGGGTGCGCGGGCTGCCACGAGATCGCCGGCCTCGAAGAAGAGGCGCGCATCGGAACCGAGCTGACCAAAGAAGGCTCGAAGCCTATCGAGCGTTTGGATTTCGCGCTGCTCGGGCATGAAGCTGAGCGCCAAGGCTGGTACACGCATAAGGGTTTCTTCGACCACAAGCTCGAAAACCCCGCCGTCTACGACCAGGGCAAAGAGAAACCCAACAAGCTCGACCGGCTGAAGATGCCGAATTTCAACCTGACGAAACCTGAGATCGACCAGGTGACGACCTTTCTGCTAGGCTCGGTCGACTCCACGATGCCCGATCGCTACCACTACGAGCCGGCCGATCAACGGCAGGACATCATCGAAGGCTGGTGGGTCGTCCGCAAATACAATTGCATGGGTTGCCACCAGGTTCATGTCGGGCAGACCACGGTGTTCATGACGCTGCCGCGCTATCAGGACCCGGATTGGAAAGATCAGAAGCCGCCCACGCTCATCGGCGAAGGTGCGCGCGTCAATCCGGCGTGGCTGATGCGCTTCCTGGCGAATCCTTCGCTGAACGATACCGACACCAACCGCGACGGCGTGCGACAATACCTCAAAGCCCGCATGCCCACCTTCTACTTCTCGAACGGCGAGATCCAGAAGCTGGTGCGCTTCTTTGCCGCCATGTCCTCGCAGGCGCAGCCTTACATCGCGCCCAAGATGGAGATGGTGAGCGATCAGGAGCGGACCATGGCGCGCCAGTTGTTCTCGAGTGAAGGCGCGCCGTGCCTGAAGTGCCACATGACCGGCGACGCCAAGCACGATGCGCGCGCCACCGCCCCCAATTTCCTGATGGCCCGCGAGCGCCTGAAAGCCGGCTGGACCGAGCGCTGGATCGTGCATCCGGAAATGATGCAACCCGGCACGGCCATGCCCTCGGGATTGTTCCGCCGCGAAGGCGAGCGCTGGATATTTGCCGGGCCGACGCCCGCGAGTTTCCAGAATTACCAGAAAGATCATGCCGATCTGCTGGTGCGTTACATGTTCCAGTTCACTCCGGACGAGCTGAACCGCCTGCGCGCGAGCGCTGCTGCCGGAGCCGGACAATAGATGAAGTTCTTAGCTGAAAAGGAGAAATCGTACCTGAAATGAAGAAAGCCTTATTGATTTTCGCACTGCCTTGCGCGATGTTCATCGCCGGCTGCGGCGGCAGCAAAGCCCCGGAAACGGCCAAAGAGGAAGCGGCGGCCCCGTCAACGGCGCCCACCGCCACGATTGACGAGGCCACTGCCGCCACCGTTACCGGCAAAGTGAGTTTTTCCGGCACCAAGCCGACCGAGAGGACCATCGACATGTCGGCCACGCCTGCTTGCGCCCGCGCACATGCCGGCTCGCCGCAGAAATCCGAAGAAGTCGTGGTGAACGGGAACGGCACCCTCAAGAACGTCTTTGTGTGGGTCAAATCCGGTCTGCCCGATAAGCAGTGGCC
>DASQHA010000233.1:0-3372 GCA_035632335.1 Terriglobales bacterium
CCCGTGGTGGCCCGTTCAGGCGGTGATGCTTGCAGGGCTAGGACACTGCGATTCTAACATGGGGCGATGACCTAGGGATGCTCACCCGGCAGGCGCGCGGTTCGCGCGCGGCAATCGGCGGTGACCTCTCGAAAAGTTTCCTTACCTTCGAGCGAAAGATCTTCGCCTTTCAGGGCTACTGGATCGCAATCAGCCGCATTCGTGTGCCGGTTCATGCGGGCTCCTGACTCCCGGTTGAAAGCATTCGGGGGACGGGCAGCAAGAATTGTCAATGCCACGGCTGCCTGTCGATCCTCAGATTATTCGGTGGACTAGCGTTTACTTCGGCCTTGACAACCCTTGCCAGGTGCATCAGACTGCCGGAGTTTCTTCACTTCGCGTCCACGTTTCCAACCTCATGACTCGAACTCATCAGTCTTTCATCTTGAACTTTTCCCTGGCTTTCCTGGTGCTTTTCGCCCACCTTTTCCTGTCCGCCAGCGATCAGATTCCCGCCATCGCGTGGCGCATTCCAATCGGGCAACCGCCGGCAAATCCCGGGGGCCAAAAACCCGAACTCACCAACATCGACGACGGTTTCTGGCAGGGGGCTCCGGTGGGCGGGATCGGCGCCGGAACTTTTTCCCGCTCTTATCGGGGCAATTTCGAGCGCTGGCATATTAAAGCCGGAGTGCACAAGTATCAGAACGTGCCCGCAAACCAGTTTGCGGTGTTCGTGCAGCCTGAAGGCGAAACCGCAATCGCACAGGTTCTTTCGACAGGCAAACCCGACGGTGGAGCGCTGTCCGCCTGGAACTGGACTTATCCCGCCGGGGCCGGCGAGTACGCCGCACTGTATCCGAAGTCGTGGTTCGCGTATCGCTCGCCTCAGCTTCCCATCACTTTGACGGTCGAGCAGTTCTCTCCGGTTCTGCCCAACAACTACAAGGAAACCAGCTATCCGGTTGCGGTCTACAACTGGTACGCGGAGAACCCATCTAGCAAGCCGGTGACGGTTTCGCTGCTGTTCTCGTGGACCAACATGGTGGGCTGGTTTCGCGACACGACGAGTAACTTCCATGCCGTGCTGAATGCGCAGGACAAAAATATATACCGTTCGGAAGCGCTGGCCGGCGGAACCATGCAGGGGATTGTCTTCGATCGCATTCGCACCGGCTCCGTATCCGACGAATGGGACGGCCAATTCGCCGTGGCGGCTCTCGCTTCGCCCGGCGTCGAAGTCAGTTACATCACGGACTTCGATCCGCAAAGTTCGGGCGCTCAGGTCTGGCAGCCGTTCTCAACTACGGGACGCCTGCTGAACCAATCACCGGACGTTGCCAGTGCCGGAGAACAAATGGCTGGCGCCATCGCGGTCCGCTTTACCCTGGCCCCCGGGGAAAAGAAGGTCATCCCGATGTCTCTTTCCTGGGACCTTCCGGTGGTGCAGTTTGGCGGCGGCCGCAAGTGGATCCGGCATTACGCCCAATTCTTCGACGCTTCCGGCACCAACGCGTGGAAGATTGCGCGCGCGGCGCTCGAGAAAAACCAGAGCTGGAGCGACCAGATCGATGCCTGGCAGAAGCCTTACATCGCGGACGAGTCCAAGCCCGCGTGGTACCGCGGTGAACTGTTCAACGAACTCTATATTCTCGCGGACGGCGGCACGCTCTGGGCCCACGAGCACGGAGACCCGGCAAACCCGTTACATCGCTCGGCAAAAGGTGCGGACAGTTTCGCCTATCTCGAATGCTTCGATTATCCCTACTACGGCACCTCGGATGTCCGCTTCTACGGCTCATTTCCGCTGATCAGGTTCTGGCCGGAGATCGAGAAGCAGGAAATGCGGGAGTACACCGATACCATTCCCGAAAGCATTCCGCAGCATTATCTGTGGGCCTGGAAGCTGCAGCACGACCATGAGTTCAAAACCATGCAGCGCAAGGTGGCAGGATCGGCGCCGCACGACCTGGGATCGCCCACCGAAGATCCCTTTGTGAACGTGAACCAGTACAACTATCAGGACGTTTCCAACTGGCGCGACCTGAACAGCAAGTACGTTCTCATGATCTGGCGCGATTACGTGTGGAGCGGCAGCCGGGACGACGCCTTCCTGCGCTATGCCTGGAGTGCGATCAAGCAGGCGATGGAACATCTCCGCCAGTACGACACCGACGGCGACGGCCTGATCAAGAATGGCGGCTTTCCCGACCAGACCTACGATAACTGGGTGGCTCGCGGCGAAAGCGCCTACAGCGGCGGACTCTACCTGGCGGCGCTTCGCGCCACCGCGGAGATAGCCCGCAAGCTGGGTGAAAATCAGGCCGCCTCGGACTACGACTCCCTGTTCAAAAAAGCCCAGGCCGCTTATATCAAGAACCTCTGGAACGGGACCTACTTCAATTACGACCAGGGCAGCACGTATCGCAGCGACATCATGGCGGAGCAACTCGCCGGGCAGTGGTATGCCAACCTTACCGGACTCGGCGATCTGGTTCCCGCGCCCATGCGCAAATCCGCCTTGCAGCGCGTCTTCGACTACAACGTGATGAAGTTCCAGAACGGAGAGATGGGCGCCATCAATGGCATGAGCGCAGACGGCCAGGCCCTGCACGAAAACGAGCAAGTGGAGGAGGTCTGGACCGGCACCACTTTTGCCATCGCCTCGCACATGTTGTCGGAGGGCATGCGCGACCAGGCATTCCGCGCCGCGCGGGGCGTCTACAACGTGGTCTGGAAAGATCGCGGATATTTCTTCCGTACTCCGGAAGCTTACGACGCGCGAGGAATGTTCCGCGCCAGCATGTACATGAGGCCCGGAGCCATCTGGTCGATGGAACCGCCGCCGAAGGCCAAGTAGCTGCTTTAAATGTGACCCGGTGGCAGCACCAACCGGCTGACGCTGCGCAGGGATGACCCTGGCGCCTTCTCTCTTTTGTAGGACCCGCAGAGATCCCGGCGGCAATGCCGCTATACTTTGACCGTCCTGCCCGTTCTCGCGGCCTCGTAAATTCTCATCATGATGGTCAAGTCGCGCAATCCCTCCTCGCCCGGGGTCAGCGGCTCCTGGTTCTCCATTACGCAGCTGGACAGGTGGTCCATTTCAAGCGCGAAGTGATCGCGCACCGGAAGCAGGCGCTCTTCGGTGATGTTGTCGTGTTGTACGTACATTCTCAAACCGCTGTACGACGTCGCCGGCTCCAGCTCGAACCATCCTTTGGTAGTCACCACTCGGTAACGGTTTTGTCCGGAATATCCATAACTGGACGTGCAGTTGGACAGAATGCCGCTGGGGAAACGCAGTTGGAAATTGATGGTCTCTTCCACTTCCTTGAATCGTATGTCGCCCGGCGTGCTGTACATCATGGCATTGATCTCGGTGGGCTCTTCGCC
>DASQHA010000234.1:0-1978 GCA_035632335.1 Terriglobales bacterium
GCCCTGGGTCACGGACCGGATCGATTCCCCTGCGCCCTGAAAGGGCGCAGGATTCCCCCTCCGCCCTTTCAGGGCGGAAGATGAGATTTGCGCACGATACCCGGGGCGTTGCCCCGGGCTTGCATCCTCCGCGCCGTTGGCGCGACATCGTGGCCGTGTATTCAAGCGGGGAAAAATACCAATGGAGATTCGTGAGATAGGTGCTAGTCACCAGTCACGCATTCTCCCCCACAAATGCCAAAAGCGCCTGCCATCCCGTTCCCGCGGAATGTCAAGCGCTTCTGGGTACTACAATACGCCAGTTGTTTGCCTTCGAGTGTCCCTCCTATCCTTGCAGCGGTTTCCCTGAGCCGACTGGGGCGTTAACCACCCACCGGCCACTGGGCTCTAGGAACTCAAGTCCGATGACATACCCTTCCGGGTGCGGGCGGCAGTAGGCCACGCGCGCCAGGGCGCGGAAATCGCCGGGCAACGACTCAATGTTCAGCGTGTCGTTGGGCCGCCAGCGGCGGATGCTCGGAACCCGCGCCCCGCGCGAACTGACGTCCTCGGTGAACGTCGTCTCCACGGCGGAAGCGGATTCATGCCCGGAAATATGGACTGCCACGGTCATCGGAATTCTTTTCTCAAGTCGCTCGATATCGAATGCTTGCGGCATCGTTTCCCTCAGTAATTCCGCGGATTTTCCGCTGCGGCGGATCCGCACACCATTTCCTTACAGACAGGCCGCAATGCGGGCCAGCGCCCGGATCCCATCCGGCCTGCGTTTCATGCCGTACAAGGCTTTGTCCGCGGTATTGAACAGTGTCTCTATCGTTTCCCCGTCCTGCGGATAAACGGCTGCGCCGACGCTCACGGTGACTTGCGGAAATTCGCCGTCTTTCGCCAGGCGCTCGCAAATTCGCCGGCTGACCGAGGCGGCCGCTTCCTGGCCCGCTTCCGGCAACACCACGGCAAATTCATCGCCGCCATATCGCGCCGCAGTGTCCATCGAGCGGGAATGCATTCGGAGGACGCTGGCCAGCCGGCAGATGGCGTGGCTGCCCACCAGATGCCCGTGCTGGTCGTTGATGGTTTTCAAGCCGTCCAGGTCGAACAAGAGAATCGCAAAGGGGCGCCCGGTGCGGTGCGAGCGCTGAATTTCCGTTTCCATGACGTTGATCAGCGTGCGGTAGTTCGAAAGGCCGGTCAGCGAGTCCGTCACAGCGAGTTGGCGGACTTGATCGAACAATCGCGCGTTGTCCAGAAGCGCTCCGCCCAGGACGATGGCGTAGCTGCCCACCTTCAAGAACTGGGCCATCGTGAACGGCGCATCGAGCAACCTCTCGGATTGCGTGGCCAGGATATGGCAGCCCACGTTCATCCACAGCGCCAGGCAAAATGCGCGGTCGCCCGGCGAGGCATGGTGCAGCGATCTGCGGCCGAACCCAAAAGCTGCAATTCCGAACAGGATCGCTGGCAGGAGATCCCCCGGCCTGGAAAGCAAGGCCCAGGGGTGCATGCTGGGTTCCAGCGGAGACCCGAAATACGCGGCGCTGGTCATATAGGCCACGCCGACAACAACCACGAGCGCGACCGCCATTTCCCTTCCCGGGTCGTGCGAGTTCGGAACGCGGCGCTCCACAATCAGCGCTGCAATTAGGACCATGGCCAGCAGGGTGGGGCTCACCATCAACGCCAGTGGCACGCGCAACTGGCTGAATGTGCCGGAGGCCAAAATTCCATAGAAATTGAATGTCGCGGCTGTTTCGATCGCGCCGGAAAGCACGAATCCAAAAGCAAGGATCAGCGTAAGGCGGTCATGTGTGCCACGGAACCGTACCAAGGCGTTCGCGGCATACGTGAAGCAAAGCAGGCTGCCAACGATCTGCAGGTACGAATAAAGGATGGGCTCAGAGGAAAACGGAAGCTGACGAAGCCAGGCAGCAAAGGCCAGAAACGCGACAGCGCCGATTATGCCGAGAAACCATCGAACGTG
>DASQHA010000235.1:0-6780 GCA_035632335.1 Terriglobales bacterium
TCGAGCAGCAGGGTGTTGACGTCGCCGGCGGCCTCGACCGCGCGTCCTGACATGGCCAGCACGTTGTGCTGCACCAGGCGGTCCATGCCGGCGATGCCGATGGCGGACAGCAGTCCTCCGATGGTGGTGGGAATCAGGCAGACCAGCAGCGACACCAGAACAAAAACCGTCTGCGGCGATCCTGAGTAGATCGCGAACGGCTGCAGCGTGACCACGGCCAGCAGAAAGATGATCGTCAAGCCGGCCAGCAGGATGTTGAGCGCGATTTCGTTGGGCGTCTTCTGGCGCTCCGCGCCTTCGACCAGCGCGATCATGCGATCGAGGAAAGTCTCTCCGGGATTGGAAGTAATTTTGATTTTGATGTAGTCGGAGAGCACGCGCGTGCCGCCGGTCACGGCCGAGCGGTCGCCTCCAGCCTCGCGGATCACGGGCGCG
This sequence comes from Terriglobales bacterium, assembly GCA_035632335.1. Classification (GTDB taxonomy): domain Bacteria; phylum Acidobacteriota; class Terriglobia; order Terriglobales; family Acidobacteriaceae; genus JAIQFF01. The sequence continues at coordinate 436 of DASQHA010000235.1, forward strand.
GATTCGCCCGTGATCGCGGACTCGTCTACCGAGGCAACTCCTTCCACAATCTCGCCGTCACCAGGAATGAATTCGCCCGCGGCCACCAGCACCAGGTCGCCGGAACGCAGCTTGGAGCTGGCGACCTTTTCCGTCTTGCCATCCGGAGACACGCGGTTGGCCACGGTCTCAGACCTGGCTTTTCGCAGCGATTCGGCCTGGGCCTTGCCGCGTCCTTCCGCCATGGCTTCCGCAAAATTGGCGAACAGCACGGTAAACCACAGCCAGAGCGTGATCTGCAGGTTGAAGCCAAAGTGTCCCTGATGGCCCAAGCCATCGCGCACCAGCAGGACGGAAGTCAGCACGCTGCCCACTTCCACCACGAACATGACGGGATTGCCCATCATCTTGCGGGGATTCAGCTTCAGCAACGACTCCCAGGCCGCGCCCTTCACGATCTTCAAGTCCCAAATCGCTCTGCCTTTTTTTTCTGACATATCTCCTCAGAAGGTCTTTCCGGCCTGCATCAACAGGTGTTCAAGAATCGGTCCCAGGCTTAGGGCGGGAAAGAAAGTCAGCGCGCCCACGATCACGATCACGCCCACCAGCAGCACGCTGAACAGAGGCGTGGTTACCGGGAACGTGCCCAGCGACGGCGGAACGTATTTCTTTTTCGCCAGGTTGCCGGCGATCGCCAGCATGGGGAGAATCATGAAGAAGCGTCCGATCAGCATGGTGATTCCGCCGGCGATGTTGTACCAGGGCGTGTTCCCGTTCAGGCCGCCGAAAGCGGAGCCGTTATTGCCCGCCTGCGAGGTGAAGGAATACAGAATCTGAGTCAGGCCGTGCGGCCCTGGATTGCTGATGCTTGAAGTGCCGAATCCTTCGACCGACGAAATCCCCGCCAGCACCAGGATGATGAGTGGGAAGACCAGCGTCACCAGCATGGCCATCTTCACGTCATAAGCTTCGATCTTTTTTCCCAGATACTCCGGCGTGCGTCCCACCATCAATCCGGCGATGAACACAGCCAGCACGACGTAGATCAGGATGCCGTACATGCCCGCGCCCACACCGCCGAAAACGGTTTCGCTGAGCATGATGTTGGCCAGGGGCACCATACCGCCGAGCGGCGTGTAGGAATCGTGCCAGCCGTTGATGGCGCCGCAACTGGCGTCGGTGGTGATGGTGGCGAACAGCGTGGAGTCAGCGATGCCGAAGCGGACTTCCTTGCCTTCCATGTTGCCGCCGGACTGCATCGCGCTGGCGTGCTGGTCCACACCCTTGAACAGGGGATTGCCTTTGGCTTCCGCCCAGTACGCTGTAGTCACGCCGCACACGAACAGGATCGCCATGGCTGCCCAGACCGCCCAACCGTGGCGCGGCGACCCCGTCATCCGGCCCAGGGTGTAGGTCAGGCCGGCGGGAATCACGAAGATGGAAATCATCTCCAGGTAGTTGCTGAGCGGCGTGGGATTCTCGAAAGGATGCGCGCTGTTGGCGTTGAAGAAGCCGCCGCCGTTGGTGCCGAGCATCTTGATCGCTTCCTGGGAAGCGACCGGGCCCTGCGCGATCACTTGGTCGGTCACCGTGTCCATTACCGGCTTGCCGTCGGGGCCGACAACCGGCTTGCCGTCAGTGACCCTCTGCACTTGCTGGGGCTCGATCAGCTTCACCGTGTCATACGGTCGGAAGTTCTGGACTACGCCTTGCGAGACCAGGAGCAGCGCGTAGACGATGCATGCCGGCAGCAATACCCAGAGCGTGGTCCGCGTGAGATCAACCCAGAAATTGCCGATGGTTTCCTTCTCGCGCCGCGAGATGCCGCGAATGAAGGCAATGGCCAGGGCGATGCCGACCGCCGCGGAGACGAAGTTGTGATACGCCAGTCCAGCCATCTGCGTGAGATAGCTCATGGTGGCTTCGCCGCTATAGTTCTGCCAGTTGGTGTTGGTGGTGAACGAGGCCGCGGTATTGAACGCCAGGTCGGGAGCGACCGCGGCGAATTTCTGAGGATTCCAGGGCAGGAGTTGCTGCGTACGTTCGATCAGGTACAGCACCAGCATGGAAACGGCGCTGAATAGTAGCATCGAGATCGCGTATTCCGTCCAGCGCATCTCGTGTTCTTCGTCTACCAGGGTCAGGCGATACAACAGGCGCTCGAGGGGGCGCAGCAGCGGATCGAGAAAAGTGCGTTCCCGGTTGAACACGCGCGCCATGAAGACGCCCATCGGCTTGGTTACCGCCAGGATCACGGCTAGATAGACGATGATCTGCAGCCAGCCATTTACGGTCATTGCAGTTAGAACCTCTCCGGTCTGAGCAGGGCATACAGCAGATAAACCATCAGTCCCGCGCTCACCACCAGCACGATGATCGATTCAGCGTCCATGTCATCTCACCTCAGCGAATGCGATCGCAGAACTTGACGTACGCGATGGAAATCAGAAAGAAAGCGATGGTCACGGCGACGAAAATAAGGTCTCGCACGGCGAAATCCCCCCGTTTTACGCGCTCATGCTTCGGCTACTATCGGCCGTGGCTTGGCTCCAGTCGAAGTGGAACGAGTAGCGCACGGCGAAAGCAACGGGCATGTCATCGAACACCTGTTGGCAAACCGGGCCAGCCCGGCCAGGCGCGGGCGCTATCCTGACGAACTGTCTGGCGGGTTCTTTCCTGCTCTCGACCACAAACGCGAACAGGACCCGAAGCATAAACCCGAGGCCTAGAGCACACAAGGCCAGCATGGCGTAGACGGCGGGACTTGCGATTGTATGTAGTTCAGACATCGAAACCTCCCGGCTTCAGCCAGCCTGCTGACTGACGTCTCACATCTGCATTGGATACGGATCGCCGTAAAGTTTGTATAAGAAGTGCATAAAAAACTCGTAAAGAGCTCATCACGTTGAATGGAAGGGAGTTAGAGATCCGAGGCAAGGTTCTCCGCAAAGCGCTTTCATGGACAAGGCCCTGGCCGGAAACCAACTGGGAACCGAGAACTCGAAACTCAAAACTGGTTGTCAAAAAAGAGGTCGAAAAAGTCTGAGCAGCTTATAGCGGTCCTTCGACTCCGGACAGCGTTTCGCCAGCGAAAACGCTATCCTCCGCTCAGGATGACAGGGGCTCACGCTTGGGCCCGGCGGTCGCTTGCTGATAGGGGCGAGCTCAGGCTTCGCCCGTCGGTTCGAAGCGGTATCCGACCCAGGGCTCGGTGATGATGTAGCGCGGCGTCTCGGTAGAATCGATTTTCTTTCGGAGTTGTCCGACCAGAACGCGCAGGTGTTCCGGCTGCTCCAGGCTGTTGGGGCCCCAGATGGCAAGCAGCAGGGCGCGATGCGTGACCACCCGGCCCGCGTGCCGGGCCAGATACAGCAGGAGTTCAAATTCCTTGGGAGTAAGCCGGACTTCGTTGTTGCGCAGCACGACCCGGAATGTGCCGGCATCGATCTTGAAGTCGCCGATCGCGATGGTGCGCTGGGAGGCATCTTCGGTGGGCTTGGTCCGCGCCAGGTTTCTGCGCACCCGCGCCAGCAGTTCGTCCATGCCGACGGGCTTGGTGACGTAGTCGTCGGCCCCGGCGTCGAGCGCCTCGACCTTGGTTTTTTCCTCGCCCTTCACCGAGAGCACGATGATGGGCAGCGCAGACTCCGCGCGCAGCTGGCGGCAGAGCTCAATGCCGCTCATGTTGGGCATGGAAACGTCAGTGATCACCAGGTCGGGCTGCCATTCCCGCGCCGCTCGCAGGCCGCTGTGACCGTCTTCGGCGGTGCGGACTTCGTAGCCGCTGCCGGTCAGGGCGGTGCGCAGGACGCGTGTGATCTGCGGCTCGTCATCCACCACCAGGATGCGTTTCTTGTCCGCCATAAGAAGTTAAGAGGACTGCTGGGTGACGATGTGGACATCCACGGGCGGCGCGTCGCGAAGAAATTTGTGGATCGCGTTCAGATAGAGATATCGCTTCCAGCCTTTGACCGCGGAGTGGCCGAACACGACCTGGGTGATGTGTTTCTCCCGCACGAAGGCGGCGACCGCCTTGGCCACTGTCGGTGACTTCAATTTGACCACCTGAGCGCCCACCGCTTCGGCGAAGCGAATGTTGGATGCGAGCGACCGTTGATTGGCGTCGTTGTCGTCGACTCCGATATCCACGTAAACGACGTACAGCTCACCGTCCAGCCGCTTCGCCATTCGAGCCGCCCGGGCGATCAGCTGCTGGGCCGCGGGATTGGAGCTGATCGCGACCGCAAATCTTTCGCGTATCCCCAGGTTGCGTTCGCCGCCCTGCTGGTCGAGATAGGTTTCGAGACTACGGTCGACTTCCTGGGCCACTTCCTGCAACGCCAGCTCGCGGAGGGCAATCAGTGTTCCGGGACGAAAGAAATTCGATAGCGCTTTCTCCACCCGGTCCAGGGGATAAATATCGCCGCGTCGCATGCGGGTCTGCAGGGCCTCCGGAGTGAGGTCCGCCATCACCACTTCGCGCACCCGCTTCATCACCCAGTCGGGGACGGTCTCCCGCACCGTGACGCCGCTGATCCGCTGCACGCTGGGAGCGACGCTCTCCAGGTGCTGCACGTTCATCGTGGTCAGGACGCAGATGTCGTTGTCCAGCAATTCCAGGACATCTTCATAGCGCTTGTGATGGCGGCTGCCTTCGATGTTGGTGTGGGCCAGTTCGTCGACCAGCACCACCGCCGGCTTGCGGGCCAGAATTCCGTCCAGGTCCATTTCCTCGAAGACCGTGCCTTTGTATTCGAGTTTCTTCCGGGGCACGATTTCGAGCTTCTCGACGAGTTCAACCACGCCCTTGCGGCCGTGGGTCTCGACGATGCCGATGACAACATCCTCGCCGCGGCTCTTACGCCGGATGGCTTCGCTCAGCATGCTGTAGGTTTTCCCCACGCCGGGCGCGTATCCCAGAAACAGCTTGAGCGTGCCGCCTTTCTTTTCCGGCGCCGCTTCTTCCAGCCATTGTTCCGGAGTCTTGGCCATTGCCGCTTATTGTGGCGGACGGCGTTGGTTTTGTCGATATCGGATACAATCTGTGCTCGTGAATCCGTCGGCAATCAGAGCAGCGCTGCGTTTTGCAACTTGTGCAGCAGTTCTTTTTGTCGTGGTTTACCTCTATACCGCGGCCATCCGCGTGAATCCCACCACAGTCGCGCTGACGCTGCTGATCTGGGTATTGATCGTCTCTGCGCTGTGGGGTTTGCGCTATGCCCTGTTCACCGCGTTCCTCGCCACCGCGGTGTTCAACTATTTCTTTCTTCCTCCCATAGGCACCTTCACCATTGCAGGCACGCAGAACTGGGTCGCGCTCTTTGCATTTCTCACCACCGCCGTGATCGCAAGTCAGTTGTCCGACCGGGCGCGGAAGCAGGCGGACGAGGCGGTGGGCCGGCGTCGTGAACTGGAAAGGCTCTACAGCTTCAGCCAGCAGCTGCTGACCGCGGACAACGTTCTGCAATTGCTGAATGCAGTGCCGCACCACGTGGTCGAGTCGTTCGGCGTGGCCGCGGCCGCGGTTTACGTGCCCGACAAGGCCAACATTTATCGCTCAGGCATCGCCGTCCCCGACCTGAACGTGGACCAGCTGAAGTCCATCATCGCGCGCGGCGAGCCCATGGTGGACAGTGCCCGCAACCTGAGCTACACGCCGCTCAAGATGGGCGTGCGAACCGTCGGCGCCATCGGCGTGGCGGGAAATCTTTCCCGCCAGACCCTGGCGGCCATGGGAAGCCTGATTGCCATCGCGGTCGAGCGCGCCAACGCGGTGGAGACGCTGGCCCGTTCCGAAGCGGCGCGCGAAGGCGAACGCCTGCGGTCCGCGATTCTCGATTCCGTCACCCACGAGTTTCGAACTCCGCTGACCGCGATCAAGGCCTCGATTACCAGCCTGCTTTCTACCCCCGGCCTGAATCCTGACGATCGCCAGGAACTGATGACGGTGATCAACGAAGAAAGCGATCGCCTGAACCGGCTGGTGGGAGAAGCGGCGGAGGTGGCGCAACTCGAATCCCACGAATTTCAGCTCGACCTGCAATCGTGCCGGGTGCTGGACCTGGCGCAGGCGGCGGTGAACGACGTGAAACAGACCCTGGGCAAGCACCCGGTGGAGATCATGGTGCCGGAACAAATCCAGGCGCGCCTGGACCCGGATCGCATCAAGGAAGTTCTGGTCCAGTTGCTGGAGAATGCCGCCAAGTATTCACCGCCCGACTCTCCCATCCGGATCACGGCGGAGATCAAGGGAGCCAACCTCGAAGTCAGCGTCGCCGACCAGGGCGCCGGCATTGAAGACATGGAGCAGGTGCTGATCTTCGACAAGTTTTATCGCGGCAAGAACCAGCGCTACCGGGTGCAGGG
>DASQHA010000236.1:0-6184 GCA_035632335.1 Terriglobales bacterium
AACGGCGACAGCTATGCGACCTTCCTCGGCGCCGGCGCTTATTCGCACTACCGTCCGGTGATCATCGATTCTCTGGTCTCGCGCGGCGAATTCCTGACTGCTTACACTCCCTATCAAGCGGAGATTTCGCAAGGCACGTTGCAGGCCATCTTTGAGTTTCAGACCATGATTTGCGAACTGACGGGCATGGAGGTCGCTAACGCTTCGATGTACGACGGTTCGACGGCGGCTGCCGAGGCGGTCATGATGGCGGTGCGCCTGACCGGCCGGCGCTCAGTGACCATTGCCCGCAGCGTGCATCCGGAATATCGCGAAGTCCTGACCACGTACGCGCATCACCAGAACCTGCCGCTCGCCACCACGCCGTTTCAGGACAACGGCCGGCTGGATCTGGAAGCGTTGGAGAAATCCATCGCGCCGGATACTGCTTGCGTTCTGATTCAGTCGCCGAATTTTTTCGGAACGATTGAAGACGCAGACGCCATCGCCGGGATTGCCCACAAAAAAGGCGCGATGCTGGTGGTGTCGATCGCGGAAGCGGTTTCCCTCGGCATCGTCGAACCTCCCCGTCATGCGGACGTGATCGCGATGGAAGCGCAATCGTTTGGCGTGCCCCTGGGTTTCGGCGGTCCCTACTGCGGCGTGATCGCGACTCGCGAGCAGTTCGTCCGCCAGATGCCGGGACGCCTGGCCGGCCAGACCACCGACCGCAACGGCAAACGCGGCTTTGTTCTGACCCTGGCCACCCGCGAGCAGCACATCCGGCGGGAAAAGGCGACTTCGAATATCTGCACCAACCAGGCCCTGGTGGCGTTAATGGTCAATATCTTCATGACCATTTACGGCAAAATCGGGCTCAGGGAACTGGCCAGACAGAATCTGGCCAAGACGGCTTATGCTGCCGCCCAGTTCAGCAAGCACTCCAGGCTACTTTTCTCCGGCTCTCCGCGTTTCAACGAATTTGTAGTGCAGACCAGCGAAGATCCTTACGCCGTCAACAGCCGCCTCCTGGGACACAAGATCGTGGGCGGGCTGCCGCTGAAAAAGTTTTATCCCGAGCTGGGCAATGCGGCTCTGTGGTGCTGCACCGAGTTGACCACGCGCAGCGTGATTGACACTGCGGTTGGCCTGGTGGCGGAAAGCGAACGCTCGGTGAGATCCGCGCAGGAAGAAGTCGATGCGCAGGAGGTGGCACGGTGAAAAAGATGACTCGCAAAGCCACCCGGCACGTGAGCCAGAACGAAGGCCTGATCTTTGAGAAGTCGTCGGCGGGAAAAGCCGCGTGGAAGCTGCCTCCGCTCGATGTTCCCGAGGTTGACACCGCCGCGCTCTTAGGGTCTTCCGAAAGAAAAGACCTGGGCAACATGCCCGAAGTCAGCGAAATCGAAATCATCCGCCATTTCACCCGGCTGTCCACCTGGAACTATGCCATCGATCTGGGCATGTATCCGCTGGGCTCATGCACCATGAAGTACAACCCGCGAGTGAATGAGCTGGTGGTGCGGCTCGACGGCCTGGCCAATGGACATCCTTATCAGCCCGAACGGATTTCGCAAGGCGCCCTGCGCATCATCAAGACCCTGAGCGAGTGCCTCATCGAAATTACCGGCATGGACGCGATCACCCTGCAACCCGCCGCCGGGGCGCACGGCGAACTCACGGGCCTGCTGATGGTCCGCGCCTATCATGAGTCCAAGGGCGCGCCGCGCAAGAAGATTCTGATCCCTGATTCCGCCCACGGCACTAACCCGGCGACCGCGGCCATGGTCGGTTACGCGGTGGAGAATCTGAAATCCAATGCCCAGGGCATGGTGGATGTAGCCGCGCTCGCGGAGCAGATGAACGAAGACGTTGCCGCGCTCATGCTCACCAATCCCAACACGCTGGGCGTGTTCGAGCAGGAAATTCATAAGATCGCCGAAATCATGCACGCTAAGGGCGGCCTGCTCTACATGGACGGCGCGAACATGAATGCGCTGGTGGGCAAAGTCCGTCCCGGCGACTTCGGCGTGGACGTGATGCACCTGAATCTGCACAAAACTTTCTCGACGCCCCACGGCGGCGGCGGCCCGGGCTCTGGTCCGGTGGCAGTGAAGCAGAAACTTGAGCCTTTCCTGCCGACGCCCGTGCTCATCACCAAGCCAGATGGCACTTTGGGCTTCGAATACAACCGGCCGCAATCGGTGGGACGGGTGCGCGCTTTCTACGGCAATTTCGGAATGTTCGTCCGCGCCCTGGCTTACATTCTGGCTAACGGCCCTGACGGCTTGCGCCAGACCACCGAAGACGCCGTCCTGAATGCCAACTACATTCGCAAGGGACTGGAAGGCGCGTACGATCTGCCCTATTCCACGCCCAGCATGCATGAAGTGGTGTTCAGCGATAAGCTGCAGGCCAAAAAAGGCGTCAAGACCATGGACATCGCCAAGCGCCTGATCGACTACGGCTTCCATCCTTATACGACAGCTTTTCCGTTGATCGTTCCCGGCGCGCTGATGATTGAACCCACGGAAAGCGAACCGAGAGAGGAATTGGACCTGTTCATCGAGGCCATGAAATCGATCGCCGGAGAAGTTGAAGCAGATCCGCAGACCGTGCTGGACGCGCCCCACTCCACCCGCGTGTCCCGATTGGACGAGACCGCTGCGGCCCGCAAGCCGGTGCTCAGGTGGAAACCAGCGATTTAACCACTGAGGGCACAGAGGACACTGAGGGCGGTTCGCCTTGCACCAGGCGTCGGATACCATCGCGCAGGTGCACAACGTTGAAATTCATCAGCAGACAGACATATTTCCCACTCAGTTTGAGAAAAGTAATAATTTGCGCCAGATGAACCGGAGTAAACGCGTCGACTGCTTTGATTTCGACGACCACGGTGTTCTCTACCAGAATGTCAATTCTGAATCCGAGATCGATTCTTTCGCCGTCGTAGTTCACCGGCAGGGGGAGCGGCAGTTCGAAAGCCGCGCTTCCTCAGTTCATGCACCAGGCAGGCCTCATAGACGCTCTCCAGCAACCCAGGTCCCAAAGCCGTATGGACTTTCATCGCTGAATCAACCACAGCGCCACTGATTTCGTTAAAGCGCACAAGCTCCGCGTCCTCTGTGGTTCTACAGGAGAGGTCAAGGCCGGTATGTGACGTTCGTCACATGATTAAGGAGATGCGTCACAAAGAACGCCTCTGTGTCCTCCGTGTCCTCTGTGGTTAAATTCTTGCAATCGTGCCTGAGAAGCCTCCAGGTCTTTTCTCGTCTCCCGAAAAGCGCAACGTCGTGCTTTGCCTTCTACTGGTGGTCGCCACCCTGGCTCTCTACAACCCGGTCAACCGCCACCCGTTCGTCAATTACGACGACGACCGTTACGTAACGGAGAATTTGCACGTCCACGACGGCCTGACTTGGGACACGATTGCCTGGGCTTTCACCGCAACCGAGCAGGGAAACTGGCATCCGCTTACCTGGCTGTCGCACGCGCTCGACTGGCAGCTGTTCCACCGGAATGCGACCGGACACCATTTCACCAGCTTGCTGATCCATGCCGCGAACGCAGTCCTTCTATTTCTATTTCTGGCTTATGCCACCGGCCGCGTCGGGCCGAGCTGGCTGGTTGCCGCGCTGTTCGCGCTTCATCCCATCAATGTCGAGTCCGTGGCCTGGGTGGCGGAGCGCAAGAACGTCCTCTGCACCTTCTTCTTTTTTGCCGCGCTCATCGCCTACTCCTGGTACGCGCGGAAGCCAGACTGGCGCCGATACCTGGCCTTTGCCGGCCTGTTTGCGCTCGGACTGATGTCGAAGCCAATGGTGATCACCCTGCCCGTCGTGCTCCTGTTGCTGGATTACTGGCCGCTGGGCAGAATCCGGGGACTCCCCTCCGGCACGCCGCCAATTGCGCAAGCGCCGCTGTCCAAGCTGCTCGTCGAGAAATTGCCCCTGCTGGTTCTCTCTGCGGCCAGCGCCTGGATCACCATGCAGGCCCAGCGTGCAGGCGGCGCAATGCGCTCCGCCGCACAATTTTCGCTGGGCGTCCGTCTTGAAAATGCGCTGGTGGCCTACGCCACTTACTTATGGAAAATGATCTGGCCGTCGCATCTGGCGCCGCTCTATCCTCATCCGGGTGCTTCGCTTCCGGTCTGGCAGTTAGTGATCTCCGCGCTGGTGCTGCTGGCGGTGACCGTGGCGGTCTTTAGATTTCGCCCCCGGCGATATCTGCTGACGGGCTGGCTTTGGTTTCTGGGGACTCTGGTGCCGGTCATCGGACTGGTGCAGGTCGGCGACCAGGCCATGGCCGACCGCTACGCCTACATTCCGCTGGTCGGAATTTTTGTGATGCTTGCCTGGGGAGCCGCGGACCTGGCCGATTCGCGGCAGATCGGACTGGCTGCCCGATGGATTCCCGCGGCCTGCATTCTGCTCGCTCTCGCTCTCGCTACCAATCGGCAACTGAGCTACTGGTCGAGCAACTACGATCTCTGGACGCACGCGCTCGCGGTGACCGACAGAAATTTCATCGCGCAGGACAATCTGGGCGGTGCACTGCTGCTGCTCGACAAGCCCGACGAAGCCTATTCACATTTTCAGGCCGCTGCCCAGATTAATCCCAGCGATCCCATGAGCCACTCCAACCTGGGCGCCTATCTGCAGGAACACGGCAGATTGCCTGAGGCCATGGAGCAGTACGATCGCACCATCAGTCTGACGTCGGACGCCGGGTTGCTGGCGGCCACTTACGCCAACCTGGGCACCGCTTATCGCAAGCTCGGGGAGGACGGGAAAGCTCGAGAGAATTACGACCAGGCCCTGCGGCAGAATCCCAATCAGTCCTCGGCCTACCTGGGACTGGGCCAGTTGCTGGAAAAACAAAACCAGCTGGATGACGCCATCCGGAATTATTCGAAGGCGGTTGAACTGAACCCGACCGATACCGGGTTTCTGCTTCTGGGCCATGCACTCGAGCGCGTGGGCCGCCGTGCGGAAGCACTGGCGGCCTACCAGGCGGCCTTGAAGTTGTCACCCGAGAATCCGGAAGCCCAGCACGCGGTGGATGCGCTATCCGGACTGCCGCACTGATCACGGCGCGCTGCTGGCTTCCCTGAATCTACTTCTTCTGGCTGATGTCGACCGACGCGCGCGTCTTCTCCCAGTCCATGTGCATGGCGCAGGTTGACCCGGTCTGGTCGAAGCCGATGGTGAAATTCTCCACCGGCGAAGACAACGGTGATACTTTCATGTCCACGCGAGCGAAATCTTCACCCTCGCCGGGATAGGGAATACCCCACTCCCCGGTTTTTTTGCTGATGATCAGGACCCATTTGTCGGCGTTGGGAAGGGTAAAGATCGTGTAACTGCCCGCGGGAACGTCTTTGCCCCCTATGTTCAGGTTGGTGTCGGTGACCAGCGTGGTGGCCTCATTGGCTCCAGCGCGCCATACCTCGCCGTAAGGCACCAGGCCGCCGAAAATCTTGCGTCCTTTCGTGCGCGGACTGGAATAGTCACTCTTGATGCTCTTGCCGTCGGCAAACTTACACTGCGCCTGAGCTGGGGGACTGGGACGCTTGCTCGCATCCTGAGCGCAGGCCAACAGAGCGAATGTGGGCAGAATTAAAGCGACGAGTGCGAGGCGTGTCTTCATGAGTCTCTCCTTGGGGAACCGTTTAGCAATTAGCAATTAGCGCCTGGCCCTAGCCCAGTCATCACTCGCCGCCCGGGCCGGCGATAGCTGCCAAGTGCCAAGAGCTAAATGCCAATTGCTAAGTGCTTTGACGTAACCACGAAAACTTGGACAGCGAACGTCCGCAATTATGCCCCACGCAACCTACCCGATACAATCGAGCCATGCCGGTATTCGACGAAAAGCAGGAAGAACTGGAACACTACGAAACCATGATGGGCGTTCCGCGGGGACGGTTGGCTGTCACCATGGACATGATCACGGACGCCATGGCATTGGTGGGTCAGCACGGCGTCTACTGCCAGAGCCAGCGCTGGCCGGGCAAGCCGGTACTCGACATCCAATTGGTGATGAAAGGTCTGACCGACGCGAAGGAACTCATCCAGAGCGTGATGGCGGAACTAAGCAAGCAGCCGGGAAAAACCGGCTGAACTTCGAACCGTCCACTTTCTTTCCACCGACTGCTGCCTTCCGCCGCTAGTTCGCGCGCGCCAGCTTCTCATCGAGCGGAGTTGGG
>DASQHA010000237.1:0-3938 GCA_035632335.1 Terriglobales bacterium
CTCCGGCGTCAGCTCCTCGCCAACCAGTGGCAGGATGTTGCCGCTGTCAACCGCCTCGTTGACTTTGGCCATCTCCTGCCTGCCGTGCTCCATGATCGGCTCTAGCTCTTCATCGTTCAGGTTCATGACCACGTGATACCCAAGCTTCATGGTCATGCCCTCTTCAGGCTCGTTGAGCAGGACAAACAGAGCATCGTCGATCGGGCCGTCTTCGGGAAAAGCCCCGGCCTTGATGCAGTCCGAGGAGATGATCAGATCGACCTTCAGTTCAGCGAGCACCTCGTCATCAACTGCTTCCACGAACTGGCCTTTTGCCAGAGCGACAGGAAGGCCGTCTTTGAGCAGCAATAGCCTCCCTTGGGCGATGCTGGTCCCAAGCTCCCTGGCCAGCTCTGCGGATACGAGCATGTTGTCCGGTGCTACCAGCGTGCCCGGCTCAACAACCTTCACGTGCAACCGGCCCGACTCAGCATTGGGAATACGGACGAGGTTGCTAGCTTGGCTGGTAAACACGCCGCCGTAAGCGAAGGCGTTCTCGGCAGTCTGGAACAGTTGCTCCAGCCAGGAAAGATTCTGGTGAGTGGAAAACATGAATCGTCTGTCTTTGGTAGACCCACTGCCAAAGGCGAGGTGATACTCCACGCCACCGACTGTGACCGTCTCAGCCAGGAGTCGCTCCAGCAGGCGGTTGATCTCAGTCCGCGATACCTCCACGCCAGCCTTCTCTGTCAGGTTGACGACTTCATCGGCATCGGGAAGCCGGCCTTCAGCAAGACCACCGAGCTGCAAGTACTCCCAAGCGGCCTGGCCGGGAACGCCCGTTAGATCGTAGAAAGTAGCGACTCTCCGCTCGAAGCCTTGATAGGCTGAGAGCAATTTTCTTTCGCGAGAAAAAGGAGAGTCGCTATGAAGAAACCATACCAGATTGAATCCCGGCGAGCGGTGATGCAGCTCGAGAAAATGGCCGCGGATGGAAATCCGGCGGTGCAGATGGTGTTGCCGATGGCGGAGATGGTGGGCTGGCTGCACGATGGCGTAGGTGCGTTGATTCGGCAGGCTGGCTTGCGGGTGATGGAACTGCTGATGGAAGAAGAAGTGCGGGAACGGGTCGGGGAACGCAGCCAACCGCAGCCGGATCGCAGGGCCAACCGGTGGGGCAAGGAGAAAGGATTTTGCGTGGTGATGGGCCAAAAGGTGCCGATTGATCGCCCGCGCGTGCGCACGATCGACGACCGGGAAATACGGTTGGGCAGCTACGAAATGTTTCACCGCGGTGAGCCGCTGACCGAAACGGTGTGGGAGAAACTGATGCTCGGTCTGAGCACCAGAAAATACGGCCAGGCGGTGCGCGAGTTCGCCGCGGCATACGGCTTGGAGAAGAGCGCCATTAGCGAGCACTTCATCGAAGCGAGCCGGGAAAAGTTGAAGGTAATGATGGAGCGGCGCCTGGACAAGATGCGGTTGTGCGCGCTGCTCATCGACGCGACACCGTTTGCCGGGCAGCAGATGGTGGCTGCCTTGGGCATCAGCCAGGACGGGCGAAAAACGATCTTGGGCCTGCGGCAAGGAGCCACCGAAAACGCCACCGTGGTGGGGGAGCTGCTGGGCGACCTGATGAATCGCGGTCTGGACTTCGCTGAGCTTCGGTTGTACGTCCTGGACGGGGGAAAAGCGCTTCACGCAGCGGTGAAAAAGTATGCCGGTGAGTGGGCACCGATCCAGCGCTGTCAAGTCCATAAGCGGCGCAACGTGCTGGATCACCTGACCGATGAGCAGAGGCCTTTGGTGGCCAGGAAGCTGAATGCCGCCTACGCGCTGGAAGACTACACCGCCGCCCAGCAGGCCCTGAACGGGCTGCATCGCGAACTGATGGATTTGAATCCGAGCGCGGCACGGAGTTTGGCGGAGGGATTGGATGAAACGCTGACCGTGCATCGGCTCCACGTTCCGTCACAACTGCGCAAGACCTTGGCCAGCACCAATGTCATCGAGTCGGCCTTCTCGATCGTCGAACGGGTTTGCGCCAACGTGAAGCGATGGCATGCCGGCGATCAACGAGAACGCTGGGTGGGGTCCGGCCTGTTGGTGGCGGAGAAGCAATTCCGCAGGGTCCAGGGACACAAACAGATCCCCTCACTTCTCAGAGAACTGGAGGCGCTGGTCCCTTCCAAGTCGGAGTTTGCCAAACGGAGAAAGGCTTCGTAGAGTGGTTACGCGAGAGCCGCTACTTTCCACGGAGAGTCGGGCGATCCCACAGCCGCCGCTGACCCTGGCTGTTGCACAGGGCTGCATTCACTTCCGTGACTCTCTGCTTAATCGTCGGGTTTACCGATCCTACCCGCATTATCGGCCTGAACACTCTTTGATGGACAACTCCGGGGCCTCAAGCCTTGTGGCAGAATTCGAAGTAGCACAGAAGAGAAACGTGGAGTTCGTCCTGACCGGGCTGAACTAGTGGATCTAACAACCACCGGGATACATCGTATGAACCGCGATTGCCATTACTCCAATCATCGCTCCGCCAAGCGATTTGCCCTACGTGGCGCCTTCGGGGATTCAGAGTTCTTGTTTGGCTCCCCGGTTGTAACTCGAACTCATATTGTTCCGGTTAACAGCCGGTCGCGCGATTTGGGGCGATTTCTTCGTTTTTTGCTGTTTATCAGGAGTGGACGCTTAACCCCTTAGGGCAGCCGGCACACCCGCCAACCCAGAGATCCATGGCTCCATGGGGGCCGAAACGTAGGTCAAGTAGCGCGCCGTCACTCATCAGCCCGCCAGGACGCGATGCACGAGTTGTACGACGACCGAACCTTCTCCCACGGCTGACGCGACGCGCTTGACGCTGCCCGAGCGGATGTCCCCCACCGCGAACACGCCCGGGACACTGGTCTCGAATAGATACGGGCGCCGGCCAGGGCGCCAGCCTGCACTGTCCAGATCGTCCGCGGCGAGATCGGCGCCGGTCCTTATAAACCCGCCGCTATCGAGCGCTACGCAGCCCTTGAGCCATGCCGTATTGGGGTTTGCGCCGGTCATGGAAAAGATATGCCGGATTGGGTGCGTTTCGGTTTCTCCGGTGTCCCGATTTCTCCACGTGACCGATTCGAGATTTCCGGCGCCGTCCAGTCTGACGATCTCTGTCCGCAATAGGAGCGTGATGTCGCGCCACTCTTCGATCCGGCGGATCAGGTACTGCGACATGCTGTCTGCCAGGCCTGAAGCGCGCACCAGCATGTAGACATGCTTCGCCACCGTCGAGAGAAACATCGCCGCCTGGCCTGCCGAATTGCCCCCGCCCACTACGATTACGTCTTCGCCTTTGCAGAGCTGCGCCTCCATAGGGGTGGCTCCGTAGTACACGCCGACCCCTTCGAATCGCGCCAGGTTCGCAACCTGCAGCTTGCGGTACTCGGCGCCACAGGCGATAACGACCGCTTGTCCGCGAACGGGATCGCCACCGTCACATTCGATCGGGAACGGCTGGCTATCGCATCTTATGGCGGTCGCCCGGCGGGCAACGGCAATTTGCGCTCCGAATTTCTCGGCTTGCACGAACGCGCGGCCGGCAAGATCCTGCCCCGAAATTCCCAATGGAAATCCCAGGTAATTTTCGATTCGCGAACTGGAGCCCGCCTGGCCGCCCGGAGCGATCGCCTCCAGCACCAGCACGCTGAGCCCCTCGGAAGCACCGTATACCGCTGCCGCCAGACCCGCAGGCCCCGCACCAACCACGATCAGGTCATAGACCCGCTCGCCATCGATTTCAGCGTTCAGCCCAAGACGCGCGGCCAGCTCCGCATTTGTTGGATTGCGCATCGGAGACTCATCGCGGCCTATGAGCAGCGGAACGTCTTCAGGACCAAGATTAAAGCGCTGCAGCAGTTGCTCGGCCGGCCGATCCTGGCCCAGTTCGAAATATGTGAACGGATGCCCGTTGT
>DASQHA010000238.1:0-6653 GCA_035632335.1 Terriglobales bacterium
CCCTTGCGTCGGACTGGAGAGAAATCCGTAGCGCCCGTGCTCGGCCAGGCTCACCGCCACATTGGCGATGCTGTCGTCCACGTTGAGGAACGGAGTGGCGTTAATGAAATGGAAGCTCTTCTGCAGGACGATCACGCAGCCTGAGACAATCGCGAGAATCAAAATGCGATCCAACAGGCGGGCTACCCGGTAAGCAAGGGACCGCGGCGCGGGCCCTACTTCACGGCTTCCGCTAGCCACAGGTACCCGAGTGGATTGCTGGCGAGCCGATCAAAACGCCGGTTCATAGTCGGAAGAGGCAGGCCGGAGCCGTGGGAACTCAGTTTCAGAGCAGAGAAATCGCGAAACAGAGCCCGCATGCTCCGATGCGAGTAGCTGCGGAGGATGGGCACTCCGAAGCACTCGTAGATCGCTGTTCCGGCACGATCCCCGATTTTCAAACGACGGAGGACCCGATAAATCGCCCGATCGGTGCGTAATACCAAATCGAGGCATCGTTGCATGGCGCGGAGCGCATGGGCCACAAAAACCTTGGGTGCCATGGTCCGATATAAGAAGACAAATGCGGTACCCCCGGGCACCAGGACTCGCCGGACCTCGGCGATGGCCCGTTCCGTCTCCTGGCTGTGGTGTAGCGCTCCCACGGATAGCACGCATTCGAAACTGTTATCTGCGAAACTCAGTTGCTCCGCATTCTCGAGCCGAAATGCAGGCGTGACCCGCAGGCTGTCGCGCACCTCCTGGGCCGCCGCACGCGCTCGCGCCAGGCTGACCTCAGACATATCCACTCCAATGTACTGGCTGCCCGGGCGCATTCTTTGGCTCAGGGTCACACCGTCGGTTCCCTGGCCGCAACCGACCTCCAAAATACATTGGCAGGTCGCGGCCACTCGATCGAGAAACGGCAGCAGCCAGGGCTCCTTGCGATACCGGAACTGTGCACGCAAAGCATACGTCGCCTGCCCGTCGCATGGCGTCTCGTTCCAGAATTCGCGAACGAGCGAGAGCTTATCCATCCCGCTCATCCAGAATCCCCGCCGGCTTTGCGGTGGGGCCGGGCGCAGCCGCCGGTCGCGCATGCTCTTCAGCGACCCTGCGAAATCCAGTCACGTGATAACGCCAGGCGATCTCGATCACTCCGATCGACGCCTCGATGTAATCAATCAAGCGGACTTTCGACAACCCTTCGTTGCGGCCGACATAGTGACCGGGAATCTCCATTACCCTGAGGCCATGATCCAGCCAGATGGCCATGACTTCCGAGAGATAAATCGGGCTGCCGTAGCGGATGACATGCACGGGTATGATTTCAGCAGCGGCCCGATTGTAGAAACGGTATCCGTTGCTGAAGTCGCGAATTTTCCACCGGATCAGAGTGCGCACAGCGATGTTGCAAATCAGGCTGATCAGCGTCCTGCCGATGGTGCGGCCGGTGATTCTGCTGCCCGGCACATACTTGGATACGATAGCGACATCGCCTAGATTGCGGGTGATCGCTTCGATTCCGTGAGGAAGTTCTTCGGTGCGGTGCGACAGGTCGCCATCCAACTCGACGAAGACATCGAAGTCCCCGTTATCGAGACCCCACTCCAGGCCAGCCAGCAACGCGCCGCCTCTTTGACAACCATGGCGGCCCTTCTTGCGCTGGAGCAGGGCGATTCTTCCTTCGTGCGCAGACATCGCCCTTTGAAGATAGTCGATGGTACCGTCGGTGCTTCCGTCATCGACAATCAGCAGCACATAATCATAACCTTGGAGCGAGCGCGCCACCCCCGTAACCAGGCGCTCAATGTTCTCGATTTCATTCAATATGGGGACATTCAGCAGGATTCTCGGGCGAGGCCGAGTAGCAGTTTCAGAACTCATCGGATTTCGGAATTATATCCTATCGAAAAATTTCCTTCAATCCAGGCCGGATGCTTCTCCAACGGACCAGAACAGACTACACAAGCTTCTGCCGTCAAATCTTGCACCCACCGCACTAACCATTGACGACCGCTAGGTTATCCGCCCGGTAATAGAGGTGGCCGCCGAGCACAAGCAAATCGATACGGGTGCGCATGAAACACCGAATGGCGTCGTCCGGCGTACAAACGATAGGCTCGTTGTCATTGAATGACGTGTTGATTACCAGCGGCACTCCGGTCAAGGCTTGGTAGTGCGAGATGATGCTATGAAAATTCGGCGAGTGATCGCGATGTACCGCCTGAACCCGAGCGGTGCCATCGTTGTGCGTAATCGCCGGCACTCGACTTTTCCATTCTGGGCGTACCGACATGGTGGTGATCATGTAGTCGAGAGAGCGGCAGGCGGGCAACAGCTCGAAGACCGCATTCACCTCTTCCGCCAAAATCGAAGGCGCGAACGGCCGGAAGTGCTCACGGTGTTTGACACGCGAATTCAGGATGTCTTTCATGTCGCTGCGGCGTGCGTCGGCCAGGATCGAGCGCGCCCCGAGAGCTCGCGGGCCCGCCTCCATCCGGCCGTCGAAGTACCCAACGATGAGCCCGTCGCAAATCGCCCGGCCGACTTCCGCTCGCCAGTCGGCTGAGGGCCGCTCTTGCAAGCGGAATTTTTGCGCGCACTCCGGGATCGACGACACGTAGTCGGGCCCGAGATAAAGATGCCGCATGACGTACTTCCGAGGCCGGCCGTGCACGGCGTGATACCGGTAGAGGGCCCCGCCCATCGAACCGCCCACGTCGCCCGCCAGCGGCTGAATGAAGACGTTTTCAAACAGTCCCGATTCACAGATCGCTTGATTCATCAGGCAGTTCTGCGCGACGCCCCCGGCCAGGCAAAGATTTCGCGAACCGGTGAGTTTTCGCGCCAGTGCCGCCATCGCCAGCCCGTACTGGTTGGTAGCCGCCTGGAGCGATGCCGCGAGGTCATACTCACGCTGCGTGACGGGAGCAGCCGGATCGCGCGGCGGGCCAAACAGCCCATTCATCTTTTCCGAGAGCAACTTGGAACGGCCTGCCTTATGAAACTCGAAAAAATCGAGATTCAACTCCAATTTTCCCGTGGCCGGATCGTGAGCGTAGAGCTGGTTGACCTGCTTCAGGTATGTTGGCTCGCCGAACGCCGCCATACCCATCACTTTATATTCGTCGTACCACTTGAATCCCAGCACGTGGGTCATGGCGGCATATATGATGGCGAAGCCGTGGGGGAGCCGGTGCTTGGCCTTATCGGTGATCGTGCAGTCGCGTCCGTGGGCGATCACCTCGGTGGTGCCATCGACGGCGAAATCCATGGTCAGGATGGCAGCGTCGTCGAAACCGGAAGCGTAAAACGCGCTGCCCTGATGCGTGCGGTAATGATCCAGAAAAATCAGATCGAACCTACCCTTGGCGTTGTGGCTACGGCACATGAACGGCTTTAAGCGGCCGATGTGCCACATGCGTTCTAGGACCGGCATAGTGGCCGCATTGCGCCGGGCCAGACTAAGGGACGCCGGAAAATGCGCGGCAAGTGCTTTCAGCCCGGTCCACAGATACCTGGCTGGATTGACATAGAACACAACCTCATTCAAGTCATCCAGGGTAAGTTGGTTGGAGGCCAGTACCCACTCGGTGGCCCGCATCGGGTAGGCGTTAGTGTGTTTCTCACGATTGAATCGCTCTTCTTCAGCGTAGGAAACGAGTTCTCCATCGAGAAGCAGAGCTGCACTCGAATCATGAAACCAACTGGCAAGACCGAGAATTTTCAATGGCACCTCTGACAACGATCCGCAGCGATCCACCAACAGGCCTGCTACTGCGGGGAAATCATCGCCAGCGGGTTGGCGGTTGCCATCCTCTCCCGCACCTGCCCTTCAATCCACCCGTACGTCCGCTTCAGGCCTTCTTCGAGCGAGATCTCGGGTTCCCAGGCGAGCACCTGGCGCAGCAGGGTGTTGTCGGAATTGCGGCCGCGCACGCCCATGGGGCCGGAGACGTGCTTCTTCTCGATGCGCAGGCCGGCGATCGAGGCCACTATGTCGGCCAACTGGTTGATGGTCATCATGCGGTCCTGGCCCAGGTTGAGCGGCTCCTGGAAATCCGAGCGCATCAGCTTGTGAATGCCCTTCACGCAATCGTCAATGTAGCAGAAGGACCGCGTCTGCTCGCCGTCGCCCCAGATCTCGATCACCGGGTTCGCCGTGAGCCGCGCCACCGCCACCTTGCGGCACATGGCCGCCGGCGCTTTTTCGCGCCCGCCGTCCCAGGTTCCCAGCGGTCCGAAAATGTTGTGGAAGCGCACGACGCGCGTCTCGATCCCGTGATCCAGCCGGTAATGCATGCACAACCGCTCCGAAACCAGCTTCTCCCAGCCGTAGGCATCCTGCGGCTGCGCAGGGTAGGCGTCTTCTTCCTTAAGCGGCGTGACGTTGGCGTCCAACTGCTTGTATTCGGGATAAACGCAAGCCGAGGACGTGTAGAGATAGCGTTTCACACCGTTGATGCGGGCCGCTTCGAGCGTGTGCAGGTTGATGAGCGAATTGTTGTAGAGGATCTGGGCGTGATGGCAGGAAATGAAGCCCATGCCGCCCATGTCGGCCGCTAAAGCGTAAACTTCATCGGCTCCGCGCGTGGCCTGCAGACAACTGTCCCACCGCCGCAGGTCCAGCAGCTCGAACTCGTCGGCATCGGTCGGACGGTATTCGGGATGCTTGAGGTCGACGCCTCGCACCCAATAGCCCAGACTCTTCAGATACGTCACCAGGTGATGACCGATGAAGCCGCCGGCCCCGGTAACGGTCACGCGCACGCTTTTCTGCATCCTGCTAGTCTCCGTGCTGGGCGTTGGCCAGAATATCGGCAAGCGGTTCGCGCGCCGGCCCGGCGCCCACGCCCAGAGTAACGTAGTCCGCGACGGTTTCGAATCTCTCGCGCGGCAGGATGCGCCAGCAGTCAATCAGGGCCGGGCGCCCGTTGGAAAATTTCAAGCTCCCAGGCGAGATGTTCTTGAACTCCTCCCAGGCGGTGGTGATGGCCAGAACATCCGCCTGCGCCACGCACTGATCGAGAGACCCTGCGAAGGTTACCTTGCCGACCAGGTGCGGCCGGGCGTTATCGAGCGCAGCCGGGTCGTAGACCACCAGCGTGGCGCCTTTCGAGAGCAGGTGCTGCGCCAGCGCCATGCCCTGCGATTCTTCGACCACGTTGGTTTCTGGCTTGTAGGAGAGGCCGGCAATGCCGACCACGCCGTTTTCCGGTAATCGCGCGAGAATCATGTCTGCGAGGCGCGGCGCCTGGCACCGGTTCAACGTATCGGTCGCTTCCGCCAGGGTAGCCATCACACCTTGCCGCCGGGCCAGGGCGGCGAAAGCCACGTTGTCGCGCGGAAAGCACGGCCCGCCGTAGCCTAGCGCCCCTTTCAGGTATTTGCGCCCGATGCGCGAGTCGCTTCCGATCGCCTGCGTCACCACATCCACGTCGGCTCCCGGCAGCGTCTCGCAAACCTGAGCCAGCATGTTGGCATAGGAGATTTTGGTGGTGACGAAAGTGTTCACCGACAACTTGGTCAGCTCGGCGTTCACAAAGTTCATGCGCGCGATTGCCGGACGGCTCTCGCACACGCCGCGGTACAGATTCGCCAGCACATCGCCGGCCCGCTCATCGCATTCGCCGATGAGAATCATGTCCGGATGCAACATATCGTGGATTACGCTGCCCAAGGCCACAAACTCGGGGTTGTAACAGAGGCCGAAATCCCGGCCGCACTGCTTGGCGGAAGCTTTCTCCAGCAGGGGCAGCAGCTTTCCTTCGGTCGAGCCGGGCATCACGGTGCTGGAAAGGGCGACTACATGGTAACCGGATTTGCGGCGCAGAGCCTGGCCCACGCGCTCCCCCGACTCCAGAACGTGGCGCAGAGAGAATGCGCCGTCGCTGTCCGAGGGCGTGGGAACGATGATGAAGGTAACGTCCGTCCCGGCGACTGCCTCCTGATAGTCGATGGTGGCGGAGAGGCGCTCGCGATTCCGGGCCACGAGCTCGTCCAGGCCGGGCTCATTGACCGGGGCTGTGCCATGATTGATAGCGTTTACGGCGGCGGGGCTGACATCCACGCCGATGACGATGTTGCCCTTGGAGGCCATCACGGCTGCCATAGGCGCGCCCAGTTTTCCCAAACCGATGATCGACAAGCGCATGAATTGTTCCACCTTTCGAGCGACAAGGGGATTAATGGCGCAAGCCACAGCGCCGAACCCAGAATGTTTCTACTTTATTCTCGCAGTTTAGCGGTTTCCTGAGTTACGATCAACTATATATAGAAGTTAATTCCCTCGAGCACCAAAAATCGGTGCGCTCGCAGCGAGCGCCGGCCGAGCCGCCCTGAAAAGCCGCCGCATCTGCTGGTATCATGGCACCGAGGTTATGCCGGCAGCCGCCAAGCCAGCCAGGAAGAAAATCGCCCGCCCCAAGACCGCAGCCGAGCGCCAGGCGCGCGTGCAGGAGATTCTCAAACGGCTCGATGAAATGTATCCGAATGCGCAGTGCGCGCTCGGGCACCAGACGCCCTGGGAGCTGCTGGTGGCGACCATCCTCTCCGCACAGTCGACCGACAAGCTGGTCAACTCCGTGACGCCCGGGCTGTTCCAGAAGTATCCGACGGTCCAGGATTTCGCAGCCTTGCGACCGGAAGCGCTGGCGCGCGACATCCACTCG
>DASQHA010000239.1:0-5428 GCA_035632335.1 Terriglobales bacterium
ACGCGGCAAGAGTGTGAAGGAAGCCCAGGAGCTGGTCGATACGGTGGATCGCGAGCGGGCGGGTTTCATCGAAAAGTATTTTCGCGTAGAGTGGCCTGACCGCGCCCTGTACCACGTCATGATCAATACCGCGATCGGCGACGAGGCCGTTGTACAAACCATCGTGAATGTCAAGAAGACCTTCGACACAGAAAGCTAGAATCCAAAAAAATGCCGCGGCGAAAACTGCGGCTGCCTGGCAGTTGGGCTCCGTTCATCATCCTGATTTTACGGAAAAACTTGGCCGCTAGCTGGGAGCGCCAATCTTGCGGCAATCCCCGCTAGCGGCCAGTAGTTATTGGCAGGCTCAGCGTCAGTAGTTACCGTTCCCGTTGCGGCCGACCTCACCCCACGCCCCTCGCGTTACTATGACTTGTGGAGGGGTCGCCGGAATTCCGGGCGCAGCCGCCGTCGGCACTCCCGTGGGAAACCAGGGTGGCCCAAACGTGGGTCCGAAGCGCGTGTCAAAGACCGTATTCCCGGCGCCGATGTTGACGCTATGGGCGTGGTCCTCGGATCTGCCGCCCACAATCGTCCAGGTCCCTATGCTGCCCGGAGTTGCAAACCCGGAGTTCCCTGTGGCGCCGCCAATCGCCGCGAGGCTGGCATCCACGGTGAGGTTACCCCCGTTCGAGTGCGCAGAGAGATTAATATTCCCGTTGGTATAGACGCCCAGGACACCGGAGTTGGCGTTGGCAACCGGCGCGTCAGTAGTCATGGAGACGGGCAAGTGCGCGTATGTAATATCGCCCGTGATGCTGACGTCTCCGGAGGCCGCGATGGTTACGCCCGTGTCATCCTGAATCGCCGGTATGATGCTGCTACCGCTGCCGTACGTTCCCGTCAGACCAGTGATATTGCCGTTAACGTAAATGAGAGTAGGGTTTACAACGGCTCCCGATGGGTCGGTTTCGGTCATGGGTAAGCCGGTGGTCGGGTTGAGTTGTGCGGGAACACCCTGAATGACTACTCCATTCACTGTTGTAGTATTATTTATGTTGTCAACCACAATCGTTGTCGTCGTGCCGCTTTGCGTGATCTTGTAGGTTTGAGTCAAATCGGAGCCGCCGCCGCCGGTGGCAATCAGCTTAATGGAGGCGTCGCCTTGGACGAAGAACCCGCCCGCAGCGTTGCTTCCTGTGCCGGTAGAGTTAGGGCTGCCAAAGCATCGCGTCAAGCATCCATGGCCGGTATAGAAGGGAATATAAACGCCATTTGTGGAGGCGGAATACGGGGCGCCACCAATCGTCTGCAGCACCGCGGCCAATGCCGCCGGGGTTGGCGCAGGAGTGCTCGTGGAGCACGGGTTCACAGTGCAGGGAACCGCGCCCTTACCATCGATCACCGCCTGGGCTTGGCTCCAAGCATCCGTCGGAGGTGTGATCGGTGGCACGTTGAGCGCGAGGCCGCCGGCAGGGAAACTCGGAACCTTGAATCCAGCTGGGGGAGTTGCGGAGTTCGTGCAGGAGCCGCCGCTAATCCAGCTGGCCTTGGACCCTGCCTGCCCGATGGAACCGGTGAAAGTATACCCGGGGGAGGAAAAATTGCCAAAATTCCATTGACCGTCCGTGAAAAATGGCCCAGTCATGTTTCCGGGTACCAGCGGACCCTGGCAAGCCGTATAATTCGTGATGAAGGCCCCCCAATCGGAAAAAGATGGCGGGCCGCCCGCGCCGACTGCACCGGTGGCGCTGGAAAAAGTGAGCCAGCCTGTTTCGGTCACTTCTTCGCCTTCCGTGCCGTTTGACGTCCCTCTGACCGTGACCGTATATGGGTAAGCGTAAGTCCACAGCGGGTCAGCGGGATTTTTGGGGTCCGCCAGGTTCTTATTCTGAGTCACTTGGGCGGTTCCGAGAACAGGCGCCCCCCCTGGATTGGCGATTACTGTGAATTTGCCATTCCACGAGTTGGTATCCCCAAAAGTGTAGTAAGCGCCTTGGTAGGCCGTGGCTGCCGAGGTGACAGACGCGGGTGCTGCCGTGCTCGCAAACGGAGGACCGGCTGCCCCGTTCCCGGCGGCCAATAGCGCAGCTTTCATGGATTCCACAACGACGTTGGCACCCGAATCGGCGGCATAGAAAGATCCGCGGTAGTTCCGGTAAAAGCCGTTGATCATGGTATCCGAGGACACCAGGAGGACGATGGCTACGCTCGCCGCGCTAAGGAGCAAGAGAAGGATCAAAGTGATGATCAGCGCGACGCCTCGAGTCCCCGACCTTCGGTCGTTTGCAAGGACGGAAATTTGCCGGCCGTTGGTGGTGGAAGGTTTGTTATAGCGTGATTTCATGGTTTCTCCTCAAGCCGTTGTCATTCAATTATTGGAATCGGCGTTACTTGCGTTCCGCAGGTCCACGACGGCGGACCCCTGCTGCACCAGATAAGGGCCGTTATCAAAGCCGTTCAAAAAGACGGAGTGAACAGTCTTGTCCGACTGCGGCGCGGTCCGCGCAATCACGGAAACCCGCACCGCGCGCACGAGTACGTAGTCGTAAGGGTCAGGTGTATAGGTACCTGGCGGAGCCGTAGTACCGTCCGCAAGCGTGCAAGTGACGCCGGTGACTGCATCGCTGCAATACTGGGAGGCGTCGTAATAGAAGTTTGCAATGTCATTGCCGGCCGTCGTGGATCTGCCATTCCAGAGGTCCGCGCCCACTTTGAATCCGATGACCTGGTCGGTCACCACCTGCGCGTTCGCGGTGGTGCAGGCCGTCCCGGGGCAGCGAACCAATTGCGGATCGTTGGCATTGTTGGGATTGGCCATGACAGCGTAGGTCACGGCATTCGAGGCGTTCCCGAGGTCCACGATATACGAACCGGAGATAGCGGGAAAGTTGTTAGCTAAGGCGCTAGAAAAATACGACACCCCCCCCGGCTGGTAAACGATTCCCAGGGGGTCCGTGCTTGGCGACCCGCTCGCGCTGACCTGGAGACTGATATTGCCTCCGCTTAACGTTGAGTCCGCAGTAAGCGTGACAACGTTCATGCAATAGTTGGGATTAACGGCGCTTTGATCGCAGTTGGGTATACCCGCAGACGTAGGCTCAACGAACAGCAGCTCATCCCCGTTTTTAAAGCAGGCTAGGTCAGCCGCGTTGTTCGCCGAACCGTTCGCATCGTCCGCCGTTACAGTTGTGGCTGAGCCCAGGTTTACGTCGCTGACGAGTGCAAGTGGTGTTGCCTGGCCGGCCCCGCACAGCTTCACAAGACTGGTATTCGGGCTAAGAATCGTAAGGGAATCGAAGCAGGCGCTTGCTATGGGATAAGCCCAAGTCGTGGTATTCGGTGCGCAAGTGGCGGCGACGCCGGGCATATTGTTGTTGATGATGACGCTCAAATTGAAAGGTGTGACGGCGGGGCCCTTCACGCCGACGAGCATATTTCCGCCTCCCCCGGCCAAGTCCATCTCCATCTGAGACACGGCGTTTCGCAATCCGATGTTGACTCCCGAAAGAGTCTGCTGCTGCGCGGCGACCCCAGCTTGCTGTCCGAAAAGGGTAAACGAGGCGCCCGCCACGATCACGAATACCGCCATGGCGATCATCAGTTCCACGAGCGAAAAGCCCCGGCCCGCCTGCGAGATCCTGGGAAGCCGTACTGAGCTTACGGGGATTGCAGTGTTAGCTTTTTTCATGGCCTCACCATGCTCATTTGAAAGGAAATCGGGGGTTGGACCGTCTGGTCGTTCGAGGTGACGACTACCGTGATTCGCCTTGGTCCCGAAGCGGCCGTCCCAACGGTCGTAGTCGTGCCTCCTGCCGATGTCACCGTGACCGGCGCTGTAATCAGCCATCTCCGCGTAAAGGTGGATCCCCCAGTCGGATTCGCTACCCCGCAGGCGGTAGGGGTGTTCACGCATCCGCTGCTGGTTTGCACGATCGTGGTGGTTACGAGTGACGTCAATCCGGTGATAGGATCGGTAACACTTTGGGTTTGAGTCTCATAGTTGGCGCCGGAAGACTCGCTCATGGTCACTTGGTCGCAGTACTCGTTGGCGTTGCAAGTGGCAGACCCAGTGAGAGAACCTCCGGGCGCAACGTTGGCGTCCGTGGAAGGCCACTTGTTCAGCATGTCCAGCTTTTCTGACGCCAGTGTATTGGCCATGTTCATGTATCTTGCGGTGGTACCCGAATTCATGGTGCTCCCAATTAAGGCGGCCACACTGAGCAGTCCGATAGACAAGATGGCGATAGAGATCAGCACTTCGATCAGCGTGAAGCCGCGCGCTAGCGCGTCTTGACTCTTATTGGACGCGCGTCGTTGTGACATTTCCCACCCCCGATACAGCAATGTTTATCTGGCTCCCGTTGTTCGAGACCGACAGTGCCGGCGGCGTCGTTGTGGGATTGACGCAAATTCCACCTGCCCCGTAAACTGAGCCATTGGGACACATCGTAAACGTGTAAGTCGCGCTTGTTCCGCCGTTGACAGCGATTGCCTTGGTCGGAAGCGGCACGGCGGCGTTAATAGTCACCTCGGTGACGTTCGAGACCACATAGGTGTTTGCCGGAGCGGTGATCGCCAATGTGTATACTTGGGCGTTCATAATGGCTGCGTAGCGCGTCTGCGAAATGGCCCCGGTTATGGCGCTCGACATGGAATTCAACTGCATATTCATCATTGCAGTCTTGTACAGGGGGATGGAAATAGCTGTAAGAACTGAGCCAACAAGCACGACGATCAACAGTTCCACAATCGTGAAGCCGCGAAGATTGCTACGGGCGGAACGATCGCCCAGCGCTTGGCTTTCTCTCTTTTCCCGGTAATGTCTCATTTCTAACATCGGCGTCTGTTCCCTCAATTCACCCTCCCTGAATGCCCTGGGGTGGATGCACTCTTACTAGAGCAACTCCCCAGCCAAGCTTCGCATTTTGTGTAAGACACTGAATGTTAAAGTCTTATTGCCGCGTGAGACCTTTTTGAAAGAGACTCTCAAAGGGCGAATGAGTAGAAACTGTACAAATCGAGTGCAGTCTTCTCAACGCATTTCACGATTCGGTACCTAGGTCCCAGCCCAATGTTTTAGATGATCGGCAGACTCCTGCATTTTCTTTAGCTTCAATTGGATACGAAGACAGGAACATACTGTTCAGCCCGCCCGGGACATTTAAGGTATCGCAACGCATTTGAAAACGATTCGGTCGGCCTTGCTCGTCACCCTCAAGCTAATCAGGCCACTGCCCAAAGGGGATTTCTTCGATCCTTGGGCCTGGCAATGTGGTGCTCTGCACTACAGTTTTCTATTACTTAAGCCGATGAAGATCAGGTGGGCATCTTTCTGGCAGTTTACTTCGGCGGGGAGGTATCCAAACATGGTTCAATCATGGAAATGCGAAGGTCAGCCCCAAGGGTTCACCATGATTGAGGTCCTGGTATCTATTGCGATTCTTTC
>DASQHA010000240.1:0-12277 GCA_035632335.1 Terriglobales bacterium
GAGCACGAGACCGCCGCCGATCTGTTGCTTGCCGCAAGCGGTCGGTTGCCGCCGCAGCCGCACGCGGTGAAGCGACAGTAGGCAAAGTGTCATCCTGAGCGCAACTAGCCGCTTCGCTGCGCCAAGTGGCTACTCCGCTCAGGATGACTACTTGAGGTTTTTCGCACATGGCTTAATCGTGCTGCGCTACTCGCGTCCCACACCCAGCGCGTCGGCTACGCGGTTGATGTAGTTGAACCAGGCGGCGATCAGGGTAATCTGCAGGATCGCCTTATCGTCGAAACCGGCCGCGCGCAGGCGTTCGTGATCGTCCTTCCAGACCTTGGTGGCATCCTTGGTGATTTTCACCACGTAGTCCAGCATGACTCGCTCCTGGGGAGTGATGGAAGCGGTGGTGTAGTCCTTTTCCAGCGCATCGACCAGTGCTTTATCCAGCGTGACGCGACGCAGAAACTCTGCGTGGGAGTCGATTCAATAGACGCACCGGTTAGTGACTGAAACCACGGTGGTGATCATCTCGTGCTGCCGCCGGGAAAGCGGCAGATCGGGAGACATCAGCACGCCAAAGGTGGCGAAGGCGTGGTAGAGGGCGTCGGGAATCAGGCTGTGCGACTCGGTAATCATCGCTCCGCCGCCTTCCGTGGGATGGACCGGCGTGGCGTACTCCTTGGGATAAAGGGACTTCTGGCCTTCCATGGCCTGGCGCAGCTTCTCGTCCCCTTGAGAGACCGGAATGGTGCGGATCCACGTCATAATTTGTCATCGCTCTGCCGGGATGTCTTCACCGGCGGGAGTTTGAGGTTATAAGGAAACGCCAGGGCTGCCCATAATCGAAATCGGTTATGGGCCGGTCAAATCAGCCCGTCTTTGACGCGGCGAAGGAAGTCTTCCGCATCGGCCTGGGCTTTCTTGGCGGCGTTGGGATCGTTGCGGTTTTCAAAGGTAATTTCCTGCAGAGTAATCTGGGCGGCGTCTTTTGGCTTGAACCCGCGGGTGACCAGCTTGCGGGCGCGGGCCGCGAAACTCTCCGAGTCGGCCAGCACCGCCGGTTCGCCGTGCGCCGCGCAGTCGTGTTCCTGAAACTTGCTGGCAGCCAGCCGGTCATAGGCGCTTTTGGCCTCCTTATCGGTCAGCATCGACGGGACGGGAAAAGTCCAACCGCACTGGGAACACGCCCATCCGGTAAGGCGCGCGTGCGATACCCAAGTCAGCCATCTGCCCATAGTTCTCCCTGATTGCCGCAAGGGGGTAAAGAATACCTGGGCCCGGTCACGTTCTTTACTTCCTGGCAGGAAAGCGGCGAATGCAAATGAAGCGAGGTTTTCCCAACCCAGCGTGCCCCCCCGGGACGCTGAATGTTGCTGGGCGCAATCTTACAAGAACCCAGCCGCCGGCAGTAGTAATTGCTGAGGAAACCGGGGGGTCCGGGCAAGGCATGTATCAATCACGATCTGACGCACCGATTCCGGAAGAATCCTGCGATAGTGCGTGGAGAACGTTATAAAGAAGGCTTTGAAATCGGCCTGATAGCGGGGCAATTTTCGGCGGTGTTTCATTTTCGTACGTGTTCCCCGACTTCCAGGTTCACTTCCCGACGCGCGGGACGCCCGTCCTCCATTCTCCCGGGTGGTTCCGGACGTAACTCGGTCGTACACTCCCTTTCGGTAACCCTTAGTAACCATACGAATATCGGTAACACGTCTTACAATGACCCTTGTCCGAAAGACCATCCCTCGTATGATCGGCAGACATGGCCGGTCGGATGGCCAACCCGTCGGTGAACCTTCTCACGGAAGATGTTTTCTGGCGGGAAATAAACCGGGAGCTGGAGTCAGCAATCTTATGGCGTTCGGTTTTGGCTTCAACAAACAGAAGGCTCTCAGTGCTGCGGAGAAGTTCGTCCAGCAGGGCAAGCTGCCCAATGCCATTGCTGAGTACGAAAAGGTTCTCAAAGCCGACCCCAAGGAACTCACCGTCTCCAACACCATCGGCGACCTTTATGCCCGTCTCGGTCAGGCCGACAAGGCGGTCGAATCCTTCAAGAGTGTCGGCGACGCGTACGCCACCCAGGGCTTCACCGTCAAAGCCATCGCCATGTACAAGAAGCTCACCAAGCTCAAGCCCACCCTGGAGAGCGTGCTTCGGCTGGCGGAACTTTATACCCAACAGGGACTTTTCAACGATGCGCGGGCGCAGTACCTGCAGGTAGCGGAAGAATTTCTGCGTTCCGGCGAACTGGAACAAGCCGTGCGGATTTTCCAGAAAACGCTGGAGATGGACCCGGAAAATGTGGCCATGCGCACCCGCCTGGCCGAGGTTTATATCCGGCTCAACAAGAAGACGGAGGCCTGGCAGCTTTTCGCCGCCGCTGCCGACAGCCTGCGGGCGCGCGGCCAGCTGGGTCCGGCCGAAGAAATCCTCAACCGCATGCTTGCTCTCGATCCCAGCAACAGTCATGCCCTGCTGTTGCGAGGCCGCAACGCGTTCGATTCGGGCGACATGGCCGGCACCATTCAGAACCTCGAGAAAGTGGCTGATCTCGACAGCCATCCCGACGGGTTGCGCGCGCTCATGCAGGCCTATCTGCAAAGCGGTCGCCTGCCCGAAGCGGGGACCCTGGCAGCGAAATTGTGCACGGTTCACAACGACACGGGCGCGATTACCGGCTACGCCGACGCGCTCTCGGCCGCAGGGCACTACGCCGAAGTCCTGCAGGTTTACCAGCAATATGCTGATCGCCTGGTGGCCACCGATTCAGGCAAGGTCCTCGAAAGCCTGCATGCGCTGATCGGGCACATGCGCGAGGATGTCCCCGCCCTCGAGATCCTGCTCGATCTCTCGCAGAAGGCCGGCGACACCACTCACATCACCGAACTCTATGAATTGCTCGCTCATGCCAGTGTGCAGGACGGAAATCTTGAGAAGGCTCGTGATTATTATCTGAAGCTGACTCAAATGGAACCGCAGAACCAGCTGCACACGCGAAATTACGAGCAGGTTCTGGCCAAACTCGGCGGGGCCGCCTCGAGCTCGCGACTGATCACCCCCGAAGAAGGCGCCGTGCTGGTGGAAGAACTCGAAGCCACGGCGCCATTCGTCGACCAGCGCTATCCCGACGACGTTGCCCTGGCAGTGCGGGCCGCGTTGACGGACGCCGAATTGTTCGTTTCCTACAACATGCCGGCCAAGGCCCTGGGGCCTTTGATGTCGGCTTTACCCAAAGCTCCCCAGGACTTGCGGCTCAACCAGCGCCTGGCCGCGCTGCACACCCGGGCAGGCCGCTTCGGCGAAGCCGCGGTTTGCTGCCGCAATCTGGAACAGCTCTATCACGATGCCGGACATCCCGACGAAGCCAGCCGCTACAGCGATCTGGCAACCAAGTACGAAGAGCGGACTTCCGCCAAGCCGATGACCGCGATCGATGCCCTGGACGTACCGGCGATGCCCTTTGCGCGCGCATCCGTCACCCCGCCCGCCTTTGGTCATTTGGCGGCCGAAGAGCTGGACGCTCCCGCTTCCATCCCCGAGCCTTCGACTTCGGGACTCTTCTTTCACAAAGCCGCGGCCTCGACGGTGCCGGAGGCCAGCGAATTTGAGATTCCTGCGGCAGCGCCCTCCACAGAAAGTGAAATTGACATCTCGGCCGAATGGGATGGCGAGGTCTCGGATGAACCTAGAAGCTCGTTCGCCGCGGAGGCCGCAGTTCCAGAGGTGGAAGCCGAACCTGCCTCCGCCGAAACTATCGCCGAAACCATTGAAGAGCTTCGCTTCTATCTCGCGCACTCGATGGCCGATCAGGCTCGCGTGGTCTTTGCCAAGCTGGAGAAGCTGAAGCCGGGAGCGGCCCAGCTGGCGGCCGTATTGCAGGAAATCGAAGCGGCCGAAGCGCAGGTCGGCGCCAAGCCGTCCCAAGCAGCCGAAGAAGTTTCCGTCGAAGAAGCGGACGAGGTTCCCTCCGCGCCGGAAACCGAGCTCCCGTATGCCGCAAAAACCAGACCCGCGATTGAGAGGGAATTTGTTGCAGAGCCGGCTCCGGCGCCGGCAGAGAAATTCAAGCCGCCGGTCCGGCCGGTAGTGCCTGCGCCCGAGCCCGCGGTAGCCGAGTACGCCGAGGCCACGGCGGAGGCTGCTCCCGCCGGCGTATTGGGCGAGTTTGTCTCCGACCTGGAAGCCTCCCTGGGTGACGGCTTTTTGCCGCCCCCGCCGCCGGCGCCACCCGCGCCTCAGGCGCAAGCGCGCGCCGCACGCGAACCGATCGCGGCAAGTTCAGGACACGCAGCCGCCGCAGCGGCCGCTCCGGCCCCGGTCCCTTCTCCCGCTCCGGCCATGGACGCTCCGTCGCCGACTTTCACCTATCAGCCGACCAAGAAGCGGACGCTCGCTCCCGAAGTCGCGCCGGCGGCCCCGCAAGCCAACCCCGCCAGCGTGGATCTGGCGGACATGTTCGGCGAGCTGAAGCATGAACTCGAAGAGGATTCCGCCAACACGCAGGAAGATCCCGAGACCCACTACAACCTCGGCGTGGCCTTCCGCGAAATGGGATTGCTGGATGAAGCCATCGGCGAACTCCAGAAGGTGTGCCAGGCCGTGGATCGCGGCCACGACTTCCCGCAACTCATGCAGACTTACACCTGGCTGGCCCAGTGCTTCCTGGATAAAGGCGTGGCCGAGGCCGCCATCCGCTGGTATGAACGGGCCCTCAAACTGCCCGGCATTGATGAAGAGACCCGCACTGCCCTGAACTACGAGCTGGCCTCCTCCTACGAAGCCGCCGGAAACAAAACTTCGGCGCTGGCTTATTTCATGGAGGTGTACGGCAGCAACATTGACTACCGGGATGTCGCCGAGCGCATTAAAGCTCTGAAGTCGTAGAATGGCAAGATGGGTTTCTTTCTTTGCTTGGGAGCAGGCTCCGGAAATAGCCGGCCGGTCGCGTGCACGACCCGTGGGAGCGCGATGTGACCGCCAGCCCGGATTCTTCCATCGATAAAATGCCTCCTGAGTCCCTGCCTCAGACCAGCTTTCAGCTCTGGCTGCACCGCGCCCTGGTGCTTGCGTTCGTTTTCTTCTGCGCCACCGTGGGCGTTCTTCTGGTCATCCTGCCCTGGAGGCCGGAATGGACAGACAACTTCTTCCTGCTCGGCTCTCCCGGGCTCCGGGCTTTCGTCTCCAACGGTTTTGTGCGCGGCCTGTGCAGCGGTTTGGGACTGCTGGATATCTGGATCGGTTTTTGGGAAGCAGTTCACTTCCACGACGACAGGAAGCGGTAAGGAAAAGACAATCTCATCATGAGTGAAAGTAAACTCAAGTCTGCGCCCCTGGCCTACGAAAATCCGGCCTTCCTGAACAGTCCGGACGGGCGCATATTGCGTATCCTTTCCGAATACACCGAGCCCCTCGCCCGCTTCCGGCGCGAGCAGATCCAGGACACGGTCGTCTTCTTCGGATCTGCCCGTTTTCAGAGCCATGCCGACGCGAATCGACACCTTACTGAGCTCGAAAAAGGGCCCGGAGCACAGCCGGTGGCCGAACGCAAGGCGCTGGCTGCGGTCGATATGGCGCGCTACTACGAGGACGCGCGCCGGCTGGCTTTCCTGCTCACCGAATGGTCGGTTCAGATTCCGGCCCGCCGCCGGCGTTTCGTCGTGACCACCGGAGGCGGCCCCGGCATCATGGAAGCCGCCAACCTGGGCGCCCAGGAGGCGGGTGGGAAAACGGTTGGCCTCAACATCAACTTGCCCTTCGAGCAAAGCTCGAATCCCTATATCACCCCGGCGCTGAATTTCCAGTTCCACTACTTCTTCATGCGCAAATTCTGGTTCGCCTATCTGTCCAAGGCCCTGGTGATATTTCCCGGCGGCTTTGGCACGCTGGACGAGCTTTTTGAAATCCTGACCCTGGCCCAGACCCAGAAGCTGGCCAAAAAGATCCTGGTGGTAATTTACGGCAGCGAGTACTGGAAGCGCCTGATCAACTTCGACGCCATGATCGATGCCGGCACCATTTCGGCAGGCGACCTGGACCTGTTCCGCATGGCGGATTCGCCGGAAGAAGGTTTCGAGTTCCTGCGCGACGGCCTGACCAAGTATCACCTCACGCCCCAGCACCCGAAACCGCCGGCGGAGGCCATGCCGGATATTGCCAAAACCAATCCGTAACCAGTCCTCAGTCGTCGGTCTTCAGTCGTCAAGATCGGCGGTGATGGACGAGCACCGACTGACTTGCTCCTTTACTACATCACTGACCGTTCGCAGTTCGATGGCGACGAAGCCGCTCGTCGCTCTCGCTTACTTGTAACTATTGCGGAATCCGCTCGCTGCGGCGTCGACTACGTCCAACTCCGCGAGAAAGACCTCTCTGCCCGCGAACTCGAAACTCTGGCCCGCGAAGTTCAACTGCGAACGGAGAACCAGAAACTAAGAACTGTTTTTCTCATAAACTCCCGCACCGACATCGCATGGGCCTGCGGCGGCCAGGGCGTGCATTTGCCCGCGAACGACATTTCCCCATCCGAAGTAAGAAAGATTTGGAGTGCTCCAGGCCGGTTGACCATCGGCGCGTCCTGTCATACCCGGACCGAGGTTGCCCGGGCTCGGCAGGAAGGCGCCGATTTCGCCGTCTTCGGGCCAGTCTTCGAAAAAGCAGGCGCCCGCCCCGCGGGCCTCGACGCCCTGCGCGAGGCCTGCCAGGAAAAGATCCCGGTGCTCGCCCTGGGCGGCGTAACTCTGGAAAACGCGGAATCGTGCATGCAGGCCGGCGCGGCTGGAATCGCGGCGATCCGGCTGTTTCAAGACACTGAAATGGATGGAGTGGTCGCGGCCCTGCGTGAAATCGGACGCCGGCGCCCAGGCTTCAGACCTCAGCCAGTCCAAGGCTGACGCAGGGTCTGCGTCCGTTTCTAACCCTTAATCGTCTTCGAGTCCTCGTCCCAGGTCACGGCGCTCTTGCGGAAGTACGACTGGTTCGCCATGTGGCAAGCCAGGGCCGCATGATGGCCGAAAACAGCGTCCTCCACCACCGGCTTGCGCGTCTTCACCGCCTGGAAGTAATTCCACAGATGCGGTTTTTCCTCGTCCCAGGAAACGCTGCGGTACGTGGTGCCCTCCATCGCCGGTTCCTTGCCCGGAGTGGCATCGTGCTCCTGATGCCATTTCCTGAAATATTCTTCCCTCATAGCGTGAGGAAAGCCGGATGCGTAATAACTGGGACCGGTATCCACGCCCGCCTGCGGAGTGTAGGTGAGACTGTACTCGGTTAATTCCAGAATGCCTTTCGAGCCCTGAAAGCGATAGGTTTCAGGACTCTCGGCGCCCAGATTAAGCCGCATATAGACCGGGATTTCGCCGTACTTGAACAGCGTGCAGTGCACGTCCGGCATGTTCCGGCCGTCCTTCCAGCGCAGAATCCCTCCCATGGCCATGGCTTGTTTGGGCGCCTCGTTGATCCCCAGTACGTATTGCATTCCGCTCACCAAGTGGACGAGCAGGTCGCCCGCCACGCCGGTGCCATATTCCTTCCAGCAGCGCCAGCGCGCAAAGATCAGCGGATCGAAGTCGCGCTTGGGCACGGTTCCCTGCCAGGTGTCCCAGTCGAGCGTCTGCGGGGAAAGATCGGTCGGCGGCGGATACTCCCAGGCTCCGGTAGGATCGTTGCGGCCGAGCGAACCTTCCACCAGGTTCAGGTCGCCGAGCACACCCTGCGCCACCAGTTCCTTGGCCTTGGCGCAAATCACCGAACTGACCCGCTGCGAACCCACTTGAACGATGCGCCCGTTCTTTTTGGCTGCCGCCACCATTTCCACCCCTTCCGCGCCGGTGTGCGACATGGGCTTTTCGATGTAGATATCCTTGCCCGCGCTGACGGCATCGACCACCACCTGTTTGTGCCAGTGGTCGGGAACCGCGGCCACGATGCAGTCGATCTCTTTGTTCTCCAGCAATTCGTGATAGCGCCGCGTTGTGGGTAGGTTGGGGCCGACAATCTCTTTGGCCAGCGTATGACGGCCGTCATAAAGATCGCAGGCCGCGACGCACTCCACTCCCGGCAATTCAATGGAATTGGTCAGCAGTCCCGACCCCTGCATGCCGATGCCGATCATGCCAAAACGCACCCGGTCGCTGGGCGCCACAGTTTGAGGCAGGGCCCAGAGCGGGTCGGGATCGAGCAGAATCGTCTTCATCCCCAGGGAAGCGCCGGCCGCGGCCGCGCTGAGTCCGATAAATTCACGACGCGAGAAACGGTTCCTGATCATGAAGCCTCCAAAGTCAGTCGTCAGTCGTCGGTCTACAGGCGTCAGCCCATCCCGACGACTGACGCCTGATGACTGACCATCGACGACCGCTATTTCTTGAGCATTTTCAGCGCAACTTCCTTGAAGAATACGACGTCATTTTCGCTGTGATTCTGCAGGCCGATGTAGCCCTCCTGCGGGCGCGGACCACGTTCCGGCTCGAACTCGAGCTTCTTGGGCGGCACCGGATCGCCCTCGGTGAACTCCGTCACTTTCACTCCGTTGACTACCACCGTGGTGTGCGGGCCGTCCAGCGTGATTTCCATGGTGTTCCACTCCGGCCCAGGCTTGCCCGGACGGGCCAGCGGCTTGGTCAGCGAATACAGCGTGCCGGTCACGTGATATTCGTCTTCCTGGGATTTTTCCGGCTGGTTGTCGATCTGCACTTCATAGCCGTAGTGCACCGGCATCCACGCCTCGCGGGGTTCGATGGGAATCCGGATGTAAACTCCGGAGTTGTCGTTCTCATCGCGCATCTTGTATACGACGCGGATCACGCAATCGCCCAGCTTCCCGCCCGCCCAGTAGAGTAGTCCCATGCCGCCGTGAGTGCGGATCAGCCCATCCTCGACCGTCATTTCGCCGCGGCCGACATGCTTCCATCCCACCAGGTCTTTGCCATCGAACAACTGTTTCCAATCCCCGGACTGCGCCCCCGCCGGGGGGACAACCCCCGCCAGGAGCGAAACCGTAACCATGATGATCAACAGCACACGAAACCGCATATTCTTCCTTTCGAGGCGGGAGAAATATAACACCAAACAGCTGTGCGAAAGATGCGAGGTAAGTCCTTTCGCCTGAGCGCCAGCCCAGAATGACATCGCGCGGGATCGTGGTTCCGGACCGTCCGGTTACCGACGATCATCCTGGCTCGCAGCAAAGAGCGGGAAACCGGCATCAAAGCAGATATAATATTCAGGGTAACGCTTCAGGGAATAATTTCTCTTTCAAAGAAGAATAAATCCGATGTCCACGAAGACAAAGATTGCAATTGTGGTTTCTTCCGCTGCCGTGCTGCTGTTTATTTATATCGGCGGATTGGACGGCGTCCGCGCCTCCAACAACGATGGCTCCTACCGGCAATTACAGGTTTACAGCGAAGTGCTGTCGCGGGTGCGCAGCGAGTACGTGGAAGAACCCAACATTCCGCTGGTGACCGACGGCGCCCTGCACGGACTGCTCGAATCGCTCGACTCGAACTCCAGCTACCTGACCGCCGCCGAGTTCAAGGAGTACAAAGCCAATCAGACCGATGCCAAGGGCGACATCGGGGCGGCCGTCTCGAAGCGTTTTGGCTATGCCGCGGTCATCTCGGTAATTCCCGGCGGTCCGGCAGACAAGGCCGGCATCCAGGCCGGCGATATCTTCGAAGCCATTGAGGGCAAGAGCACGCGCGAGATGTCGCTCGCTGAGATCCACAATCTGATGCTGGGCCAGCCCGGCTCGAACCTGAATGTATCGGTGGTTCGGGCTCGCCGCGCCGAGCCGCAAAAGATGGTCATTACCCGCGATATCGTCACCGTGCCGCCGGTCGCCGACAAGATCGTGGACGACGGTATCGGCTACATCCAGGTCGATGCCCTCAACAAGGGCAAAGCGCAGGAAGTTGCCGCCAAGGTCCGGTCGCTGCAGAAGTCGGGAGCCAAAAAGCTGATTCTCGATCTGCGCAATTGCGCCGAGGGTGACGAGGCGGAAGGCATCGCGGTTGCCAACTTGTTCCTCAACCACGGCACCATCACTTATTTGCAAGGCCAGAAGTATCCTCGCGAGGCCTTCAATGCCGACGCCGCGAAAGCTGTCACCAATCTGCCCCTGGTGGTGCTGGTGAACAAGGGTACGGCCGGTCCCGCGGAAATCGTGGCGGCCGCGGTGCTCGAGAACGCGCGCGGAGACGTTATCGGCGACAAAACTTTTGGCGACGGTTCGATCCAGAAGACGATTCAGCTTCCGGATGGTTCGGCGCTGATCCTGTCAGTGGCCAAGTACTATTCGCCCAGCGGCAAAGCTATCCAGGACAGTGCGGTAACCCCAAACATCATAATCGCGGACAGCGACGACGACGCAGCGCTACCGGACGATGACGACAATGCCGCGCCGGCAGAGGAAGACAAGAAGCAGCCCCCGCAGCAGGACGAACAGCTGCACAAGGCGATTCAGGTGCTGAAAAGCAAGACGAGTTAGTCGTAGGTCGATAATTTTGCTTTGATCGCGCGCCCTCGGGCGCGCGATTTTTGTTTGGGGCGGACCCGGATCGATCTAACGAAGCAACCCGGTTCCGACCGCGAAAGGCTACTTGCTTGTCTCCCCACTTGCAGGTTCGCTGACCAACTTCTTCAGGTCATCCACGAGAGTAGCATTTGCCCGACTAAATGCGCTGTCGACTGCCATTTTGGGATGACCAAAAGATATCTTTGGGTTGACCTCTTCGCTGAACCACCACAAAGGGATACGCATCCTCGCATCGAAGATCACCAATCTGAGTTCTGTGTAGTTTGAGGAAATGCATCCCGAAGTACTGGTGCCCCCAACTCCGGATAGCGAACTGGTGAAACTTATCTCCAGAATCAGGTCCGCGTCGGAGGGTGTGGCCACAAGCTCGTAGCGTCCCCAACCTTTCATTGCCGCATAGAACTCGTTGTAGGCACGATCAGGGCCGCCAAAAGACTCGGGCAGATTGCTTCCGGGGGCATTCGAAACAAACACTTTTCTGGCGACTGCAATAGAGGAGGGAACGGGCGCCGGTGACACCACGTCTTTTGGTTTCTCTGCCGAGAGGAGCGGGAGCGATAGAAGACCTATGACAGAAAGTACATTCAGAATCCCCCGCTTCGCAATGCGAATGCGCACGACTGTCAGCATAGATTCTCCGTCCAACACTGGTTGAAATGGGAGACAAACCTCGCACCATCAGGTTAAAGCCCGTATCCTGCGGGCCGCCGGCTTCCAGGCGGTCAGTCTACTATGGTGTTTGAAGACGTGGATGGGGTAACCGTCGTAAACCGGCGATCACACCCATTGAGCCCTGTCCCCGACCGACAACAATCTCGGGTCTTCTGGTATTGGGAGTTTGGGCATTCTCCCGGCGTCTATAGCCATCCCCGCCGTCGGTTTGACCCGCCTCTCACCCTCCAATAAACTGAAAACATTCCACTTCGAACCTAACCTATGGCAGACAGCATTCACGTCAAGCTTCCCGACGGGTCCGTGAAAGATGTCCCCAAGGGGACGACCGCGCTCGATATCGCAAAATCGATCGGACAGCGCCTGGCCGATGCCACGCTGGTTGCCAAAACTAACCGCGACCTGATTGACGTCACCCGGCCGCTCGAAAAAGACACCGACCTTCGCCTGCTGACGGATCGCGATCCCGAAGCGCTCGAGGTTTACCGGCATTCATCGGCACATTTGCTGGCGGCAGCCGTGCTGGAATTATTTCCTGAGACCAAGCTGGGCCACGGGCCGCCGACCGACACTGGATTCTTTTACGATTTCTATCGTCCTACGCCGTTCACGCCCGAGGACCTGCAGAAGATCGAGAAGAAGATGCAGGAATTGGTGCAGCAGGACATCCCTTACGCGCGCGAATTTCTCCCCCGCAACGAAGGGCTGGCGAAGTTCAAGGGCGAAGGCGACTTCATGAAGTGCCACTTCATCGAGCAGTTCACTAAGCCCGATGAAAAGATTTCGATCTACAAAACGGGCAAGTTTCTGGATTTCTGCCGCGGTCCGCATATCCCTTCGACGGGAAAGATCAAGGCGTTCAAGCTGCTGAATATTGCCGGCGCCTACTGGCTGGGCGATGAGAAGAACCCGCAGCTGCAGCGCATTTACGGGACGTCGTTTTTCTCGAAGAAAGACCTCGACGATTTCATCAACAAGCAGGAAGAGGCCAGGAAGCGCGACCATCGCGTGATCGGGCAGCAGCTTGATCTGTTTTCCATCCAGGAACTGGCGGGGCCGGGGCTGATTTTCTGGCATCCCAAGGGC
>DASQHA010000241.1:0-4730 GCA_035632335.1 Terriglobales bacterium
GATCACTACCTATACCAAAAAAGGCCGGATAACGGGGTATTCTGTCTTGTCGGAGGCAAGGATGGCTGCATTGAAATCGGAGGGACTGCTGCTGGGGCTGGACATCGGAGGCACGCGGATCAAGGCGGCTTGCGTGGACGAGTCCGGGGCCATCATCCACGCCCGCCATGTGAACACTCCGGCGACGCTCGAGGGATTCCGGCCGGCGGTGCAGGAGCTGTTGCGGGAACTTATTCCGCCGCAGGTGACCATCCAGGCGGTGGGAGTCGGCTGCAAAGGAATCATCAATCCCGAAACTACACGCGTGGAGGTGCTGCCGGGAACCATGCGCTATCTCGAGGGCCAGGTACTGGCCGAGATCGTGGCCCCGGCGCTACCCGCAGGCGTGAGTGTCGCGGCCGACAATGACGCTCGGGTAGCCCTGGCTGGAGAAGTAGCCTGGGGAGCAGCGCGCGCATGCCGCGATGCCGTGATGCTCACGCTGGGGACGGGAGTAGGGGGCGGGATTCTGGCTGACGGGCGGATTCTCCGCGGGGCCTCGGGGGCAGCGGGGCACCTGGGGCACCTTTCGGTCGATCCCGACGGGCCGATCTGCATCTGCGGCAATCGCGGCTGCATCGAAACCCTGTTTTCGGCGCGTACCATTGAAAGCGAGGCGTTCGCGGCGATTCATCGCGGGGTCGATTCGCGGCTGCTCGCCTTTGGCTCGCGCTTGCCGACCTGCGCGGAGGTGTTCGACTTGGCGCGGCAAGGCGATGCGGTAGCCGCGGACATTGTTCGCCGGGGGGCGAGGTCGCTGGGCGCGGCCCTGGCCGGTCTGGCCCATGCGTTAGACCCCGAGCTGATTATTCTGGGCGGCCAGATTTCCGAAGCCGGCGATATCCTGCTCGATCCGGTGCGCGAGGAAGTTCACTGGCGCACTCGCTGCCTGCTGCGCCGTGACGTGCCGGTGGTGCGCTCGAAACTGGTGGATCCTTCCGGGGTGATCGGCGCCGCGGCCCTGGCACTTCAGACCAGAATGGGTTCACCGCAGAGACGCTGAGGTGCAGAGGAATTCAGAGCGGATCGAGTCTCTACGTCTCTGCGCCGAAATATTACCCGTGAATCTTGCGGAAAGCCGCAAGACAGCGATCGACGGTGTCGAAAGGCGGGTAGGCGCTGCCTTCCTGCTCGATGAGGTAGTACTCGATGCCTCCGGTGCTTTCGGCGGCGGCGAAGATTTTCTTCC
Organism: Terriglobales bacterium; assembly: GCA_035632335.1. Classification (GTDB taxonomy): domain Bacteria; phylum Acidobacteriota; class Terriglobia; order Terriglobales; family Acidobacteriaceae; genus JAIQFF01. The sequence goes on from DASQHA010000241.1 coordinate 1,229, forward strand.
AGGGAGCCACGCCTTCGCCGAAGAGCACCTTGTAGCCTTTGCCGGCATCGGGTGACCAGTCCTTGCAATGCATGGAGGCGATGCGGCCGGGATTTTTGTCGATCCAGGCCACCGGGTCGTTGCCGGTTTCAAGACAAGTCCCTACGTCGAGCTGCAGCACAACATCCTTACCGGTGTTGGCAGCGAGCACCTCGATGGGCTTTTGCCCTTCGACCGGCCGCCACTCGGCGTCGTGATTGTGGTAACCCACGCGTAGCCCGGCGGGCTTCAGTTTTTCCGCAGCGTTGTTGAGATGTTCGGCGACTTTTTTCCAGCCATCGACGCCGTGCACCGGGCCCGCGCTGGCCATCACGATGATCTTGCTGCCGAGGATCTGGTTGAGATCCTGAGTGCGGGAAAGATTCTCCGGCATGAAGGACTGCGGATCGTTGTGCGTCGAATAGCACTGCACACCGAGATCGTCCAGCAGCTTCTTCACCTGCTTGGCGTAGTCGTCGGTCCAGCGGAAGTAGGGGGAATAGAATTCGACGCATTCGTAGCCCTGTTTGGCCACGGCGCGGACCGTGCCCATCAGGTCGTTCTTCAGCTCGGTGCGCACCGAGTACAGTTCCAGGCCGACAGGAATGTGCTTGGCCGCCTGGGCGGCCAACGGAACCGCTGCGGTCACGGCGAGGAACGAGCGGCGGGAGATGGCATCGTGTGAACTCATAGCACCCAAACGATAGCACAGCCCGGTGTCTTGCGGATCTATTGGCGCTACACTTGGGCCGGAGGAGTAGTTGCCATGCTCCTGTCCCAAGAAGTTTCCGTGTTCCTCAATAACACGCTGAAAGCCACGCACCGCCTCGCCGAGCTCGACCTGGAGACTCCGCTTCCCTCCGGCATCCGCGAGATGCCGGAGCAGGTCTCCGGCCGGTTCATCGGTCTCGATTCGTCCGCCACGCAAGAGATGAATGCAGCCTGGAAAAGGATCATGATTCTCAATCCCACCGGGGTTCTGTACACCTTCACGTTCGACCCGCAGACCGCGACCTTCATGGCGCGCAAGCGCTGAGAAGATTGCGGCTTGGCTTCCGTTATATACTAGCCACCTAAGGAAAGTCTTCAGCCATGTGGATTCGAAAAGGGAAACGGGATCGTTTGAAGGGCGTTGATTCGCCCATGCCGACACAGGTCGTCTCCAACGAGGAATTCATCCCGCGCCGGCAGAGCCAGCCGCAGAAGGAAGTCGAGTATTGGATCGGCCAGATGGCCGAGGAAAAATCCAAAAAGCTCGGCATGGACCGCCGCAAGTTCATGGCGAGCTCCATGGGACTGGCCACCTGCTACTTGGCCGCGAACAAGGTGTGGGGGAAGGTATTCGACGTGGACGAAGCGGAAGCCAGCGAAGAGGCCGCTTACCACGAGAAGTGGCCCAAGGGAGAATACTTCGTCTTCGACGTGCAGTCGCACTTCACCAACGGGATACCCATCGGCCTGCGCGGCGCGATCGGCCAGATGGAATTCTTCCGCAACATGGGCTTCCAGCTCAAGGAAGACAAGGAAGCTTACAGCTTCCACAACTTCATCAAGGAAATGTTCTTCGACAGCGAGACCGACATGATCGTGATCTCGGGCGTGCCGGGCCGCGAAGAGCAGCGCGACGCCTCGGGCAAGGTGCTCGAAGGCGCGGCGCGCACGCCGGGTCTGAACATTTTGCCGAGCTGGCTGATGGCGCAGGCGCGCGATGAGATCAACAGCCTGGCGCAATCAAGCCGCGCGCTCAGCCAGGGCAACCTCGCGCCCAATCATTACTGGGACCACGCGAACAACAAGGTCGACAAGGCGGCCGTCATCGAGCAGATGGAGCGCGAGATCAACCTCTACAAGATCGCCTCGTGGAAATGGTATTGCCACACCGATCCCGGCAAGAGCGGCCATGGCTTCCAGTGTGACGACGACAACGCGCAGTGGTTCGTCGAGGAGTCCCGCAAGCGCGGCATGAAGCGGTTCAGCGTGCACAAGGGCTACTCCTACCAGTCGCGCATCCTCGGGCACCTGGCCAATCCGAAGGACCTCGAGAAGGCCGCGCTCAACAATCCCGATATCACCTGGGTCATTTACCACTCGGCCATCCAGCACGGCCCGAACGAGCCCAACTGGAAGGAATCGGACAACTACGACCCCACGACCGGCGATTTCGCGTGGCACAACATTCTGATCGACATCAAGCGGCGCAATCCCAAGATCAACAACGTCTATCCCGAGATCGGCAGCTTCTTCAACGCGCTGGTCATCTCCGACCCCATCCTGGCCATGCACGGCATGGGGAAGAACATCAAGACTTACGGTGTGGACCACGTGATCTGGGGAACGGATTGCCTGTGGTGGGGCTCGCCGCAGTGGGCCATCGACGCGTTCAAGCGCTTCCAGATCTCCGACGAGCTGTGTGAGAAGTTCGGCTACAGCAAGATCACCAAGGAAGACAAGCAGAAAATTTTCGGCCTCAATGCGGCCAGGATTTACGGCGTCGACGTCGACGCCAAGCGCAATCCGCTGCCCTCCGACGCGCTCTCGCGCCTGAAGACCGCTTATCTCGACAACGGCGGCCGGCGCTCGAACGAGGCTTTCGGCTGGGTGCGCGCCGACGATTGATGCGGCGCGTCGCGCTTCTGGCGGTTGCACTGCCGCTGGCCGCGCAGGACCACGTGGGGCAGCCCGTCCCGAAATACGTGACGGGCGACGAATGCCTATTCTGCCATCGCGTAAAGGTTGCCGATACCTGGCAGCAGAACCCGCACGCGCTCACCGTGCATCCGCGGGCAAGCGAAAACCTTCCTTCCGAGGCTGCCTTTGTACTGGGCGCGCACCCGCCTTACCGCGGTCTGAAGGAGGACGGCTACGGTAAGTTCGACCTGCTCTCGCGGGACGCCAAGATCTGGGACAAGGATGCATTTGCGCTGCGCTGCGCCGGCTGCCACACAACGGGCGTCGATCCTGTGGCCCACACCTTTTCTGCTTCCTCGCTCGATTGCTACACCTGCCACGGCGTCGTGCCGCAGAATCATCCCAACGACATTTCGCTCGTCTGGTTCTCCAAAAAGCACAGCCGCGATCCCAAGCAGGTTGTCTCCATCTGCGGGCAGTGCCATCTGCGCGGGGGCAAGTCGAAATCGAGCGGCCTTCCCTACGCGGACAACTTCGTGGCTGGCGACAACCTGTTCCACGATTTTCAGGTCGATTTCGCGAAGGCGGACGATGCGGCGATGAATCCCGGCGACCGCCACATCTACCGCAACGCCCGAGATGTCGTCCTGAACGGCGCCACCGACACCTGCCTGAGCTGCCACAACATTCACAACAACAGCTCCCGCAAGCATCGCCTGGTACTCAGCGGCGCCATTTGTCTCGATTGCCATTACCCGGAAGGCCCGAAGAAAAACATCAGGAAATATGAAGTGCACAGTGACGTCTGTGAATACTGAGCGTACATGAGGCTGGCCAATTGGCCAATGAATTGCCA
>DASQHA010000242.1:0-12959 GCA_035632335.1 Terriglobales bacterium
GGTTTTCGCCTGGGCGCGTTCGGCCGATCCGTCGCAGCCCCTTACCAGCGGAGTATGGGAAGGCGACTGGTCATCAGCGGAGAAATTGTCGGCCACGGCGAAAGTGCAGCTGGAAGAATCCGACGTGATTTCATTTCACAACTATAGTTGGCCGGAAGACTTCGAACAAAAAGTGGGATGGCTGGAGCGGTATCATCGGCCGATTTTCTGCACCGAATACATGGCCCGTCCCATGGGAAGCACTTTCGACTCGATCCTGCCGATCGCGAAGAAGCGGCACGTCGCGGCGATCAATTGGGGACTGGTTGCGGGCAAGACCCAGACCTATCTGCCGTGGGACTCCTGGCAGAAGCCCTATGTCCTGGAAAAGCCTGCGGTATGGTTCCACGAGGTGTTCTATCCCGACGGCAAACCTTACCGGGAAAGAGAGGCCCAGATCATCCGCGAGCTGACCGGGGTGAGGTAGCCGGAGTGGGTGGGACACTCTTGTCCGGCGCCTTTGACTTGGACTTTATCGCGAGTCGTTTATGATTTCTCCCGCGACTCATACGGAATTCAGAATCAGCCGGAGAAAACATATGTTTCACAGCGATGTCGTGGGCAGTCTGTTGCGTCCGACCTACCTGAAAGCAGGGCGCGATCAGTTTGCGTCCGGGAAGCTTTCGGCGGCTGAGTTCAAAGCGATCGAGGACCGGGCCGTCAATGAATGCATTGATCTGCAGATCGACGCCGGCATGGAAGTTATCACCGACGGCGAAATGCGCCGCTACGCCTTCTATGGACACTTGATCGACGCGGTGGAAGGTTTTGACAAATACGGCGGCTGGGCGATTCCGTTCCGCGACGATAAAGGCGAACAGCTGGTGCTGCCGCGGCCGGTTGTGGTCTCAAAACTTAAGCGTAAGCGCCCGCTGTGCGCCGAAGAGTTCACCTATGTCCGGGCCCGCACAAGCCATCCTGCCAAGACCACCATGATCAGCGCGCAGCAGGCGGCCGCGTACTATGATCGCGCCAAGTCCTCGGCTGCTTATCCCACTGTCGAGGCTTACCTCGCCGACCTGGTGGACATTTTGCGGGATGAAGTAGCTGAGCTGATTCGTTTGGGGTGCACATATATCCAAATTGATTCGCCGCAGTACACCGCGCTACTCGATCCGCAGCTGCGCGAAGGCTATCGCCAGCGCGGCAGCGATCCCGACCATCTGCTCGATCTTTCCATCGAAATGGATAACGCGGTGATCGGCGATCATCCTGGCGTCACCTTCGGCCTCCATTTATGCCGGGGAAATAATCAGAGCAAGTTCTATGCCGCGGGCGACTATGGACCGATTGCGCGAATCTTTCGCAGCACGAAATTCAACCGGTTCCTGTTGGAGTACGACGACGAACGGTCGGGCGGCTTCGAGCCGCTGCGCCAGGTTCCGGAAGATCGTGTCGTGGTGCTCGGCCTGGTCAGCTCAAAGCGAGCGCAGCTCGAAAGCAAGGACGAGCTCAGAAAACGGATTGAGTCAGCCGCGGCCTACATCCCGATCGACCGGCTAGCCCTGAGCCCGCAGTGCGGTTTTGCTTCGACGCTGGAAGGGAACCTCGTAACCGAGGCCGACCAGAAGGCAAAGCTGCGGCTGGTGGCTGAGATTGCAAGGGAAGTCTGGGGCAATCGCGTAGCCGTGGCCTGAAATACAAAGTTCCCTTAACATGTTTCGAGCTTCACTCCGGAATGGTGAAATCCCAAACCCTACCTGAGGCCGATCCTCCGGACCTGTTGCCGCCATGCGCGCCCGCCATCGTATTGCTCTGACCGGTGCCCATGAAGAACGCGTATTCGCCCGGTTTCAGGCCTTCGTCCTGTAATGTGACCTTGTACACCCTGATCCCGACGTGTTCGGCGCGGAATGGTATTTCCTTGTCCTTTTGCACGCCGGACTTGCCTCCGGTAATTCCGCCGAAAGAACCGATCTGAAATTCCCGGTGATCGCTTTTCTTGTTCAGCCTGATCAACACGTAGTCCGAGGAGTCGTCTCCATCGGGAACGTAGAGGTAGAAAATCGGCTGGCGGTCGCGGATAACATTTCTCGATGTGTGCCCTTCGATGGTCGCATCCCAGTGCTGATTCCTCAACCCGTTCGTAAACAAACTGCCAGCCTTGCCGCCGGTCTTGGTGTTGGTCACCGCCTGGCCCTGGACCCGCACAAACTTGCCCTGGTCCCGCCAGTAAACGCCCACCTCGGGCGGAGGGAGACTCGGATCCGCCGAGATCGGACTCGCACCCGCGACCACCGGTGCCGGCGGAGGGGCAGGGTTGATCATCACTTTAATGACCGAGTCGGGAACGTTTGCCGCTTTGAGCGATTTCAATCCATCCACGCTGGTATCAAAGCTGACTGCATCGGGGCCAGCGTCGAATGCCTGGCGAATCTTTGCGATGATCACGTCGTCGGACAGTCCCAACTTCGCCATCTCGATGACGTCCTGGTTGGTGAAGCGCTTGTGCAACGTGGCGCTATCCTGGCCGTCCGCTGCACAAACTGCAGCGAACAAAACGAACACAGTGAACAGCCCCGCCATCGCATTTTGGTGGGCAATTCTCATTTTTGATAAACCTCCAGTGCAGCTTTTTCTGGCTGTACAGGCCCGAGCGGCACGAATTATACCCCACGCTTCGCGCCGGCAACCGTTACGGTCGTGACCCGCAACCTCTATGCCTTTTCGAGAGCTGCGATATGTAACAAGTCCGCTGTAGCAAAACGGCAGCGGTTCCGTATTCAAAACAAATGATTTCGAAGCAGAATCTTCAAATCGGTGGGGCGTCAGTTTGAAGCCGTCCATTTACACGGCGTCATCCTGAGGGACTTCAGTTCCGAAGGATCTGGCGCGGGTCACCCAACGATGGGCGAAGTGGTGTATCTGATGCACGCCAGATCCTTCACGGCCTGAAGGCCGTTCAGGATGACGCCGTTGTAAGAGGAGAAAGTTCAAACAACTACTACGATCAAATTGCCTGATTAGTAATCCCTTGAAGAAGAGGAGTAGCGTAGGAAAGTTTCCAAAAGGGGAGCCTCACAGCTCTGGTCGTCCGGACGTTTGCTCTCAACCCGGATTCGTGAATTCGCCTCTGTACGCGAAATCACTTCGAGATTGGAAAAGTGCCGGGATCGCAGGTTTTATCCGGGGCGGTCAATCGCAATACGCTGCTCAAAATCCGTGCGACGAAACTGGCGGTCGACTCCCGCTATACCCGCATCCTGAAGGTGGTTGAAGAGGCCGAACAAAACCGTCCCAGGATGCGGCGCAATACCGCCCCGTCAGCTCAGTGATTTCCAATCCGGCGCCAGGGCGACGTGCAGGCGGCCCGAACGGGCCAGGGAGGGCTCAGTTGCGCCTCGGAGAATCTGGCAAGAACTTTAGCGAAATAGGCAAATCCCAAAGGACTTAGCCGTCTACACTTTGGTATCGACGGCATTCGCACTGCCATCTGGGCGCGAGGCATTCCAGCTCGCGACCGACAGTGAAGGAGCCTGGCCGCTTGAACGCTGGATAGCGGCCCGGGGAACATTGCCAGGCTGCCCTCGGCAATCATTGCACGCATAGCTTTCTGGAAAGGATGAGGAATCATGCAAAAACGCAAACTTGGAAAAAGCAATCTGGAAGTATCCGCCATTGGACTGGGCTGCATGGGACTGAGCTTTGGCTACGGTCCGGCGGTCGATAAGCAGGCCGGGATTTCCCTGATTAGGGCGGCCGTCGAACGCGGCGTCACATTTTTCGATACCGCCGAAGTCTATGGTCCATTCACCAACGAAGAACTCGTGGGCGAGGCGCTTGCTCCGTTCCGTGACCGGGTGGTGATCGCAACCAAATTCGGCTGGGCACCGAATCCGGAGGACGGCGGCAGATGGAATGCTCTCAATAGCCGGCCAGAACACATCAAGGAAGCAGTCGAGGGCTCGCTCAAGCGGCTTAAGACCGACGTTATCGATCTGTACTATCAGCACCGGGTTGACCCGACCGTGCCGATCGAGGATGTAGCAGGAGCGGTGAAGGACCTGATTCAGCAGGGTAAGGTCAAGCACTTCGGCCTTTCTGAAGCAGGCGTGAAGACCATCCGCCGGGCGCACGCAGTTCTGCCGGTCGCGGCACTCCAGAGCGAGTATTCACTCTGGTGGAGAGAGCCGGAGCAGGAAATTCTGCCGGCGCTCGAAGAACTCGGGATCGGATTCGTTCCATTCAGCCCCTTGGGAAAAGGCTTTCTCACGGGCAAGATCAGCGACGAAACCCAGTTCGATAAGACCGATTTCCGCAATGTTGTCCCGCGCTTTACGCAGGAGAATCGCAGAGCGAACCAGGCCCTGGTGGATCTGATTGGCAAGATCGCCGAAGGGAAGAAAGTGACGCCCGCCCAGATCGCGCTCGCCTGGATTCTTGCTCAGAAGCCCTGGATGGTTCCCATCCCCGGCACCACGAAGTTGCACCGGTTGGACGAAAACAACGGCGCCGCGGCGGTTGAACTAACACCCGACGATCTTCGCCAGATCGACAGTGCCACTTCGAAGATTCCGGTGCAGGGAGCGCGATATCCGGAGAACCTGCAAAAGCTGGTTAATCGCTAGATCGGTAAGTCCGACCATGAAGCACTTTGCCATCCAGGAAAAGAAGGACGGCAGGTGGTCGACTGGATGGAACAGGTCACAGGGAAGCAATACCATAAGGAGAATTAGGCTCAGAAGCAGGAGTACGTATGCCAGCACCAAAAGATGCCCTCAGAGACCGGCTTTCCCGGTCCAGCGAAATCAACATCACTGTGACCGGCAGAAAGTCAGGACGCGCCATCTCGAACCCGATCTGGTTCGCATTCGAAAAGGATGAAGACAAGCTCTATCTCCTGCCGGTGCACGGGTCCGATACGCAGTGGTACAAGAACGTGCTGAAAAACCCGTCGATTCGGATCGATGCGCGCGGCGCCCAAGGTGAGTTTCAGGCTGTTCCCATCACCGATGCCGCGCGAGTCTCTTCTGTCGTCAATAAATTCCGTGAAAAATACGGGGCGGGCGAAGTGAAGAAGTACTATTCAAAGCTCGACGTTGCCGTTCTCGCTCGGGCGCAATGAGGCACCCTAATGATTGGCAGAAAGGATATTCTGGACGGCGTGAGGAGCAACGGCAAAGCCGCGTCTCTGCGGCAGGCAGGTAACGGGCTGCATCCAAATAAACCAGACACATCCAGGCTGGCCCGCCTCATAGCCGCCTACGCCCCGCACGACGGCAGTTTCGATCTCGGCATTCCTGGCTTGCATGCCAGCCGTTTTTCCCGGGTCAGCAAGGAGTGCGTGCATGCGCTCAGTGTGTCGTCTTTGTGCATCGTCCCGCAGGGAGCTAAGACCGTCATCGTAGGGGACGAGGTGTATGAGTACAACGCGTCGCGCATGATCGTGTTCTCGGTCGCTCTGCCGGTTGCGGCCCAGGTGACGCGAGCCAGCCAGTCCGAGCCTTATCTTTCTATACGTCTCGACCTCGACCCGCACAAGATTGCCGAGCTGGTCTTAAAAGTTTTTCCTCACGGGCTGCCGCCGGTGCAAGAACGAAGGGCGGTTTACCTTACCGCGGCCGACGCAGGCATCGTGAACGCCGCGACCAGGCTGATGGAATGCCTGGCGCAGCCGGGCGACGCTGAACTACTAGCCCCGCTTGTGATGGATGAAATTCTGATCCGGCTGCTGCGCAGCGAGATTGGTGTCCGCGTCGCTCAAATGGGCTTCGCCGAGTCCAGCGTGCACCGGGTGGCAAAGGCGATTTCCTGGCTGCGAGACAACTTCTCCCAACCCATGAAGGTCGAGGCTCTGGCCGAAATGGTGCACATGAGCGTTTCCTCTTTTCATGAGCACTTTAAGTCCGTCACTTCGATGAGCCCGCTGCACTACCAAAAAGTGCTGCGCCTGCAGGAGGCGAGGCGTCTGATGTTGTCCACCATGATGGACGCCGGGGCTGCGAGTGAGCGCGTCGGCTATCTCAGCCCATCGCAGTTCAGCCGGGAATACAGCCGCTTCTACGGGAGCGCGCCGGCAAGGGACATCGCCAGATTGCGTCAGGATACCCGACTCTGGGCGTGACCTGAATCGAGGGGACAAGATGACGGAACTCGCGGGCTGGGAGAATTTCTATGTAATCGTCGGATCGTCTGCCGGCGCGCTGATTGGATTGCAGTTCGTGGTCATCACCCTCATTTCCGATATGCCTCTCGCGCCCAATCAGGCGCAGGCCGGCGCGGCGTTTGCGACGCCCACCATCGTTCATTTCTCGGCCGTGCTGCTGCTGGCCGCCATCGTAAGCGCTCCCTGGCGCGGGACGGGCAGCGCCGCAGCTCTTTTTGCCCTGCTCGGCCTGACCGGGATCGTCTACCAGGTTATCGTGGTTCGGCGCATGCGAATGCAATCCGTGTACTCTCCTCAGTTTGAGGATTGGTTGTTTCATGTTCTTCTGCCCTTCGCGGCCTACGGAACGCTGGCGGCATCGGCTTATGCGGCACGCCGCGACGCCCATGGCGCCATGTTCGGCGTTGCCGCGGCGGCGCTTCTGCTGCTGTTCATCGGCATTCATAACGCCTGGGATGCGGTGACCTACCATGTTTTTGTGAGCCGGCCGCGCAAAAAAAGCTGAGCGGCAGCGCAGCCTAATTCCCGCCTCGGATAGCCGGCAGAATCCGTTAGAATCCATAGCGCGAACGGGGCGGGGCCGAGGAGCGTTGTCCGTGGACCGCATCCGTGTACCGCGCCATCGTGCGTCGGAAAATACTTTCGCCGCCGTTTCCATTACCATTTCAATCAGAGGAGATACATGACACTTCGGTGGATATTCGGCTCACTGCTCGCCATCACGCAATTGATCTCGGCCCATCCCGGTTTGGGGCAGTCCGCAGCCCCACAAACGTCTTCCCGGCTTGCGGGATACAGTTCGCAAAGCGCGCCGCCGGAGATCGACTGGGAGAAGAAATTTCAAAGCGGCATTTCGCCGGAAAACATTCGTGAGAACATGCGCCGCTTGAGCGCCCGCCCCCATCATGTGGGATCGCCGTACGACAAGGACAACGCCGAATGGATTCTTTCGAAGTTCAAGGAATGGGGATTCGACGCGAAGATTGAAACTTTCAATGTGCTGTTTCCCACTCCCAAAGTTCGCCTGGTCGAAATGCTGCAGCCGACCCGGTTTCAGGCCCGGATGCAGGAACCGGTCGTGCCTTCCGACCCCACCAGTAACCAGACCGCCGAACAGCTGCCCACCTACAATGCGTATTCGATCGACGGAGACGTTACGGCGCCGCTGGTGTATGTCAATTACGGCAATCGCGAAGATTATGAGCAACTGGACCGCCTGGGAATTTCGGTCAAAGGCGCAATCGTGATTTCCCGCTACGGAGACGGCTGGCGCGGCATCAAGCCGAAGGTGGCCGCGGAACGCGGAGCGATCGGGTGCATCATCTATTCGGATCCAAGAGGTGACGGGTTCTATAAAGGCGACGACTATCCCTCCGGCGGCTGGCGGCCGCGAGAAGGGGTGCAACGAGGCAGTGTGATGGACACCGACTATCCCGGCGATCCTCTGACACCGGGGGTGGCTGCGACGGCGGATGCCAAACGGCTTTCGATCCAGGAAGCGAAGACGATCACTAAGATTCCGGTGCTTCCGATTTCCTATGCGGATGCGCTGCCGCTGCTCTCGGCGCTGAAGGGTCCGGTAGCTCCGGAAAGTTGGCGCGGAGAGCTAGCCATCACGTACCACATCGGCCCCGGGCCGGCGCAGGTGCATCTCAAAGTCGCATCCAGCTGGGACATCAAGCCGATTTACGACGTCATCGGCACCCTGGCAGGGTCGGATGCCGGCCAGCAGTGGGTGCTGCGCGGTAATCACCATGACGCCTGGGTAAACGGCGCCGACGATCCGATTTCCGGCCAGGCCGCCATGCTCGAAGAAGCGCGCATGCTGGGCGAGCTGCATCGCCAGGGTTGGACTCCCAGGCGCAGCATTATCTATTGCGCATGGGATGGAGAAGAACCCGGACTGCTGGGATCCGTCGAATGGGTCGAAGATCACTTGGACGAGCTGAAGACGCACGCCGTCGCCTACATCAATTCCGATGGCAACGAGCGAGGCTTTCTGTTTCCCGGGGGTACGCAGGATTTGCAGAGCTTCATCAGCGGCGTGGCTCGCGATATACAGGACCCGGAAACTCACACCACCGTGTTTCAACGCTCGCATCTGGCCAGCATTGCCAAGGCAAAAGACGCGGAGGAGCGCAACGCCGTCCGCAAAAGTGGCGACCTTCTGGTCAAGGCCCTGGGCGACGGATCGGACTACACCGCGTTTCGGGATTTCGCCGGCATCTCGACTTTGAGCGTTGAGTTTGGCGGCGAGGACGATGGCGACCAGTATCATTCCATCTACGACGATTTCTACTGGTACACGCATTTCGCCGATACCGATTTCTCCTACGGCCGCGCCCTGGCACAAACCGCAGGCACGGCGATGATGCGGCTGGCGGGCGCCGACCTGATCCCCGTCGATTACTCTCCTCAGGCCGAGGCCATTGCGAAATACGAAGCCGAGTTGGAGAAGCTGCTCAAAGACAAGCAGGACGAATTCACCGAACGCAATCTGGAGCTGCAGGAAGGCATCTTTACCGCGACCGCGGATCCCCGCAAGCCTTCGGTGCCGCCTGCCGCCGAGATCGTGCCGCCGTACATGAATTTTGCGCCCATGAAGAATGCGATTGACCTGCTCAAGAAGAGTTCCGAACGATATTCGAAAGCGCTGTCGGACTGGCAGGCCAAAGGTTCGCCCGCTCTTCCCCAGCAGTCGCTGCAACAGTTGAACGCGGATGTGCTGAAAATCTCCCGTCTGTTCCTGAATGAAAAGGGTCTTCCGGAACGGCCCTGGTTCAAGAACCAGATTTACGCGCCCGGCGCCTACACGGGTTACGGGGCCAAGCCAATCGCGGCCGTCCGGGAATACATGGATGAGAAGAAGTGGAAGGAAGCCGACGGCCAGATTCCGCAGGTCGCGCAGGTGATCCAGAACGCCGCCGCGGGGATCGGCAAGGCCGCGGACGAACTGGAGAATGTAGTGGCGCAATCACATTGAGGCCGGGGACGCCAGCCTCCACCGAGGATATTGACGGATGATCGTGAACTTCGCCGAGCGCGCGCACAACCACAACTGGGCCCTCGACCCAGTGACGCGGTCCCTGCTCGACACCGACTTCTACAAGCTGCTCATGCTGCAGTTCATCTGGAAGCACTATCCCAAAACGCCGGTGTCGTTTTCGCTGCTGAACCGCACTTCGTCGGTGCGGCTGGCCGACATGTTTCCGCCCGAAGAGTTGACCGCGCAGCTGGAACACGTCCGCCGTCTGCGGTTTCGAAAGTCGGAACTGGTGTGGCTGGCGGGCAACACGTTCTACGGTCAACGGGGGATTTTTGAACCCGCATTCCTGGCCTGGCTGGAGCGTGATTTCAGACTGTCGGACTACAAGCTCTCGGTCAAGGACGGCCAGTTTGAGCTGTCCTTCGAAGGCCTGTGGACCGATACCACGATGTGGGAACTCTATGCCCTTGCGGTCATCGACGAACTGAAGACCCGGGCCGGCCTGAAAAAGCTGAGCGAGTTCGGCCTCGATATCCTCTACGCCAGGGCGAAGACGAAACTGTGGGGCAAGATCGAACAGTTGATCGGCGTCCCCGATCTGCACGTCGCGGATTTCGGGACCCGCCGCCGGCATAGTTTTCTTTGGCAGGAATATGTGGTGGAAGCGATGGCATCGAACCTGGGAACCGCTTTTACCGGAACTTCGAACGCCTTCCTGGCGCACAAGCACGATCTGGAAGCGATTGGCACGAACGCGCACGAAATACCCATGGTCCTGGCGGCGCTGGCTCCGGACGATCGGGTGCTGAGAGCGTCCCAGTACCGCGTGCTCGAAATGTGGCAGAGTACCTACCAGGGCGAGCTGCTCATCATGCTGCCGGACACGTTTGGAACCACCCAGTTTCTGAAAGACGCGCCGGACTGGGCGGCGGACTGGACCGGGCAGCGGGTCGACAGCAAGAATCCGTATGTCGCGGGCGACGAGTATATCGACTGGCTGAAAGCGCGGGGGCGGGACCCGCACAACAAGCTGATCATTGCCTCCGACACGCTGGACGTCGATGAAATCCTCGGCCTGCATGCCTATTTCGGTGGGACGCTGGGCAGCGGCACGACAGCCAAGGATTTTCGCAGCGCGGCCGATTTCTTAGACCGCAAGAAGTGGACGCCTGGGAGGCGAGCGCGGTTCAGCGCCGGCTGGGGCACGCTGCTTACAAACGATTTTCGCGGTTGCGATCCCGCCGGCGGCAGCGGCTTCGATCCGGTCAGCCTGATCTGCAAGGTCACCGAGGCCGACGGTCGGCCAGCGGTAAAACTTTCCGACAACTACTCCAAGGCCCTGGGACCACCTTCCGAAATCGAACGCTACCGGCGCGTATTCGGCACTGCCGGAGTCAGCAACGCCCCGGTAATCGCATAGTCGCTCTTCTCTTGTCTTCATGAGCACGCAGTCGAAGGACCCCCATAAGCGCATCACTACAGGAGAGCCACGAACCACGTGGGGACAGCCGCCCCGGCTGTCCAGCGGAGCGCAGCTCCGATCTCTTCGCTTCCGGCAAAAACCGGTCGAGCTGTGCTCGACTGGACAAAATGAGGACAGCTGTCCCTACGTGGCCTGAGGTGAGTTGCGCGGAAAGGGACACCTCGCAAATTTGCCATCCTCGCCTGTGCTACACTCCGGCAGATTTTTCCAAACACCTTTTTTCATGTCCCGGGGTCATACAGATGAACCTTCGCTCACTCGGTCTGCTCAGCGCAGCAGTCACCATCGGGTTGTCTCTCTGCTCATCGATTGCAGGCGCGCAAGCGGCGCCCGCTGCACTCCGTCCCATCACGATTGATGATTACTTCCAGGTGCGGGAGGTGGCAGACCCGCAGATCAGCGCTGACGGCAAGTGGATCGCGTACACGGTCTCGACCGCGTCCCTGAAAGATGATGACAACAAGACCCGGATCTGGATGGTGGCAGCCGCGGGCGGGGATCCGATTGCGATGACCTCAGAGGAAGAATCATCCGAGCATCCACGCTGGAGCCCGGACGGGAAGTATCTGGCATTCCTTTCCAAGCGCGACGACGGCAAATCCTACGTCTGGTTGTTGAACCGCCTGGGCGGAGAGGCCGAGCCTCTCACTGAGACGGTGCAGGACGTCAAAGATTTCGCCTGGTCGCCGGACGGCAAGCGCATCGTCCTGGTGCTGCAAGATCCCTCCCCGGAAGACCTGGAAGCCGCCAAAGAGAGAGCCCAGGAAAAGAGCCAGGGCAAGGCGACCAAAGAGAAGAAGCCTAAAGCGCAGCGTCCGTGGGTGGTGGACCGCTACATATTCAAGGAAGATGAGATCGGCTACCTGGAGCGGCTCCGTACCCATCTGTACATTTTCGATGTCGGCAGCAAGACCCTGACGCAGGTCACTTCCGGCGATTTCGATGACGTGCATCCGGCGTGGTCGCCCGACGGCAGGTTCCTCGCCTTCAGCAGCAAGCGCACGGGCCCCGATCCCGACCGCAACTATGACTCCAACATCTTCGTGGTTGCCGCCGATAACCCCGACAAGGGCGCGCACCTGACGCAGGTCACGACCAATCCTGGGTCCGACGATTCACCCGCCTGGTCACCGGACGGGAAGTGGATCGCCTACGTGTCCCAGCTCGATCCCAAACTGCTCGTCTACGCTACGACCCACATCGCGGTCTCTCCCTCGACCGGAGGCGAGGCCAAAGTACTTACCTTGAATCTGGACCGCATGTCCACCGAACCCCATTTCTCGCCCGACAGCAAATTTATCTACTTCATCGCCGACGATGACGCCACCCAAAACCTCTGCCGCGTTCCCGCTGGTGGCGGGGAGATCACGCGTCCCATCAGTGGACGCCTGACTGTCTACGCCTATTCCGTCGCCCCGACGGGCGATGTGGCGGCGCAGATCACCACGGCGGATCGTCCCAGCGAGATTTTCACCATTCCGGCGGGCAAGCTCACTCGCATCACGCAAACCAACGACGAATTCCTGTCTCAGGTCAAGCTGGTTGCACCCGAGTACGTCAGGTTCAAGAGCAAGGACGGCACCACGGTCTCCGGCTATCTCTACAAGCCGATCGACTATGTGCCGGGCAGGAAGTATCCGACTATTCTCCGCCCGCACGGGGGGCCGGTTGAGGATTACCAGGCGGAGTTCCTCCATCTGCCGCAGCTCTTCGCGGCCAATGGCTACGTTGTGCTATGTCCGAACCCTCGGGGTTCCAGCGGCTACGGTCAGGCTTATGCCAAGGCGATTGACGCGGATTGGGGCAACAAGGATTTTCAGGACGATATGGCGATGGTCGACTACGCGATTGCGCAAGGCCTGGCTGATCCCGATAAACTCGGCGTGGGAGGATGGTCTTACGGGGGAATCTCGACCGATTTCATCATCGCCCAGACCACACGCTTCAAGGCGGCCATCTCGGGCGCCGGCGGGGCACTCTTTGCCTCTCTCTACGGACATGACGAGTACATTCGCGACTACGAAACCGAGCTGGGATATCCCTGGAAAGACCGGGCAGTTTGGGACAGGATCTCGCCTTTTTACAAGGTGACGAACATCACCACGCCGACTCTTTTCATGGGAGGCGATATTGACTCCAATGTGCCGGTCCTGGGTGGAGAGCAAATGTATCAGGCATTGAAGAGTCTGGGGCGAGAGACTGAACTGGTGGTCTATCCCGGCGAATACCACGAATTTAAGGCGCCCTCGCACATTAAAGATCGCCTGGAGCGCGACCTGGCGTGGTACGCCCACTACGTCAAGGCTGACGGCACTCCGGCGCGGCCGCCGGCGGCTGCGAAGTCG
>DASQHA010000243.1:0-3133 GCA_035632335.1 Terriglobales bacterium
CATCGGCCGCATATGGTATCGCTGCCCAGTCAACGCCGATACAAAGCCAACGGCGGCAAAGCCGTCTGCCGTGGCACGGCTGCCCCATCCATTGTCGCGAAACTGATTGGGATCACCTGGATAGCTATAAAGATAGAGAACGACGGGAACCTTGCCCGAGATCCTGGGGCGCATGATCCACAGGTCGATGGGATCACCGGTGCGCCACTGCACGCGAACGAGTTCCCGCACAAAGTCGGGTTCCTCGTCCCGCTGCACTACGAAAGGGGGCCGTGGTTGCAGCCCGGACTTGATGTCATCGAGCGCGTTCCAATTTTCTACCTCCGTCGGGGGAGCGGGAGGGTTTTTCACGCCACTCTGTTTGTGCGCGTTCTTGCCGCTTGCCGCGCTGCCTTGCTTGGCGGACGCCGCTCCCGGAAAGACAAGAAGCGCTAGCAGTAGTAAATGAAAACCGCACTTACGCATGTGATCTCCTAAGGGTCCTCGAGATGTTTCTAGGAACGCCGCTTCTGGCCGGCGATTCCCGCGGATGCTTGATTGCAACTTTGCGAAAGCCACACACACAATGGGAAAAGGGAGGGCCGGAAAAATCCGGCCCGCCCTCGCTCCCATCAAGACACGTCCAATGCCTGCAATCGGGTTCGATTGCTAGTTGTTCTTGTCATTGATACCGATCGGCACATTGAAGTCATTGCAAAAATCGTTGTTGCCGTGGATGGAGATGTTCGCGGCACCCGCGTCACCGCCCGCCTCAGTGAGAGACGTGGCAAGGCTGCACAGGTCGCCGGGAGTGGCGGGATTGACCGTGTTGCCGTTCGTATTATTCGTCACTCCAATGGCAAACAAGTTGAAATGCGAATGCCATACTTTTAGTTTCGACAGGGGGATAAAGTCATTCTGGGTGGAGCTGAGTGTTTGCGCTCCAGCCACCAGATTGGTGACGCCTGCAGGCGTCGGAGAAACGCTCACGAGTCGCAATGCCGACCAGATGGAATAGTCACCGGCGTTAAGGTTCTGGAAGGTCACGGCGCTGAGGTTCGCCCCGGTGGGAAGAACACCGGGTGCAACTGGATTGGAGTTGTAGCTGGGGAGGATTGGATCGACGCCGTTGACGGTCAGGTACTTGCCATTGGTCGGGGTGAAGTTGGAAGCATTGGCCGCGCTCCAGAAGAAGTAGCCGATGGTGTCCGTGGCGGCCGCTTGCAGCGCAGCAACCACTTCGCCGGTTCCAACGGCGCGAATTCTCCTGGCGCCAGGGACCTTGCCATTGGCGGAGGAAAGATTCATCGGGTTCGACTTCACCACGGCGCCGGAGCAATTGCTGGCTTCCTGGGAGGACTTGAATTGGTTGCTGTTGGGGTTGGAATATTCAAATGTGTTGTAAGTTCCGGAGAGAGGTTCGCGGATGAGCGTTGTAACGGCGTTCGGGGAGGTCGGGCCAAAGATGTCCGTAGCCCGTCCATAGGTGCCATTAAAGAACTCCGAAAGGGTCTGGCCCATAATGTCCGTCGCAGCGGCAATGCCCGTGGGACTCGCGGGAACAGGGCTCACAACGATCATCATGGGTTGCGCGCCGACTGTGGTCACAGTGTAGGGGGAACGACCCGCCCCTGCCAGTGGCTGACCGGAGATGGGATCATTTCCCGAAATGTTGAAATCGTGGACATGAAACACAACACCCGGGTTGGTGAAGCTCTGAATGGGTGTCCCGACACCTGTGGTCGCGGTCTGATATCCCAGCCCGGAGGTCTGATAGGAAGTATTGATATAGGGATTTCGAACAATGGGTGCGCCGCAAGCGGTAAACATGCGCGCGCTGGCAAATTTGGCATCTTCCGGACGAACATCGGTTGCGGCGACAAAAATGCGTTGACCGTTAAGTGCGGAGATAACATTCCCTGGAATGGGCGTGTCATTAAACGCCGAGCCGAGTAGACTCGTGCCTCCGGGGTTACCCGCAGTCCCCGCGGCAATGGTTATGATCTGAATGCATCCGCCCTGATCCGCAGCGTTAACCATGAAGAAGCACCTGTCCCCAAGGACAGAGTCCAAGTTCATGTTGGAGTAAATGTTGAAAGGCGCCACGGGTGCAGCGCATGTTCCCGTGCCGGGGCCCCAGGCGATCACGATGCTTCCATTTTCGTCCGTCTCGCCCGCCGGAATCGTGGGGCGGTCATCTCTGGCCGCAATGGCGGAAGTGCTCTTCTGAGTCCAATAGCAGCCCGTGTCGGACAATCCCGCCGCAGCCTGTCCAAGTTCCAAGAACAATGCGGAAGAACCGGTTCCGAGGTACTGGACCGTCTGAGCATGGGAAACACTCGCGGTTGAACAAAACACAACCGCAAGCGCGAAAGCGAACAGATACTTCATAAATTTCATATCGTCTCCTTGTATGTTTCAAAGTGAAATGATCACGCGGCGGAAGATCAGTCGCTGGAGAACCTCCTCCGTTACCTGCGCGAATGGGCGGCACGATCAGACGCGACAGTGAAAAGAAATCGTTCTTTCCCCGCCGCGCTCACCGCCGAGCCTGCATGCCGCCACATGCCCAGGCTTATAATCCATAGGTATTCAATTTCGTATTAATGCAGTGTCAATTATTAGAAACAAGATATATAAGGTCGCAGGATGAATACACAAAAGCCTCGCAGCCCCTTACGGGGCGGAAGCCAAGCAGGCGGGATAGAGATCAAATTCCTGTCAGCCTAACAACGCTCTCGGCACATCGTTTTCAAGGGATGGCCAGGAGAGATTATCGGAGCGGCCAGGCAATCCCTCGCGATGTTAAGCGTATTTCGACAGTGCGTGAGAAATTCCGGCAGCGGAAACTCTGCCAGCGCAATTGTTTCAGGAGACAATCTTGCCGCTGAATAAAAGCAAATCTGTCTGTTGCCCGCGAACGGCAGTAAACACGCTAGAGACGGGTAAAGGTACCCAGCCCTGCGAATAACAATTCCGACCTCCTCAGCCAAAACCCATTTCTGAAGCTACACTCAGACACCCGCGTCATTGCGATTTCTGGAACAGGTAGATCCCAATAGGTTGGGGAATTGGACTGCCCGAACTATCCGGAAGCTGGGCTGCCGGCGTAGACGCTACGCTCGTCACCACGAAAATCACGAATTGTCCATCT